>JAGNYW010000017.1 GCA_017984755.1 Methyloversatilis sp.
GGCTACGCGGCCGCGCTGAAGATCTGAGCGGCGGCCCCACCGGCGGATTCAGTCGTTGCCGCCCAGTTGCGAGTTGTAGAGATTGGCATAGAGGCCGCCCGCTGCCAGCAGATCGGCGTGGCAGCCGATCTCGGCGATGCGGCCCTTGTCCATCACGACGATGCGGTCGGCGCGCTCTATCGTCGACAGCCGGTGCGCGATGACAAGCGTGGTGCGGTTCTTCATCAGTACGTCGAGCGCAGCCTGCACCTGACGCTCAGACTCGGTGTCGAGGGCAGACGTCGCTTCGTCGAGGATGAGCACCGGTGCGTCCTTCAGCAGCGCGCGTGCAATCGCCAGGCGCTGGCGCTGGCCGCCCGACAGCTTCACGCCGTTTTCGCCGATGAGCGTGTCGAATCCTTCCGGCATGGCCTGGATGAATTCGAGTGCGTGGGCCGCACGGGCGGCCACTTCGATGTCGGCGCGCGGCGTGTCGCGCAGGGCACCGTACGCGATGTTGGCGGCCACGGTGTCGTTGAACAGCACGACGTCCTGGCTCACCAGTGCCATGTTGGCACGCAGGCTGGCCAGCCTGATGTTCTGGATGTCGTGTCCGTCGAGCAGGATGCGTCCGCTGCCCGGCGTGTAGAAACGCGCCAGCAGATGGGCAAGCGTCGTCTTGCCGGAGCCCGATGCGCCAACCAGCGCCACCGTTTCGCCCGGTGCGATCGACAGGTCGATGTGCTGCAGCACACGCTGTTCGCGTCCGCTGTAGCCGAAACCGAGCTGGTCGAAGTCGATGCGACCGCGCGCGCGCTCGAGTTCCACCGTGCCGGTGTCGCGCTCGGCCTGCTGGTCGATCAGCTGGAATACGCTTTCCGCAGCAGCCAGCCCGCGCTGCAGCGGCGCGTTGACGTCGGTGATGCGCTTGAGCGGAGCCAGCAGCATCAGCATTGCCGTGACGAAGCCCATGAAGCTGCCGACGGTCGTACGGTTGCTCGCCGAGTCATGCAGCGCCACGGCGATCACGATGCCCAGTGCCATGGCCGTCAGTACCTGCACCATCGGCGATACCAGCGATGCCGCGACTATGTTGCGCATGTTCTGTCGACGCTGCCTGCGGCAGGCCGCGTCGAAGCGGCTCATTTCGTAGTCCTGTCCGCCGAAGATCTTGACCACCTTGTGCGCTTCGATGGTTTCTTCGAGCGTGTGGGCGATGCTGCCCATGGCCGTCTGCGCGCCGCGCGCCGATTCCCGGATGCGGCGCGAACTCAGCCTGACCACGATGGCGATCAACGGCAGCATGCCGAGCACGATCAGCGTCAGCTTCCAGTCCAGCCAGAGCAGCCAGGCGAGCAGTCCGGCAACGGTCAGCGTGTCGCGCACGAAAACGGTGATGACATTGGTGGCGGCCTGCGTCACGCCCTGCACGTCGTACGCGACCTTGGAAATCAGCGCCCCGGAATTGTTGTTGTCGAAGAAGTCGGTCGGAAGGGCCAGAAGCCGGCCGAACATGGCGCGCCGCAAATCGAGCACCACGTTGTTCGCGGCCCACGCAAAGGCGTAGTCGGCGATGAAGCCGAAGATGCCGCGCGCCGCGAACAGCACGACGATGAGCATCGGGTAGAACCAGACGGCATCGGGATCTCCGCCGCCGAAACCGCCGTCCAGCAGCGCCTTCATGATGGCGGGAAACACCGGCTCCGCTGCGGCGGTGAGCGCCATGCACACGAGGGCGACGGCGAATGCGACCCAGTAAGGGCGCACGTAGCCGAGCAGGCGCACGTAGATTGCGCGGCTGGAAACCTGAACTGGAGTCATGGCGGACGGTCTGCGAAGAAGCGCGGATTATCCTTGATCCGGCCGCTCTGCGGTGCAGGGCGCCACGGTGCGGCGGTCAGTGGTTGAAGGCGCGCAGCTTTGCGCCGAGCGGGCCGATGCTCAGATGGGTCAGATGGGCGAACTCGAACTCGAGGTTCAGCCAGCGATTGGCCGGCAGCCCCAGCAGCGTACCGGTCAGCGCACGCATCGGCCCGTTGTGCCCCACCAGCACCAGTTGGCGGGCGCCTTGCCGGTGCTCGTCGAAAGCTTTCCAGACGCGTTCGGCCATGTCGGCGTACAACTCGCCGGCGGGAGCCCGGAAGTCGAGCAGGGCATTTCCCCAGGTTTCGAATCCGTCGGCCGGAATGTCGGCGAACGGCTTCAGTTCCCAGTCTCCGAAATCAAGCTCGCGCAGACGTGCGTCGCACGCGGCAGACGGCTGCAGCGCATCCGCCAGCAGTCGGGCGCGCTGCAGCGGACTGCTTATCACCCGCGCTGATTCCGGCAGCAGCGGTCTGAGGCGTGCGGCACATGTGACCGGGTTATCCGCCAAGGGGAGGTCGGTGATGCCGTAACAGAGACCCGCCGCGACGGATGGCTTCGGATGCCTCACCAGATAGAGCTCGAGCGCATCGCGCAAACGGAACATTTCGGTCATGGTGTTCCGTCCATGCACTGCCCATCGTCGTCGGCAGCCGTGTGCTGCGTCGCACTCACGGCACACAGTGTTGAGCTTGTGAGCCAGTGTGATGCGCCGCAAAAAACAAACAAGAATTTAGTCACGATTCAATACTGGTGCGGGGTTGCAAGACTTGTTGCGGTGCACTAACTTAGATCCAACGACAGATTTTTTAACTTGCTTGGAGCTTCATCATGAAAACCACGACCTTGCGCATTCTGCTTGCGACCAGTCTTTCACTTGCCGCCTTTGGCGCATCGGCAAAGACGGATCAGGCGGTCGGACACCCGGAAGATTACAAGGTGTTCATCGACGCGCCTACCGGCTACGCGTTCGTCAGAACGCCGTCACGCTGGGTGTTCACCCGCAAGATCGACGCGGGTCGCGTTGCCGAAAGTTCGGCGGACAAGCGTGCGGGTACGGCATCGCTCGCACGCTGACCGGGAGCGGACGCGAGGCGTCTGACCCTGCATCCGGAAAAGCCGCCCCCCGGGGCGGCTTTTTCATGCCCGTTCGGTGTGGGCGAACGGTACCGTTCCGGTCAATACGGCGGGCCCGGGCGCTGCAGCGCGCCTGTGATGTCAGCAGTATCGATGCGCAACCGGAATTTTGCCCACCAATGCCCGGGGCGGCCCATTGACCGTCTGACGGGCGCGCACCTATAGTTCGCCGATGGATCACGATATCAAGCAACTTGAAGAACGGGTGGACGTGCTTCTTGGCCGTTTCGGCGCGCTGCACGACGAAAACATTCTGCTGCGCAATCGCGTCGCCGCACTCGAGGGTGAAAACCGGGTGCTGGGAGACAAGGTCGCGGCTGCCCGCGACAAGGTGCGTGGTCTGCTCGAAAGGTTGCCCCAGGAATGAGCCGCGAACCGATACAGGCCGAACAGGTCGAGATCACGATACTCGGACGCGAATACCGTGTGCAGTGTCGCGAAGGCGAACGCGACGCGCTGAATGCGTCGGTCGAACTGGTCGAGCGGCGCATGCGCGATCTGGCGGAAACAACCCGTGCGTCGGGCGAGCGTCTGGCCGTGATGTGCGCGCTCAATCTTGCACACGAAATTTTTCAGATGCAGGCGACTGGCGGTGTTGATTTGGTGCCTCTGCGGCGTAGAATAAATTCCATGCAATCGCGCATTGACGACGTGCTTTCCAGTCAGGAAAAGCTGTTCTAGATGTCGGTTGCTGCGAGGCAGGTTGCCTCGGTAGTCAATCCCCTGCGGTGCTCGCCAAGGTCATAGATTCCTTGAACCAATGTTGATTGGCATGAGGTTGCGAACCATTGAAGCCGTTGTTGTGCCTACCCCTCGCGGGCAAGCCTGATTCGGCAGGGACGCAGCCGCTCTGAACCCTCGGTTCAGGATGCCGGCCTAGCGACATGCGCGGGGGTCCCCCCACCTGACGCCCACCACCCCGGGCGCGGGCAAGGTCACAAACCAGTGACCTTTCCGGGCTGCAGATGAGACACATCGCAGCCTTCGTCCTGTGACGGATCCGTTACAGACTGCTTTATCGACGTGTTATTGCGAACAACCTGTGCAGTTGCCCGGTGCTGTTTCGGGCTGCTCCGCTCGTATTTTCGTGCGTTCTGATAAAACCCGGTGGGTCATGCCGTTCCGGGCAGCCTGTTTGAAGCGTTCGTGCACATCGCGGGCGCGGACCCGATCGTCCGCAGCCTGAAATTCATAGTTTTCTGGAGTCCGTATGTCGGGTAATTCGTCAGGTATTTCCACGCTTGTTGAACTCTTTTCCGCCGGCGCCGACAGCGCTGTTGCCCTGTCGGCACCGGGTCGATCCGATCTGCCTTTCGGCGGCCTGCGAGCGCTGATGCAACGCACCGTTGCGCGTCTGAATGAACTTGGAATCGGCCGCAACGATCGCGTCGCCATCGTGCTGCCGAATGGCCCCGACATGGCCAGCGCCTTCGTAAGCATTGCTGCCGGCGCCACTGCGGCACCGCTGAATCCGGGGTACCGGAGCGAAGAATTCGAGTTCTACCTGTCGGACCTGAGTGCGCGCGCACTCGTCGTCGAGCGTGGCAGCGTGTCGCCGGCCATCGAGGTGGCGAAGAAACTCGGCGTGCGTGTGATCGATCTGGTCGCGCTGGAACGTGCCGGTGATTTCTCGCTGGAGCCGCGCGAGACGTTGTCGGCGCCGGCCCCGGCACATCCGGGCGTGGCCCATCCGGACGACATCGCGCTTGTCCTGCACACATCCGGCACGACGTCGCGCCCGAAGATCGTGCCGCTGACGCAGCGCAACGTGTCCGCATCGGCCACCAGCATCCGCAGCACGCTCGCGTTCTCCGGCGCTGACCGCGGCCTGAACATCATGCCGCTGTTTCATATTCACGGACTGATCGCCGGCATCATGGCGCCGCTGTCGGCCGGGGCGTCGGTGTTCTGCACGCCCGGCTTCGATGCCCTGAAGTTCTTCTCCTGGATGGATGAGGCGCACCCGACCTGGTACACCGCCGTGCCGACCATGCATCAGGCCATCCTGTCGCGCGCGTCGCGCAACAAGGAAGTCATTGCGCGCAACCCGCTTCGCTTCCTCCGCTCTTCGTCATCGTCGATTCCGCCGCAGGTCATCCGCGAACTGGAAGAGGTTTTCGGCGCACCGCTGATCGAGGCCTACGGCATGACCGAGGCGTCGCACCAGATGGCATCCAATCCGTTGCCGCCGCGTGCGCGCAAGCCGGGTTCGGTCGGACTGGCGGCGGGTCCCGAAGTCCAGATCATGGATGACGACGGCAATCTGCTGCCGGCCGGCGAAATCGGTGAAATCGTCATCCGCGGCGGCAATGTCACGCCGGGCTACGAGAACAACGAGAAGGCCAACAGGGAAGGTTTCACCAACGGGTGGTTCCGCACCGGTGACCAGGGCAGCCTGGATTCCGAAGGCTATCTGTCGCTGACCGGCCGCCTGAAGGAAATCATCAACCGCGGCGGCGAAAAGATTTCGCCGCGCGAAGTCGACGAAGTGTTGATGGACCATCCCGCCGTGGCTCAGGTCGTGACCTTCGGCATTCCGCACCCCAAGCTGGGCGAGGAAGTCGGCGCCGTGGTCGTGCTACGCGAAGGTCAGCAGGCCACGGACAAGGACATACAGGCCTTTGCATCGGCGCGTCTGGCTGACTTCAAGGTGCCGCGCAAGATACTGTTCATGGACGAAATTCCCAAGGGTGCGACCGGCAAGCTGCAGCGCATCGGTCTCGCTCAGAAGCTGGGTCTCGGGGGCTGAAATCCCTCATTCGGCGAACTACCGTTTTTCTAAAAAACAGGAGACAGCAGATGAATAAATTCAGCAAGTGGGCGGGCAGTGTTCTCGTGAGTGCCATCGCCGCGATCGGTCTGACCGGCACGGTGCATGCGTGGGAGCCGACCAAACCGGTCGAGTTCGTCGTGCCGGCCGGTACGGGTGGCGGCGCAGACCAGATGGCACGCTTCATTCAGGGCATTGTCGCCAAGAACAAGCTGATGTCCCAGCCGCTGGTGGTGGTCAACAAGTCGGGCGGCGCGGGCGCCGAAGGCTTCCTCGAAGTGAAGGGCGCCAAGGGCAACCCGCACAAGATCATCATCACGCTGTCGAACCTGTTTACCACGCCGCTTGCAACCGGCGTTCCGTTCAACTGGAGGGATCTGACGCCGGGCGCCATGCTTGCGCTCGACCAGTTCGTGCTGTGGGTCAATGCGGACGCGCCCTACAAGAACGCCAGGGAATTCATCGACGACGTGAAGGCCAAGCCGGCCGGCACGTTCAAGATGGCGGGCACCGGTTCGAAGCAGGAAGACCAGATCATCACCGCGATGATCGACAAGGCAACCGGCAAGAAGATGATCTACGTGCCGTTCAAGGGCGGCGGCGATGTGGCGGTACAGCTGGTGGGTGGACATGTCAATTCGACGGTCAACAACCCGATCGAAGCCGAAGCGCACTGGCGCGGCGGCAAGCTCCGTCCGCTGTGCATCATGGATACGGAACAGCTGAGCTACAAGGAGAAGGTCACGGACACTCAGGCCTGGTCGGACATTCCGACCTGCAAGAGCGTCGGTGTCCCGATCGAGTACCTGATGCTGCGCGGCATATTCCTGGCTCCGGGTGTCACGCAGGAACAGGTCGACTTCTACGTGGATCTGTTCAAGAAGGTTCGCGAAACCCCGGAATGGGCCGACTTCATGAAGAAGGGCGCGTTCAAGCAGACCTTCATGAGCGGCAAGGAATTCACCGACTGGGTTTCCAAGACCGAAGCGATGCACTACGGATTGATGAAGGAAGCGGGCTTCCTCGCCAAGTAACCCGCCTGTAGCGAAGGATGAACACGGGCGGGTTCTCCCCGCCCGTGTTCATTTGGCAGCCTGACCGTCCGGGCCTTCTTTTCTTTTTTCATTCATTCTGGAGATTTGCCATGGAGCAATCCGAGGACGTCGCCGAAGCCGGCCTGTCCAACCGATGGCCGGAACTGCTGGTCGCACTGTTCATGATTGTGATCGGCATCATCGTCGTCACAGACAGCATCCGCGTCGGCATTGGCTGGGAAGAGGGTGAAGGCCCGCGCGCCGGCTATTTCCCGTTCTACATCGGCTGCATCCTGCTGGCGTCCAGCGGCTGGGTGCTGTTCGGTGCGCTGACCCGATTCAGGAAGGAACAGCCGCAATTCGCGAGCTGGACCGAACTGCGATCCGTCATGCAGATGCTCGTGCCGCTGACCATCTATGTGGCCGCGGTGGTGTTTCTCGGCATCTACCTTTCCTCGCTGGTGCTCATCGCCTTCTTCATGAAGGTGCATGGCAAGTTCGGCTGGATTGCCACGACTTTCACGGCGGTCGGTGTGCCGCTGGCGGCCTTTCTGCTGTTCGAGCGGTGGTTCCTGGTGCCTCTGCCCAAAGGTCCGATCGAGCTGATGCTCGGTTTCTGACATAACTAGAACGTCCTATCCGAGACCGCGATGGAAGAACTCAACAACCTCATGCACGGCTTCAGCGTTGCGCTGACCCTGCCGAACATCGGTTTCATGGTGCTCGGCATCACGCTCGGCATCCTGATCGGCGTGCTGCCGGGACTGGGCGGTGCCAACGGCATCGCCATCCTGCTGCCGCTGACTTTTTCGATGGACCAGACCTCGGCCATCATCATGCTGTCCTGCATCTACTGGGGCGCGTTGTTCGGCGGAGCGATCACGTCGATCCTGTTCAACATTCCGGGTGAGCCCTGGTCGGTGGCCACCACCTTCGACGGTTATCCGATGGCCCAGCAGGGACGCGCGGGTGCGGCGCTCACGGCGGCGTTCACGTCGTCCTTCGTCGGTGCCTTCTTCGCCGTGATGCTGATCACCTTCCTTGCGCCGCTGGTCGCGAAATTCGCGCTGAAATTCGGTGCGGCGGAGATGTTCGCGGTGCAGATGCTCACCTTCTGTTCCTTCGTCGGCATGAGCAAGGAACCCCCCGCCAAGACGCTGGCGGTGATGGCGCTCGGTTTTGCGCTGGCCGCAGTGGGCATGGACACGGTGACCGGTACGCTGCGCATGACTTACGGCGTGACCGAACTGCTCAAGGGCTTCGACTTCCTGATCGCCGTCATCGGCCTGTTCGGCATCGGCGAAATCCTGCTCACCATGGAAGAAGGACTGGCCTTCAAGGGCAAGAGCGCGAAGATCCAGCTCGACGTCGTGCTCAAGACGTGGAAGGAACTGCTGCGCTACTGGCGGACGTCGATCCGCTCCGTGCTGGTCGGCTGCTGGATGGGCGTCACCCCGGGCGGTGCCACACCGGCATCCTTCATGGCGTACGGCCTGGCCCGTCGCGCGGCGAAGGACAAGGACTCGTTCGGCAAGGGCAATGTCGAAGGCGTGGTGGCACCGGAAACCGCCGCTCATGCGGCGGGTACCTCGGCCCTGCTGCCCATGCTCACGCTGGGCATTCCGGGTTCACCGACGGCGGCCGTGCTGCTGGGCGGCCTGCTGATCTGGGGTCTGCAGCCGGGCCCGCTGCTGTTTACCGAAAAGCCCGACTTCGTGTGGGGTCTGATCGCCTCGATGTATCTGGGCAACATCGTCGGCCTGATCATCGTGCTGACCACAGTGCCTTGGTGGGCCGCCATCCTGCGCATTCCGTTCTCGGTGATCGGCCCGGTCATCATCGTGATCTGCGCGATCGGTGCCTACACGGTGCATAGCTCGATCTTCGACGTGGTGATGATGCTGGTGTTCGGCGTGTTCGGCTATCTGTTCAAGAAGCTGCGCTATCCGCTTGCACCGCTGGTGCTGGCGCTGGTGCTCGGCGACATGGCCGAATCGAGTTTCCGCCAGTCGATGCTGCTGTCGCAGGGCAGCCTCTCGATCTTCTGGGCCAATCCGCTGGTGGGCGGCCTGATGGCGCTGTCTTTCGTGATGCTGCTGTGGCCCATCATTCCGGCGTTGAAACGTTATCTGCGCAGTCGTTGAGCGCTGCGCACAGGAGGAACTGACATGAAGATTGCAGTGGTCGGTGCAGGTGCCATCGGTGGCTATCTGGCCGTGAAGCTGTCGCGGGCAGGCAACGAAGTGACCTGCATCGCGCGCGGCCCCAATCTGGCGGCGATTCAGGCGGGCGGCATGAAGCTGCTGCTGGAGGACGGCACGGTCGAAGAAGCACCGGGCATCCGCGGCGTGCAGAAGATGGCCGACGCGGGCGTGCAGGACGTGGTGCTGCTGACGCTCAAGGCGCATCAGGTGAAGGACGTGGCACCCGACATGCGTGCGCTGTTCGGGCCGGACACCCTGGTGGTGACCATGCAGAACGGCATTCCCTGGTGGTACTTCCACAAACTGGCCGGTGACTACGAGGGCACGCCGGTCACATCGGTGGATCCCGACGGTGTTGTTGCGGCCAGCATCGAGGTCGAGCGGGTGATCGGCAGTGTCGTGTATCCGGCGTCGGAATTGATCGAGCCGGGCTTCGTGAAGCTGATCGAGGGCAACCGGTTCACGCTGGGCGAACTCGATGGCTCGCGCTCGCCGCGCATCGAGGCGCTGTCGCAGGCCATGATCGCGGCCGGCTTCAAGTCGCCGGTGTCGAAGGACATCCGCTCGGAAATGTGGGTGAAGCTGTGGGGCAACCTGAGCTTCAACCCGATCTCCGCATTGACGCACGCCACGCTGGAAGACATCTGCCGCTTCCCGCTGACCCGCGAGCTGGCCGCCAACATGATGCGCGAAGCGCAGGCCGTGGGTGAAAAGCTCGGTGTCGAATTCAAGATCGCGCTGGACAAGCGCATCGCCGGCGCCGAGGCGGTGGGCGCACACAAGACATCGATGCTGCAGGATGTCGAAGCCGGTCGTCCGCTCGAATTCGAGGCACTGGTGGGTTCGGTGCGCGAACTGGGGCGCATCACCGGCATCCCGACGCCGAACATCGACGCGGTCTACGCGCTGGTGTCGCTGCTTGCGCGCACGCTGTCCGACAAGCGCGGCAAGCTGTCCATCGCCAGCTGACCGGCGCGCCGGGAGCACCGCGGACAGGGCACCTGCGGGTGCCCTGTCCGTTTCCGGTCAACGCAGACTTTGCCGAGCGGCGGCCGGCTGTGTTCAGATACGGTTTTTGCACCGCACCATGACATCCGAACCATGATGTTCTTCCCCGATACCGAATTCGTGCTCGCCTGCCTGCTGCTGGGCACCGTCGTCGGCTTCTTCGCCGGCATGCTGGGCATAGGCGGCGGTGCGCTGCTGGTGCCCATTCTGGTCAGCCTGTTCGAGCAGCAGCACGTCACGCCGGATCACATCCTGCATCTCGCACTGGGCACGTCGATGGCCGCCATCGTGGTGTCGGCGGCCATCAGTCTGCGCACGCACCATGCTCACGGCGCAGTGGATTGGCCGACCGTGCGGACCATGACCATCGGCGTGCTGATCGGCACCACGCTCGGCACCTTCATCGCGCGACAGGTGTCCACCCAGACGCTGTCGCTGGTGTTCGCCGTCTTCATCGGCTATGTCGCGCTGACCATGCTGATCGGCTTCAAGCCCCGACCGACACGCCAGCTTCCCGGTGCGCCCGGCCTCATCGCCGCAGGCGGCGGCATCGGCATGGTGTCGGCGCTGGTCGCCATCGGCGGCGGCGCGCTGACCGTGCCCTTCCTGACCTGGTGCAACCGGGACATGCGGCACGCCATCGGCACCTCGGCAGCACTGGGGTTGCCCATCGCCATCTTCGGCACCATCGGTTACATCGTGAATGGCTGGGGCGTGCCGGGCATGCCGCCGCAGGTGCTGGGTTACGTGCACCTGCCGGCGCTGGTGGCCATCGTCGCCGCCAGTCTGTTCACCACGCCACTCGGTGCGCGCGCCGCGCACCGGCTGCCCATTCCGACCATCAAGCGGTTGTTTTCGCTGCTGCTGATTGCGCTGGCGGCACGCATGCTGTGGAAGTTGTGGAGCGCCTGATGTGACGCGACTGGCTTCGCTTGATTGACGCGCCCGGCCCGGCCGATTCAGGGACGATGCGTCGCGCGGCCGAGGTGATTGACGGCGGCGTCCTGATCCGCGATGCGTCCGGCGGCGCTCATCGCCGTGAAACTGACGGTGAGCGCGCCGACCTTCAGCATCCCCTGGCGCAGCTGCGTGTAGGGTTCCGGCGTGATGCCGGCGCCGGCGTCGAAGAAATATCCGGTCGGTGCCGTCGCAGGCAGCGGCTGCAGCGGCGCGGTCGCGGCGCCCACCGTTTCCGCGGTGCGCTGCACCCGGGTGCGAATTTCCGGCAGCGTCGACGGCGGTTTCCGGTCGGCAGCCTTCCACACCGCGGTGACCACCCATTGCGCCCGGCCATCCGGTGCCGACAGGGTCACCGTCGGTGGCATGCGCACATCGTGCCGGCTTTCCTGCACGGTCCAGCCCTCGGGTACCGGCAGCTCCAGTGCCCCCGCTTCGGCGCAGGTGACGGTCAGCAGCCGGTCCTGCGCCCCGGCCATGCCACCGGCGATCATAAGTGCGACGGAGACTGCAAGAAGACGGATGCGCACGGGAACCTTCGTCAGATCAGGAAGAGGGTGGCCAGACCCAGAAAGATGAAGAAGCCGCCCGAGTCGGTCACTGCGGTGATGAGCACCGAGCCGCCGACTGCGGGATCGCGCCCGAGGCGCGCCATGGCCATGGGTACGGTCACGCCGATGAAGGCGGCCAGCAGCAGATTCAGGGTCATGGCCACGGTCATCACCGCGCCGAGCGCCCACGACGAATAAAGCCACCAGGCGAGCAGGCCGAGCAGGCCGCCCCACACCACGCCGTTGATCAGCGCGACCCCCATCTCCTTGCGATAGAGCCGGCGCGCGGCATCGGGGGCGATCTGGCCGAGTGCGATGGCGCGCACGATCATGGTGATGGTCTGGTTGCCGGAATTGCCGCCGATGCCGGCCACGATGGGCATCAGCGCGGCCAGCGCGACCAGTTTCTCGATCGAACCTTCGAACGCGCCGATCACGCGCGACGCGAAGAAGGCGGTGCACAGGTTGATCGCCAGCCAGGCCCAGCGGTTGCGCACCGAATCCATGATCGGCGCGAAGATGTCTTCCTCTTCACGCAGGCCGGCCTGCGCCAGCAGTTCTTCTTCCGATTGTTCGCGGATGAAGTCCATCACCTCGTTCACGGTGAGCCGCCCGATCAGTTCGTCGTGGTGGTCGATCACCGGTGCCGACACCAGGTCGTAGCGTTCGAAAGCCTGGGCTGCCGACTCGGCGCTGTCCGACGCACGCAGCACCAGCGGATGCTCGTGCATCACGCTTGCTACCTCCACATCCACGTCGTTGACCAGCAGCGTGTTGAGCGACAGCGCACCGCGCATGCGTCCTTCGCGGTCGATCACGAAAATCTGGTCGGTATGGTCGGGCAGTTCGTCGAACAGACGCAGATAGCGCAGCACGACCTCGAGCGTCACGTCTTCGCGCACCGTCACCATGTCGAAGTCCATCAGCGCGCCGACCGAATCGTCGGGGTAGGACATGGCGGCGCGCAGCTGCTCGCGCTCTTCCAGATCGAGCGCGCTGAACACGTCCTGCATGACCTCGATCGGCAGGTCGGGTGCGAGGTCGGCCAGTTCGTCCGCATCGAGCTGTTCGACTGCGGCGACCAGCTCCTTCGGCTCCATGGCGTCGATCAGCGACTCGCGGACCGAATCCGACACCTCGAGCAGGATTTCGCCGTCGCGCTCGGCGCGGACCATATCCCATACCAGCAACCGGTCCTGCGGTGGCAGCGCTTCGAGGATATAGGCGATGTCGGCCGGGTGCATCGCATCGAGCTTTTTCGTCAGCTCGCTGTGGTGCTGCTTCGCCACCAGCGTTTCCACCAGCTCGTGGCGCGGCATTTCCTGGCGGTGCAGCAGACTTTCCACCCGCCGCTGACGGTCGAGCAGCGTCCTCACCTCGTGCAGGCGACGTTGCATGGCGTCATGCGGCAGGATTTCGTCTTCGTCTGACACGCGCGTTCGGAGTCCGGGAATCGTTGTGCGGGAGAGCATCTGGAGCCCGGATTGTAGCCGTCGCCCGTTGTCATTCAGCGCATTTTTGCTGCAATGCGACAGGCCGCCGGCGTTTTCCCCGGCGCTTATCCGCGATAATCGCAGTCCGAGTTTCCGCGTATCCGCTTCATGAACGTTCTTTTCGAGGAGGACGGCCAGTTTCGTGCCGGCTCCGTGCTTGCCGACAACGTGGCTTCGCTGCAGGTCGAGCTGCCCAGCGGCAAGCGATCCAAGGTGAAAGCCGCCAGCGTCCTGCTGCGTTTTGCCAGCCCCGAGCCGTCAGCGCTGATCAGCGGGGCCGAGGCGCAGGTGGTCGATCTCGACGCCCCCTTTCTGTGGGAAGTCTGCGGCGACGAGGAATTCGCCTTCGAAGAACTGGCACGCGAGTACCACGGTGCGACGCCCGACGCGGTGCAGGCCACGGCCATCCTGCTGTGTCTGCAGGCGGCGCCCATCTACTTTCACCGCAAGGGCAAGGGGCGCTTCCGCAAGGCGCCGCCGGACATCCTGAAGGCGGCGCTTGCCGGTCAGGAGAAGAAACGGCTGCAGCAGGAGCAGGTGGACCACTGGGGCGCCGAATTGCTGGCCGGCCGCACGCCGCCGGAAATCGCCGCCTGCACGGCGCAGATCCTCTACAAGCCGGATCGCAACCGGCTCGAAACCAAGGCCGTCGAAGCCGCTGCCGCGGCGGCCGGCATGTCCGTCGTCGCACTGCTTGCGAGGGCGGGCGCCTTTGCGTCCAGCCACGACTATCACCTCGGCCGCTTCCTGTTCGAGTACTTTCCGCGCGGCACCGATTTTCCGACGCATGACGTGCCTCCGGCCGGCGAACTGCCGGACGCGGGCGTGCGCGCCTTCTCGATCGACGACGCCACCACGACCGAAATCGACGATGCCTTTTCGGTACAGCCGAAGGCGGGTGGCGGCTGGCGCATCGGTATACATATTGCAGCGCCGTCGCTCGGCATCAAGCCGGATACCGCACTGGGCGAAATCGCGCGCAACCGTTTGTCGACGGTCTACTTCCCCGGCCGCAAGATCACCATGCTGCCGGACGAGGCGGTCGAGGCCTACACGCTGCAGGCCGGCCGCGACTGTCCTGCGCTGTCGCTCTATCTCGACGTCGAGACCGACCTGCGCGTCACCGCGAAGGAAAGCCGGATCGAATCTGTCGCAGTCGCCGCCAACCTGCGCCACCACGAGATCGAGCCGCTGTTCAACGAAGACACCATCATGGGTGGTGATCTGCCCGAATTCGAATGGCGCGACGAACTGCTGCTGCTGTGGCGCCTGGCCGAGGTGCTGGAAGCCGGTCGCGGCAAGCCGTCGGCCAGTGCGGGACAGATGGATTTCAATTTCTACGTCGACTGGAGCGTCGCCACCGAAGATGGCGAGGGCCGGGTCGACATCCAGCGTCGCGCCCGGGGCAGCCCGCTCGACAAGCTGGTGGCCGAACTGATGATCGTCGCCAACAACACCTGGGGCAGTGATCTGCGCGATGCCGACATCCCGGCGCTGTACCGCGCCCAGGGCGCGGGCAAGGTGCGCATGACCACGGTGGCGGCGCCGCACGAAGGGCTGGGTGTCGATTGCTACGCCTGGTCCACGTCACCGCTGCGCCGCTATGTCGATCTGGTCAACCAGTGGCAGATGATTTCGCTGCTGCGCGGCGAACCGCCGGTGTTCCCGCCCAAGTCCGAGGCGCTGCACATGGCGCTGCGCGACTTCGAACTCGCCTACGCCGCCTACGCCGAATTCCAGCGCGGCATGGAGCGCTACTGGTGCCTGCGCTGGCTGCGCCAGCAGGCGCTCGAGGGCAATGTCGCATGGCCGGCCATCGTGCTGCGCGAATCGCTGGTGCGGCTCGAGCATGTGCCGCTGGTGCTGCGTTCGCCCAGCCTGCCGGCGCGTGATCCGCGTTCGCGGGTCACGGTCGAGATCGATCACATCAATCTGCTGGACAGCGACGCGCGCGCCCGCTGGGTCGGTGACCTTGCCGCATTGACCGGCGCGGTCGCCGTATCGGAAGAGGAACTCGCCGAAGAAATCGCCGAAGCCGTACTGCCACCGGATACCCCGCCGGCCGAAGCACCGGTGCCGGAACTGCCGGTGGTCGCACCGGAAAGCGGCGAGGCGGACTGAATCCGCATCGACGCGCGCGGGCATCAACTGCGAAAAGGCCGGCGTTTGCCGGCCTTTTCGTTGCGTCAGATGTCACATGTCCGGGGCTGCATGCCTTTCAGGTTCGAGTGCCGGGCCGGCGCAGTGGGTCGTCCCGCCGGCGTCGCCCGTTCGGCCGACTGCGCCAGACCCGGGCGAAGGCCTTGAACTTCTGCCGGCGGGTCAGCGAGTCGTCCGACACGGCATCGAAGAATTCCGACAGCGCACTCGATTTCTTCAGTGTGTAGAAGGCCAGCAGCAGCGTCGGCAGCGCGACCACCAGCACCGCGCCGATCTTGCCGGCGAGGGTGGCCGGCGGGCCGTCGAAGATGTTCATGCCGAGGAAGCCGGTGACGATGGTGCCCACCAGACCGAAGATGGTCACCACCGTGAGGCGCAGCAGGGTTTCGTTCTGGTGCCTGCTATCGTCGGCTTCGAGGTAGTTGTCCATGTCGAGCACTTCTGCGCGCAGTTCGTTGTAGAGCGCTGCGTTGCCGAGGTTGCGGCTCCACATGTCGAACAGGTCCTTGGCCATCGATTGCTTGGATACCTCGCCGAACCAGTAGCGGTGATTGAAGCGCAGGAAGATTTCCATCGTCTGCCGGATGCTGCGCTTGAAGCGGCGGCGCGAATCGACCTCGTCCGCATCGAGCAGGCTGACTGCGACCACCAGCCTGTCCATCATCATCAGCAGCGATGAGCGGTGGAAATGCGCGATCAGCCCGATCAGGAAGTACTGATGGCGGAACTCGGCAAGCAGACCGTTCTGCGGATCCGAATAGCCCGCCAGACCGTGACGCCCGATCATCACCATCGACGGACCGGTGCAGATGACGCGCGTGCTGGCGTTGTCGCTCTGACGTGACGGCACCCAGAAGCGGTCGTAGCAGGCGGTGCGCTCGAACTCCGCCATCACGTCTTCGGAATAAGGCAAGGGCCGGCCGTCGTCCGGCTGCGTCGCCTGACCGAGCCGCACGAAATCCTCGCGACTCAGCGCGAACGGATTGTCGAAGGAGAGGAAAGTCATCTTGGGCAGGCGGTGATATTCCAGCTGCCGGTAGCGGATGTCGCCGCGCTCTTCCGAATGGTGCGGCACCATCGGGTACAGCATGTATTCCCAGTGCCGCCCGATGCGCGATGCACGGTGCTCCCAGGCATGACGCAGATAGGCGTCGCGGTCGGCGTAATCCGATTCGGCGAGCACCCTGCCGTCATGGCCCAGCCACTGCACGCTGCGCATGCACTGCGCGGCGCGTCCGTCGCTGCTCCACTTGGCCGGAAACGCGCGACCGAAGCGGAACATCAGTTCCTGAACGCGGGCCAGCGGCAGGTCGTCGGCATGGAGCTCCATCGCGAGAATCACGACATCCACGTCATAGAAGAAATAGAGGTCGATGTGCTGCACGTGAAGGTCGAGTTCCGACCCGTCCTCGCAACCGAGGCGCACGGCCGCCACGTCATGCCGCCGGAACACCCGGATCGGTGACTCGCCATAGCCGGGCTGGCTCGAACTCGATCGCCCCTGGCCGTAAAGGAAACGCTGCACATGCGGCAGGAAGGTCACGAACTCCCGGTAGTGCCGCTCATGGAAATCGGTCGGGGAGCCGGTGAATTCGTCGCGCTGTTCGCGCCACGGATTGCCCTCGGTGATCGCGGCGAGGGCTTCGGGATGACGCTGTACCTGATCGCCGCTGCGGATCGGCATCAGCCGCAGCGGCCACATCAGGATCTGGCGGAAATGACGTGCGACGGGTGAGGCTGATGCGCTCATGGATTCGATGGCCCGGAAGGTGGCCGAGTGTAGCGCGCCATCAGCGCAGCGGTCGTCGCTGTCCGGCCGGCAAGGCTCGACGGTCCTTCACGACGGTCAGCGCGCGGCCGGCACGCGACACGCGGCCGATCTCGTCGCCGGCCAGCACCTCGTCGCAGCCCATGTGCGTGGTCGAAATGAAGAAATCCGCCCGCACCCAGTCGCGGGTCACCGTGAAGCGCCCGGGCGGCAGCCACGCCGCGGCCTGCATCGACTCGGCGCAGACGGCCACCTGCCAGGGTTCGGCCGGTGCCGGCTCACTGTTCATGCGGGTCACCAGCAGACCGGCCGCAGCACGCACGCCGTCCGACCAGTAGTCGGTTTCCCAGCGCCCGGGCGCACCCGTGAAGCCGCCGGCCAGGCGGTTGTAATTGACATAGTGATAGGGTGCGAGCCGCGCCATGTCGACCAGCGGAACGGCGGCACCGAGCGCGCAGAGCGCCGCGAAGCTTGCCATGGCCGGCCTGCGCGCAGGGAGGGTGCCGAGCCATCGCGCAGTACCCTGCAGTCCGGCGGCGGCGATCAGGGTCAGCGGCGGCAGAAGGAAGGTGAAGTGGCGTACGCCGTTGTACAGCGACGGCCGCGTCGCGATCGCCAGCGCCAGCGGCAGCAGCGCCGCCAGCAGCACCGGCAGCCAGCGCAGCCAGGCGATGCGGCGCGGGAACGTCAGCGCGCAGGCCACCGCGCACAGCAGTCCGGCCAGCGTCAGCTCCGGCAGGCGCGCCGCCAGATAGAACGGCAGGTAATGGCGAGGCACATCGCCGATCTTCATCACGTCGCCGTTCAGTACGGTGAACAGTTCGAAGGTGAAATGCGAGAAGGTCGTGAGCGCTGCCGGAAGGTTGCCGGGCGCCTGCACCGACCAGGGCCAGAACAGCCCCATCAGGACGACTGCGACCGGGAGCGCCGGCAGCAGTGCGCGCAACGATTGCATGAAATGCACGATCCGCGCGCGCAGGTCTCCGTCGGAGGCCGCGCTGGTGGCCAGAACGGTCAGCCCGAGCACCATCACCGCGAACACCGCGCCGACCCGCAATCCGAATGCACAGCCCGTTGCAGCACCGAGTTGCAGCACCAGCGACAACGGTGGGCGCGGCAGCAGGGGTACGAGCCTTACGGTGCAGCAGGTCGCCCAGGCCATGCAGGCAGCGAAGGGAATGTCCTTGGTGTGCGTGAACAGCGCGCCGCTCCAGGCGCCGGTCAGCATGAGCAGCCCGACGGCGCACAGCGCCGTCGTTTCGCTCATCAGCATGCGTGCGGTACGGTATGCCGCGACCATGCCGCCCAGACCGAACAGCGCTGAAATCAGGTGCCGCAGGTCCCAGACATTCATCGGCAGCAGGCGCTCGGCACCCGCTGCGATCAGATCGAACAGACCACCGTACAGATAGAGGTTCTTGTATCCGAACGCCGACAGATCAGTCCAGCCGGATGCATGGTAATCAAGCAGCAGGCGTCCATAGACGTGCTGCACTTCCTCGTCATTGCTGATGCCGTGCCGGTCGAAGCCGAACAGGATGTAGAGCGCGATCAGGCCGAACAGGAGGGCGGCAGGCGAAAGACGGCGGAGTGCAGGGAGGCGGAAGACGGGGGCGAGAGCGGCGAAAGGGGCGGACACGGATCGGATACGGGAAAGCGGGCGCATGAAGAACGCACGATACCTCCCGGCGCTGACAGCACCTCGAAAATGAACGACCCGCAGCGCGGGGGACGTCGTCAGCGAGGGTGCCGGATCAACTCTTGCGACGGGCCTGCAGGGCGACGACGCCCAGACCCAGCGCCAGCAGAGCCCAGCTTTCCGGTTCCGGAACGGCGGTGATCGGGGCCGTGGCGGGACTGCCCGTATAGAGCACCGCGTGCGAGAGACCTTGCGCGCGCCCCTGATTGTTGAGCGCGATGCCGGCGGTGGTGTCGAAGCTCAGTGAGGTGATCGCCGCTGCGCTGTTGAAGGAGTAGTAACTGTAGTTGTGTGCGGCTTTCAGACCGATCACGAAGCGACCGCTGATTGCACTGTCGAAATCCAGCGTGCCGCCCTTCGAACCGCTCGGGTCGATCGCAAAAGGCCCGTTGCCGGCGCTGTCGCTCGAACCGGCGAAGGTCCATGTGCCGCCGAAATATGTTTCGAGAAAGTCGGTTTCTGCGTCCGAACCGTTGATGTTGCCGACGATGGAGCCGATGCAGCTGGCCGCTGCGGTGGTCGAGAAGGTCGTGTCGGCGCAGGTTTCGGCCTGCGCCGCGTTTGCCGCAAGCAGGGTGGTCAGGATCAGTGCCAGTCGGGCAAAAGCGTGATGCATCGTGATTCTCCGGTTCGGGATGCGGCAGACGCCGCGTTGTCGAAGCGGATCCTACGTACCCTGCACGCCGCTGCCCGGTAATTTGTCCTGTGGCCGGTGTTCCAAAAGTTACGCTTTGCATCGCGTCCGCGTGGTGTTCGCCCGGTCAGCGATGCAGCACGCCCGGACGGGTTCCGGTCGCTGCCATCAGTCCCGGCAGATGCGTGCGCAGCACGGCGTACTCGCGCACCCGCGCCGCGCCGATCGGATCGCCGGGCAGTGCCTGCGTGGCCGGGTGGCACATGATTGCGTCGCTCTCGCCTGCGCGGTCGAGCCAGGCTGCAAGGCGCTGCCGGTAACCCGCTTCATCGCCGTCGAAACCGTAGGCACCGAGCAGGCGCGGCAGGCTGCGCATGCGGGCGGCACCGGCCAGCCGCTCGAGCGCACCGGCGCCGAGCGCCGCAATGAACAGTGACTTGGCACCATCGCCGATGCGTGCGCCGCTGATGCGCAGCCAGGGCAGCCGGCAGGCATAACGCGCGATCAGCACCTCGACCAGTGCCTCGCGGATCTGCGGCAGCTGGTGCACATGCTGATGGCCGTCGATGTAGTCCGGCGCACGGCCGCAGGCATCTTCGAACAGCGCGCACTGCGCGGCGATTTCGCTGCGCAGCTGCAGCGGATCGAGCCGGCGCGCGAGGCTGGCGCCGATCAGTGGCCACAGGCTGTGACGTTGCGGCGCGAATTCGGTGAAATCCAGATGCAGGCCGAAACCTGCTTGCCCGGCATGCGCGCCGATGCTGGCGGCGGCGGCAGGCCAGCCCGGTGCGCGCGTCATGCAACTGGTGCCGGACAGCTGACCGTCGGCGATCAGTTCGAGCACTGCATCGTCGACGGCGCGGTTGTAGCCGAAATCGTCGGCGGTGATGAAGATCGTCCTCATGTGGCCCTCATGTGGCCTTGTGCGCGAACGCCCAGTAACGGCCGAGGACGAAGGTGCTCATTGCGACGAACACCAGCACGATGCCCAGCGCGATCCACAGCGGCAGGGGTGTCCAGCGCAGCAACGCGGCCAGCATGATCTGATTGCCGACGAAGGCGGTGCACGACACCGCGAACAGCTTCGGCAGAGCCTTGCGGTGAGGCGCCTGCGTGCCGGCGAATGACCAGCGCCTGTGGCCGCTGTAGCTGACCGGAAAGGCGCACAGGAAGCCGATCAGGTTGGACCATGCCGGGGTGATGCCGGTCGCCCAGTCCACGCCCAGCGTCACGAAGTAGTGCGTGGCGGCGGCACAGCCGCCGACCATGAGGAACAGCAGGACTGAAGTGCGCATCAGGGTTCGCGCTCAGGGCTGCGCGAGATGTCGGCGATCACATAGGGCGGGCGGCCCTTCACTTCTTCATAGACTCGCGCGAGATACTCGCCGAGGACACCGATGAACAGGAGCTGCACGCCGGCGAAGAACATGATGCTCACCACGACGGTCGGCCAGCCCGGCACATCGACGCCGAACAACAGTTTTTCGATGACGACGACCATCGCATAGACGAAGGCGAGCAGCGCCAGCGTGATGCCGGTCAGGCTGGCCAGGCGCAGCGGCAGCACCGAAAAGCTGGTCAGCCCGGTCCACGCCAGCTGCATCAGGGCGAGCCGGTCGAAGGTGGTTTCCCCGGCGGCGCGCGGCAGCGGTGTGTAGGGAATGCCGATCGAGCGGAAGCCGACCCACGCATACATGCCCTTCATGAAGCGCTGACGTTCGGGCAGGGCGAGCAGTGCATCGACCACGCAGCGATCCATCAGCCGGAAATCGCCGGCGTTGGGCGGAATGTCGATCTTGCCGCCCAGATTCATCATGCGGTAGAACAGCCGCGACCCGATGCGGTTGAACAGGCCCTGCTGCGCGCGATCGCTGCGCACCGCATAGACCATGTCCCAGCCTTCGCGCCACTGCGCGAGCATGGCGCCCAGCAGGTCCGCCGAGTGCTGACCGTCGGCGTCCATGCAAACCACGACGTCACCCCGCGCGTGCCGCAAGCCCGCCGAGATCGCCGCTTCCTTGCCGAAATTGCGCGAAAATCGGACCAGTGTGACCGGGAGCCGGGCCGCGCAAACGGCCGCAATGCGGGCGGTTTCGTCGCGGCTTCCGTCGTCCACGACGACCAGTTCGTAGCGGGCGCCCTGTCCGGCAAGGTGGCCCGCGATCATGTCCAGCGTGCCGGCCAGCGACGCAGCTTCGTTGTAGGCGGGTATGACGATGCTGAGGAGGGCGGGTCCAGTCCGGCGGCGTGTCGTTGCCGACAGGAGGTGGGGAGCGTCTGTATGCGGAGTCATCGGTCAATCGGCGAGTGCCCGGACCGGGTGTGTCGGCCAGGCAGCATCGGCGTGCATCGTAATGTGGATGGCGAGTGTAACGGCCGGACCGACGTGTCGGCTGACTTTACGTGGTGCCCCCGATTTCTTTGTGCGCAGATTTCTGCAATTCCAAGTGACTGAAAGAAAAGGGTGAAGCGAGCGCTGGCCAGGGGTCTTGCCGAAAGGTGACGCATGCAGGGATCGGGTCTGGCCGGGATTGAATTCATGCGTCGCCACATGATCCGGATGCTCACACGCCCGGTTTCGGTAGCTCCGGCCGCCCTTTTTCTCTTTCAGGTGCGATTCTTAAGTGCCTCTGCCGCGCGAATGAAGTGCTGCATCAGTTGCGGCGCGACCTTCATCGGAATGTCGGTCGCTTCGATTGCATGCACGATGCAGCGTAGCCAGGACAGCACCTTGGCATCGCTGATCGCGACATGCGCGTGCATCCGGCGCAGGTTGGCATGGCCCATGCGTTCCGCGTAATGGCGCGGTCCGCCGAGAAAGCCGCACAGGAACTCGAACTGCGCCTGCCGCAGATGGGCGGCGCCGAAACACTGCATGTGCAGCGCGTGCACCGGCGCGCCGTCATGGTGGGTTTCGACGATGTCGCAGAAGGCATCGACCTGCCGGCGCAGCGGCGCTTCGCCGCCGATCTGCAGGGTGGGGTGGGCGCAGCGATGCCCGGCACCTCCCTCCGCAAAAGTCCGCCGCCACCGTGCCGTCGCAATGCGCATCATGCCGGCACCGTCGCGGCGAGGTCGACGAAGCGCCCGGCATCCAGCGTAAGCACCCGCGCCATGCGCTCGAAGGCGCGCGGGCGGTGGGCGATCAGGATGACGGTGCGACCCGGCGCGTGCTCGTCCATCAGCGCGTCGATCACGCGCGCTTCGGTGTCGGCATCGAGCGCCGACGTGGCTTCGTCGAGCAGCAGTATCGGTGCGTCGCGCAGCACGGCGCGCGCGATGCCGACGCGCTGGCGCTGACCGCCCGACAGGCTGTGGCCCTTTTCGCCGACCGGGCTGTCCAGCCCTTCCGGCAGCAGTGCGATCACGTCGTCGAGCTGCGCGATGCGGCAGGCGCGCAGCACATCCACCATGCTCACCTCGCGACCCAGCGTGAGGTTTTCCAGCAGCGACAGGCTGAACAGTTCCGTTTCCTGCGGCACCACGGCGATCTGGTGCAGCAGCGCCTCGTGCCGGATATCGGCCAGCGGCACGCCGTCGACCGCCAGTCGGCCGGATTCCGGCGGGTACAGCGCGAGCAGCAGCTTGACCAGCGTGCTTTTGCCTGAACCGGAGCGCCCGGCGATGCCGACGTGCTCACCGCGCCCGATGCTGAAATCGAGCGGCCCGAGCACGCGCCGGCCATCGTGGGCGAAAGTGAGCGCCTCGGCATGCAGCCGCTGCCAGTCGACGGGCCAGTCCCGCGTGCCGTGCTGGGTGGGCTGCGGCGCGAACAGCGGCATCATGCGGCCGAGGTTCGACGTGCGTTCGATCATCGTCTGCACGCGGTCGGTCATGTCCATCGACGCCTCGCGCAGCGTGTTGAAGTAAGCGGTGTAGGTGAGCACCAGACCGACCGACAGGCCGCCTTCCATCACACCCCAGGCGACACCCCATATATATAGCGACCAGGCCAGTGCGGTGTGCAGCTGGAACAGCATCCACTTGGTATTGGTGAGCTTGAGGCGGCGATACGCGAAGTCGCGCGCCGCCTGTTCGCGTGCTGCGACGCGCGACGTCATGTCGGCGCCGGCGTTCATCGCCTTCACGGACAGGATGTTGGCGGCGCTCTCGACGAAGCTGCCGCTGGCGTTTTCCATCGAGGCGTTGATCTGGTCCGACAGCCGGGCGATGCGCCGGTAGAAGTACCACTCGACGAAGCCGAGCACGCCGCAGTAATAGATGAAGAACAGCACCGTGGCCGGGTGCAGCAGCATGCAGGCGATGAGCGCACCGAAGAACGCGCCCGCCGCGACCAGCAGTGCGTTGACCAGTTCGCTGGTCCAGTCGCGCACCGCGTCTGCGCCGGTCAGCACGCGTTGCGCCTTGTTGCCGGTCGATTCCTTCTGGTGCCAGGCGAGCGAGAAGTCGAGCAGCCGCTCGAAACCCCACACCTTTGCGCGCATGCGCGCGTCGATGGACATGCGGCCGATCAGCCGCTTGGTCGACAGCCGCACCATCGCCACGCACGCGTGCCCCACGCCCAGCGTGGCGATGAGCAGATACATGGGCGTCAGCGAATCGCCGCGCTGCCAGCCGATCAGGAAGTCGGCGACACGACCGATCAGGTAGGGCGGCAGCATCGGGTAGAACTGTACGATGCCGAGGATGCTGATGAAGAACAGGTAGCGCCGGCGATCGGTGTCGAGAAACAGCGAAATCGCGCGCGGTACGTCGGTCAGGCGGAAGCGCTCGTCGGGGCGCATGGTGCAGGCGGATGTCGGAACAATCCTTCATTATCCGGGACAAAGGGGTGTGTTCGACAGCGGCGGCATTCGGAAGCCCAGAGACGAGCACCGCTGTGCGCCCGCCTGAAGCAGCCTTGCCTCACGGCCACTGTGTATTGATTGACCTGCACCGGAGACGAACTTGAAGCGCTACAGCAAGTCGGCAGAGGCCATCTCGCGCCTCACGCCAGAGCAGCATCGTGTGACGCAGCAGAACGGTACCGAGTATCCGGGTACCGGCGAGTACCTGCACAACCACGAGCCCGGTATCTATGTCGATGTCGTGTCGGGTGAGCCGCTGTTCGCGTCGAGCGACAAGTTCGAATCCGGCTGCGGCTGGCCGAGCTTCACGCGGCCGATCGAAGCTGCGCATGTGACCGAACTGCGCGATCCGTCGCTCGGCATGGTGCGTACCGAAGTGCGCTCGAAGCACGGCGACAGCCATCTCGGCCATGTATTCAAAGATGGCCCGCGCGAGCGCGGCGGGCTGCGCTACTGCATCAATTCGGCATCGCTCCGCTTTGTCCACCTGAAGGACATGGCGGCGGAAGGCTACGGCGATTACATCGGTCAGGTGGCGGGGGCGCAATGAGTACCGAACGCGCAGTGCTCGCAGGCGGCTGCTTCTGGGGCATGCAGGACCTGATCCGCAAGCTGCCCGGCGTAATCGCCACCCGTGTCGGCTACACCGGCGGCGACGTGGCGAATGCGACCTACCGCAACCACGGTACGCACGCCGAGGGGATCGAAATCACCTTCGACCCGGCCATCATCGGTTACCGGCGACTACTCGAGTTCTTCTTCCAGATCCACGATCCGACGACGAAGAACCGGCAGGGCAATGATCGCGGGCCGGCCTATCGTTCAGCCATCTATTTTGTGACGGACGCCCAGCGCGATGAGGCCTTGCGTACCATCGCCGATGTCGACGCATCCGGGTTGTGGCCCGGTCCGGTGGTGACCGAGGTCGAGCCGGTGGGCGATTTCTGGGTCGCCGAACCCGAGCATCAAGACTATCTGGAACGCATCCCCAACGGCTACACCTGCCACTTCCCCAGGCCTGGCTGGGTACTGCCGGTGCGCGACGGCGGGTGATGGCGCGTCAGGACCTCGTATCGGCCCCGTTCCGGCGGCACCGAGCGAGTGAGACCCGGGCGCGCATGCGGCTCAGTTCCCGCCTTCGGCATGCGGACCTTGACCCGACAGCGGCATCAGCATGTCGCGGGCAACGTCCTCGATGCGCCGGCGCTGCGCGCGTGCCGTCTTGCGCAGCGTTTCGAAGGCGTGTTGACGCTCGATCTGCAGACGTTCCATCAGGATGCCGACAGCAATGCTGATTTCGCGCCGTTCGTCGAGCGCACGCTGGAGATGATGTCCGTTGTGGCGCAGCAGTCGAAGTTCTTCCGCGCGCGCCAGCGCCGTGCGCAGCGCGGGCAGCAACTGGTCGACATCCACCGGTTTCAGCAGATAGGCCAGCGCGCCTCTGTCGATGGCGCACTGCACCCGTTCCGGGTCGGCGAATGCGGTGAGGAAGATCAGCGGCAGTGCGTAACGGTCGCGCATGATTGCCGCCAGATCGAGCCCGCTCATGCCGGGCAGTCGTTCATCGAGGATGGCAAGGTGAAAGCGCTCGGCAGCGAGCAGATCCCGGGCGTCCTCGGCGCATCCGGCGACGCGGACGGCGTAACCGTGCGCCGCCAGCGCCTCAGCCAGCGTATTTGCCACGAGCTTGTCGTCTTCGACCAGAAGAATTTGCGTGCAGTCGCTATGTGAATCGGGCATGTGATGGTCGGTGCGTGTGTTCGTGAATGCCGATGGCAGGCGGCAACAAAGTCAGTCGTGCACGCACCCACCCACTCTGCGAGCTGTACTCAAGCGATGCGTGCCCGCCCGGCAACAGGGCTGACAGGAGGTCGAGCCCATGGCCCAGCCCCTTGTGTCCTGCATGGTTGAATTTAGGCGGAAGCACGCCGCAGTTACTGATATGGATCAACGTGCATTCGCCGTCACCTGAAATTTCGACTTCGACCACGTGCGGGTCATCCGTGACATGGCTGCAGCGCCGGTGCTTGACGGCGTTCATCAGCAGTTCGCCGAGCGACACGGCGAGTGGCACCGATTCGCTGTCGGCGAGCATCACGCTGCGGTCGAGCCGGGTGTCGATGCGGATCTTCACCCGGGTGTCGAACAGTCCTTCGATGGCGCTGGCGATCATGGGCAGCAGGTCGGACAGCGGAATCGGCCCGCCTCCCGAGCCACTCAGAAGTTCGTGGATGGTCGCGATGGAACGTACCTGGCTGATCGGGCCGGTCAGATCCGAGGCCAGTTCGGGATGTCTGCCCGCGCATTGCCGCAGCAGCCCGATCACACCCTGCAGGCTGTTCTTGATGCGGTGATGCGCTTCACGCACCAGACTGTCACGCTGCCTCAGCGCATCGTCCAGGCGTTTCGACTCCACACGCTGGCGTTCGGAGATGTCTTCCGCAATGCCGGCAACGAGCGCCCGGCCGTCGCCATCTAGCCAGGGGAAAACCCGGCCGTGCAGCCATCTCGTGCTGCCGTCCGTCGCATGCAGGCTGAACTCCGCCTCCGCCGCTTCACCCCGGCCCTGTGCATCGAGAAGGTTTTTCAGGTCCGGCCCATTCATCGGACCGACGCATGCGAGCCATACCGCCATGTGGTCGGACCGGTTGCAGCCGAGCTGACGGGACAAGTCATCCATCGATGGGCTGGCGTGCAGCAGACGGCCGCATCGCGGATCGAATACCCAGAACAGCGTGACGATGGGTCCGGCCGCCGGCGGCCGGAGCTCCTTGCACTGGCGCGCGGCTTCGTCGGTGTCATCGACGCCCGCAGCGACCGACAGGTCGGGTGAGCTTGTCGGGACGGTATTCATGAGGCCCCCGTGTCTTTCCTCGTCTGTTCCGGAATCAAACGTACGGCGGAAGAGGTCTGCGCGGGGGCCGGGCGCTGGAAATCGACATTCCGTGCCCCAGGGGGCACAGACGTGCATGGCTGGGGCGCGCGAAGTGTAACTTAAGCGGCGGGCCGGCAATGCCTTGCCGCGTGAAGGCTCAGAAGCGCTGCGCGAGAATGAGCGACCACACGAGCAGCACGTTCGTCAGCGCAATCATCACCGCAGCGGAACCGATGTCCTTGGCACGCTTGGCGAGCGGGTGGTGCTGAAGTGAAATGCGGTCGACGGTCGCTTCCAGCGCGGAGTTGAGCAGCTCGACGATGAGTACCAGAAGCACCGAGCATGACATCAGCGCCCGCTCGGTGCCGCTGTTGCCGAGCCAGATCGCCAGCGGAATGAGCACGCACGCAGCGAACACTTCCTGACGGAAGGCGTCCTCGTTGCGAAATGCTGCAGCAAGACCTTCGTACGAGTAGCGCGTTGCGTTGAGCAGTCGGCGCAGGCCGGTCTGGCCCTTGTAGGGACTTTCTTCCGTCGGGATGCCTGGTTTGTCTGCCATGCCGGGTTGCGGTGATTACTTCAGCGCAGCCAGTGCCGCGGCGTAGTCGGGTTCCTGCTTGATTTCGGACACCAGTTCGGCATGCAGCACCGTGTCGGTTTCGTCGAGCACGAGCACGGCACGCGCTGTCAGCCCGGCCAGCGGTCCGTCTAGGATTTCGACGCCGTAATTGGCCATGAACTCGCGGCCACGCAGAGTGGATAGCGACACCACGTTCTTCAGCCCTTCCGTTTCGCAGAAGCGCTTCATGGCGAATGGCAGATCGGCGGAAATCACCATTACGACGGTGTTTTCCAGCGTGCCCGCCTGTTCGTTGAAGCGGCGCGTCGATGTCTGGCAGATCGGTGTGTCGAGGCTGGGCACGATGTTGAGCACCTTGCGCCGGCCGTCGAAGCTTTCCAGCGATACGTCCGCCAGATCCGTGCCGACCAGGGTGAAAAGAGGAGCCTTGGCGCCGCGAGCCGGGAAGTGACCGGCAAGGTGTATCGGTTTGCCGGCGAGCAGTACGGTCTGTGTCATGCGGTAATCCTCCGGGGCGGCGTGCGGTGCAGGGAGCCTGATTGCAGGATCAGGGATAGAACACGTAGAGGCGATAGCCGCCGGCGCCCGAGTCGGCCGGATCGATGAGCAGGCTGACCGACTGTTCCGATGCAGCATCGAATGTGGCCGACGGCGCGCCTGCAGGCAGATAGTCGGCAGGCGAAAGGACGCGTCGCACGACGGCCCGGTCGGCGGTGTCGGTCAGTGTGAGTTCAAGGTGCGGCCAGTCCTGTGCGAAGCCGGCGCTGTTGCGCAGCAATGCCGACAGCCTGAGCAGCGGTTCGCGACCGGCTTCGGGGGTCAGTTCCGATGCTTCGATGCTCACCTGATCGGGCTGGCGCGGCGCGGGTACGGTGCAGCCCAGCCGGACACAGGCATTTTCGAGCAAGGGCTTGAGTGCCGGTTGCGTCCGGGCGATCTCGCTGCGGAAATGATAGCCAAGCTGGCCGGCCGCCAGCAGCGCGAGCAGCAGGCAACCGATGACCCAGAGCGTGGTCTTGAGGACACTGCGCGCAGCGGGTGCTTCGTCGCCGTAAAGTTCGCGCCGGATGCGCTGCATCGCGGGGTCGCGCACCGGCTCCTGAGCGGGCAGTGGTTCCAGCAATGGGTCGCGCGCGCCGGCCGGGGAGGGCGCTTCGCCGGATGCGTCCACGCCTGGTCCGTACGCCGGCTCGGAAGGGACGTCCGACGCTCCCCCTGGCTGCGAGTCGGCTTCGTGCCGGGTGGCAGCAGCGCTGTGAGCGATGATGAACGCTTCGGTTTCGCCCTGCTGTCGCCCATCTTCGATTTGCCCGGCTTCGAGGTCGGCGGGCTGATCCGTTCCGGTGCCCGGCAGGTCATCCAGCCCGGACACTGCGTTGAGGTCTGCCTCGGCAGTGTCGGGAACAACGAGGGTTTGCAACGCATCGGCTCGCATTCGGTTGAGCTCGTCTGCGGTGCGCGATTGCCAGTAATCTGTCGTGCGCTCGACCAGCATCTCCATGTTTTCGCCGGGTTGCACGCCCGGGTGTGCCATGGGTCGCGCGAGATCGAGAACCTCGGTCGTGACCGCCGATGTTTCGGAACGCGCCTCCGCCTCCGGCGCATCGACCAGGTTGAGCGTGGCGTGGCTCTCTTCCGGAACGGCGATCGGTACTGCAATCGGAGAAATCGGAGCAGGTGGCGTTGCCGCCTCGTCGGTCGGTGCCGCAGTGATCTGCGCATCGTGCGCTGCTATGCCCGCCACCGCAGGAACATCCACCATCGCGTCCAGCGCATCGAACACAGCCTGGCAGCGCCCGCAGCGCACCCGACCGTCACGCGCCCGGATCTGCGCCGTATCGACGCGGAAGACGGTGGCGCAGGCCGGGCAGCGGGACAGCATCAGACACGTATCCCGGTCAGCAGAACCCAGCCGTCACGTTCGCCGGATACCTGCAGTTCGAAGTCAGGGCGGTAGGCCGCTCGGACCATGTCCGTCTGGGCCGACAGAATGCCGGACAGGGCGATGCGTCCGCCGGTGCGCGTGAGCCCGCAAAGCAGGGGCGCCAGAACGGTCAGCGGGTTGGCGAGGATGTTGGCCACCACGATGTCTGCCTGATGATCGATGTTTTCACGCGAATGAAGCAATTCCAGCACGGCGTCATTGCGCTGGGCGTTGTAGCGCGCAGCGTCTAGTGCATGCGGATCGATGTCGGTGCCGGTGACCCTGATGGCACCCAGCTTCGCTGCAGCCACGGCCAATATACCCGAGCCGCATCCGTAGTCGATGACGGTCTCTCCGCCCGTGACCTGGCCATCCAGCCACTCGAGACAGAGCCGTGTGGTGGGGTGCGAGCCGGTGCCGAATGCCATGCCGGGGTCGAGCGTGATGTTGATCGCAGAGGGGTCGGGCCGGGCGTGCCACGACGGCACGATCCACAGGCGTGATGACACCCGGATCGGTTCGAACTGCGCCTGCGTGATGCGCACCCAGTTCTGTTCGTCAAGCAGCGAAGTGCTGTAGGGCGGTGGCGAGGTCAGACCAGCTGATTCTGCTGCCTCGGCCATCGCGGAAGCCAGGTCCGCGTCACGGTCGAAAAGTGCATGCAGCCGCGAGTGCGGCCACAACTCGACAGCGACTGGCAGACCGGGCTCGCCGAACTGCGGCCTTTCGTCGGGTGTGCCGGCATCGGCGTCCTCGATGTCGACCGATAGCGCGCCCGCGTCGAGCAGTGCGTCGGACAACGCTTCCGCGTTGCTGGAATCGGCGAGCAGCGTGACGGTGATCCAGCCGCTTCCGGGCTGATCGCCAGTGTGCTCCCCGCCCGTCATTTCACTTTCGCCGCGGTCTGATCGGCCAGTTTCTGTTCCAGGTAGTGAATGCTGGTGCCGCCATCGATGAAGCGCGTGTCGTGCATCAGCTCCTGATGCAGCGGGATGTTGGTCTTGATGCCGCTCACGATCATTTCGGACAGTGCGATGCTCATGCGGCGGATCGCCTGTTCGCGCGAATCGCCGTAGGTGATCACCTTGCCGATCATCGAGTCGTAATGCGACGGCACCGTGTAGCCCTGATAGACGTGCGAATCGACCCGTACGCCAGGGCCGCCCGGCGGGTGGTAGCCGGTGATCTTGCCCGGGCTCGGCGTGAATTTGTAGGGATCCTCGGCGTTGATCCGGCATTCCAGTGCATGCCCGGTCAGCTTGATGTCGCGCTGCTTGAAGCGCAGTTTTTCGCCGGCCGCCACGCGGATCTGTTCCTGCACCAGATCGATGCCGGTGATAAGTTCGGTCACCGGATGTTCGACCTGGATGCGCGTGTTCATTTCGATGAAGTAGAACTCGTTGTTCTCGTAAAGGAATTCGAAGGTACCGGCGCCGCGGTAATTGATGCGGCGGCAGGCTTCCGCGCAGCGTTCGCCCACGCGCGCGATCAGTCGTGCCGGGATACCTGGGGCCGGCGCTTCTTCGATGATCTTCTGGTGGCGCCGCTGCATGGAGCAGTCGCGCTCGCCCAGATAAACCGCATTGCGGTGCGCATCGGCAAGGACCTGTATCTCGATGTGGCGCGGGTTCTCGAGGAACTTCTCCATGTATACCGACGGGTTGTTGAACGCAGCACCTGCCTCGGTGCGTGTCATCTGCACCGCATTGAGCAGTGCGGCCTCGGTGTGCACCGTGCGCATGCCGCGCCCACCACCGCCGCCCGCCGCCTTGATGATCACCGGATATCCGATGGCACGGGCGATGCGGATTATTTCCTTCGGATCTTCACCGAGTGCGCCTTCGGAGCCCGGGACCACCGGGACGCCGGCTTCCTTCATGGCGTCCTTGGCCGAAACCTTGTCGCCCATCAGCATTATGGTTTCCGGGCGCGGGCCGATGAACACGAAGCCGCTGCGCTCGACACGCTCTGCGAAATCCGCATTCTCCGAAAGGAATCCGTAACCGGGATGGATGGCTTCCGAATCGGTCACTTCGGCGGCCGAGATGATGGCTGGAATGTTCAGATAGGACAGGCTCGACGGTGCCGGGCCGATGCATACCGACTCGTCGGCCAGCTTCACGTACTTCGCTTCGGTGTCGGCTTCCGAATGCACCGCGACCGTGCGGATGCCCATTTCGCGGCACGCACGCAGGATGCGCAGCGCGATTTCACCGCGGTTGGCGATCAGTATCTTTTCAAACATTCGGTGCCCCCGCGGTGAAACCGCGCTGACGGCCTCCGGCCGCCGCGCGATCTGACTTCGTCGCTGCGCTGCCTGACGGCAGCTGCTCACCGTGGTTGGCGATCAGTATCTTCTTGAACATGGTGTCGAATCCGGGCTCAGCCGATGATGAACAGGGGCTGGCCGTATTCGACCGGCTGGCCGTTCTCGACCAGCACTGCCTTCACCACGCCGGCGGCGTCGGATTCGATTTCATTCATCAGCTTCATCGCCTCGATGATGCACAGCGTCTCGCCCACGACGACCGTCTGGCCGACATCGACGAAAGACTTGCCGCCCGGTGACGACGAACGATAGAAGCTGCCCACCATCGGCGACTTGACGACATGGCCTTCCGGCTGTGCGGCTTCCGCAGGAACGACTGCTGCCGGCGCGGCAACCGGGGCCGCCTGCTGGGGCGGTGCCGACATGTAGGTTGTCTGCATGGTCGGGGGAAGGTGCTTTGCAATGCGGACCTTTTCCTCTCCCTCGGTCACTTCGAGTTCAGAGATGCCGGATTCCTGAACCAGATCGATCAGTTTCTTGAGTTTGCGCAAATCCATGATTGTTCCCCGCATGAACCCGCCGCGATTGCGGCAGGCATCTGTGCATATTTAGTAGTTATTGTCCGGTTTCGAGACGACGGAGCGCGAACTCGAGTGCCGCCTCGTATCCGTAGGCGCCCAGCCCGCAGATCACGCCGGTGGCGATATCCGACATGTACGAGTGGTGTCGGAAAGCTTCGCGCGCATGCACGTTGGACAGGTGTATTTCGACGAATGGAATGCCGACGGCAGCAAGCGCGTCGCGAATGGCCACGCTGGTGTGAGTGTACGCGGCCGGGTTGATGAGGATGAAATCGGTGTTCTCGGCACGCGCATTCTGGATGCGCGTCACAAGTTCTCCTTCGTGATTGCTCTGGAAGCAGTCGAGTGCAACGCCCAGTTCCAGCGCCCGCACCTTCAGTCGCGCATCGATGTCTGCGAGCGTCAGGTGGCCGTATATTTCCGGCTCCCTTGTGCCCAGCATGTTGAGATTGGGGCCATGCAGGACGAGGATGCGACGCGTCCTCAAGGCTTCATCGAACCTCTCCGGCTGCACGGCAGGTCTGGACGCCTTGCGGCGAGTTGTAGGCTGCATGGCTGCAAGTTTGCCGGACTTGACTGCAACTTGTCCAGCCGCACCACTGCTTGCCGATACTGTTCAGCGAAGTTTTGCGAGCAGTATCTGTTCCAGTTCATCTTCCTTGTAAGTGCCGAGCCGGCGCTCCAGAAGCTGCCCGTCCGGGCCGAAAATGGCAGTGAAGGGCATGCCCTGAGACGTATTCCCGAGGTCTGCGGAAACCTGGATTGCGTCGGCGCCGCCAATCAGGAGAGGATAGTCCACACCGTCTTCCTTCATGAACTGCCGCACGTTCTCCGCGTTATCGATGCCGATGCCGACGAATTGCACGCCACGGTCACGCAAGCGACCTGCAATGCGGGAGAACCCGGGCATCTCTTCACGGCAGGGAGGGCACCAGGTCGCCCAGAAATTCACCACCAGCAGCTTGCCACGCCATGCTGAAAACGGCATTTCGACGCCGTTCGCATCGGCCAGTCTGAGCGCGTCCAGTCGTTCGACGGTCACTGCAGGTGCCTCGGTGAGCCGGGGCTGGCGGGACAGCGAGCTCCAGACCCCCGCGGCGCCCGCGCCGACCACGATAAGCGCGATCAGGCTCCGTCGCAGCCAGACATTCATCCTTCGGCCTCCTCTGTGTCAAGCAGCGCGCGCAGGGATTCGGCGCGCATCCGCTCGCGTCCGCGCGAGCGCTCAAGTGCGATCGGGAACACCGCAAGTTCCACCGGCAGATCGTCCCAGTCGAACAGCAGCGTCGTTTCAGGTCCGTTGCGGTCGGGTCGGCGCGGATCGCGCGAATCGAAGTCGACGCCGTTGTTGAGCAGGAACAGTTCGACATCCTTTGCGCTGTCCGCGAATACATGCAGTTCGATCGATGTGAAGCGGCCGGCGGTACCGTCGACCACGCCACCCGCCGCATATGGGTGGAAGCGATCGAGTTCTGCCATCAGGGCAAGCGCGGCAGTGCGCAGCGCACGCAGTTGCTCCGGTTGTTCGTCGGCGAGGTACAGCGCCTGATAGGTCCGTACGGCTTCCTCGACCTCGGCGTTGTTCGGCAAATCTTCGTTCGGCCCCACGCCGAGCTGGCGAGCGGCCTTCCGCTTGGCCAGACCGTAGTCGCGGATGCCTTCTTCGGCGATGAGGCGCGCGGCTGCACTCGCGATCTGTCGTCTCAGGGTGCTGGGGCGCATGATGGAAGCTGCAGGGGTGGGCGGGCGCCCGGGTTGATAGAATCTGCGGTCATGTTCTCACATCGGTCAGCCATGCACATTCACATCCTCGGCATCTGCGGCACCTTCATGGGCGGGCTCGCTGCCCTTGCACGCGAAGCCGGACACCGGGTCAGCGGCTGCGATGCCAGTGTTTATCCTCCGATGAGTACGCAGCTCGAACAGATCGGCATCGCGCTGATCGACGGCTATGACCCGGCGCAGGCCGATTTGTTGCCGGACTTGTTCGTGGTCGGCAACGCCGTGTCGCGGGGCAATCCGCTGCTGGAGGAAATCCTGAATCGCGGTCTGCCCTATGTCTCCGGCCCGCAATGGCTGGCGGAGCACGTGCTTGCAGGCCGTTGGGTGCTCGCAGTTGCCGGCACGCACGGCAAGACGACGACCACATCAATGCTTGCATGGATGCTCGAGGATGCCGGACTGAAGCCAGGCTTCCTGATCGGCGGCGTACCGCAGAATTTCGGCGTGTCCGCCCGGCTTGGCGATGCGCCGTTCTTCGTGATCGAGGCCGACGAATACGACACCGCGTTCTGCGACAAGCGATCGAAGTTCGTGCATTACCGCCCGCGCACCGCCATCCTGAATAATCTGGAGTTCGATCACGCCGATATCTTCGCTGATCTTGCAGCGATCGAGACGCAGTTCCATCATCTCGTGCGTACCATCCCTGGCGCCGGCAGAATCGTTGCCAACGCCGCCGAGGTGTCGCTGCACCGCGTGATGGATCGAGGCGTATGGAGTGAAGTGGAGTGGTTCAACGACTCATCGGGCTGGAGCGTGCGGGGCGCCGGGCATGAACTCAGGGTGTGCGGCCCTGCCGGGGAAGACGTGCGCGGCAGTCTTTCGATGCCCGGCATGCACAACGCCAGCAATGCACTGGCGGCCATGCTGGCGGCGCGGCACGTCGGTGTGACGCCCGGGCGTGCTTTCGATGCCCTCCAGCGCTTTCTCGGCATCCGCCGCCGTCTTGAGCGCGTTGGCGACGCAGCGGGCGTGACCGTCTATGACGATTTTGCGCACCATCCGACCGCGATCGACGAAACCCTGCGTGCCCTGCGCTCGGAAGTCGGTGCTGCCCGCATCGTCGCTGTGATCGAGCCGCGTTCCAACACCATGAAGCTCGGTGTAATGAAGGCCCGGTTGCCCGGCGCGCTGGAGCAGGCGGACATCGCATTCTGTCTGGGTGGTCAGTCGCTGGGCTGGGATGCTCGCGCAGCGCTGGAACCGCTGGGCGCGCGCGGCCGCGTTGAGGCAAGCCTGGACGATCTGCTTGATTCGCTGCTCGTCGAATTGCGTCCCGGTGATCACGTTCTGGTGATGAGCAACGGTGGTTTCGGCGGCATTCATGGGAAGCTGCTCGCGCGGCTCGCGTCTGCATCTCGTTGAAATGGCGCAGACAAGGCTGTGCGATTGCTCCGTCGTTCGCCGGGTCTCCGGCCGAGAGCACCCCGGCCTTTTATGTATGCAGGCTGGGTTTGTCACGCAAGATGACTGCGATGGACGGAATGGCAGCGTTTGTTTTACGCGCTCTGCGATGTTGATAAGCACCGTACGCTGTGCTAGCTTATGAGACGAATGCGGCCAGCAGAAGCCGTATCAGGGGAGCAATACTTCCGAGGCGGTACAGTGTCTGCAGCACTCACTCATTCCGGCGAGTACAGCGTTGAAGCGCGTCGCAACTGTTCCATGACGCCGCGCGCGCTCATGGCCTTTTTTCTGGTCACTGCGGCGCTTTCTCTTGCAATAGCGTCGGCGTGGGCGTTCATGGGCGCGTGGTGGGTTTTGCCTTTTGCCGGACTCGAGATCACTGCGCTCGGACTCGCGTTCATTGCTTGCGGGCGGGGTGCAGGTGATTTCGAGCGCATACACCTGGACGATGATCGTCTGCTTGTCGAGGTCTGCGAGAAGGCTCGCTTGAGCCGTCATGAATTCGTGCCCGCATGGGCCAATGTTGAAACAAGGCGTGTGGGTCTGGGTTCCGAGGTGGTTGTCCGGTGCCGTGACCGTCATGTCCGGGTGGGGCGTTACCTCGACGAGAGCGGGCGTGCGAAGCTTGCGCGAGAGCTTTCGGTGAGGTTGAAGCAAAAACGGTTTTAGAATCGCGGTTCAAGAATCATCACAACACACATCTGGGGTTGCACTATGGCGCTAACAAGAGGTGGCCTGCACATTACCCGTGGGGCGTGCGCGGCATTGGCTTTTTCTCTGTTTTCGGGTCTGGCCCGGGCAGAGATGAAATTGAATCTGCAGGAGCCAATCACCCAGCTGGGCCGCGAGGTGTATGACCTGCACCTCCTGATGACCATAGTCTGCGGCATCATTTTCGTGGCCGTATTCGGCGTGATGTTCTGGTCTGTATTCGTCCACCGCAAGTCGGCTGGCTACAAGGCAGCAACCTTCCACGAAAGCACCACGGTCGAAATCCTCTGGACCATCGTGCCTGTCTTCATACTGCTCGGCATGGCCTGGCCGGCGACGAAGACGATTCTCGCGATGCGCGACACAAGCAATGCCGACATCACGATCAAGGCGACTGGTTATCAGTGGAAGTGGGGTTATGACTACCTCAAGGGTGAGGGCGAAGGGATCAGTTTCGTCAGCACGCTGGCCACGCCGCAACCGCAGATCCGCAACGAAACGACCAAGGGCAACGATTACCTGCTTGAAGTCGACAATGAACTCGTTGTGCCGGTCGGCAAGAAGGTTCGCATCCTCACGACGGCGAACGACGTGATTCACGCGTGGTGGGTACCGGCCCTCGCAGTCAAGCAGGATGCTGTGCCGGGCTTCATCCGCGACACGTGGTTCCGGGCGGAAAAGACGGGTACCTACCGCGGCCAGTGCGCCGAGCTCTGCGGCAAGGAACACGGCTACATGCCGATCGTTGTCCGGATCGTCACCGATGCCGAATACGCCGAGTGGGTCGACGGCAAGAAGAAGGCAATGGCCGCTGCGGCCGATGACCCGAACAAGATGTATGCGGTGGAGGAATTGGCGCCGCGTGGAGAAAAGGTCTTCGCAGCTAACTGCGCAGCCTGTCATCAGGCCAACGGCCAGGGTCTCCCGCCGGCCTTCCCGCCGCTCGACGGTTCAAAGGTCGTTCTCGGGCCGCAGGATGGGCAGATCAACATCCTGCTCAACGGCAAGAGCGGTACCGCCATGGCTGCCTTCAAGCATCTGAGCGATACGGAGCTTGCGGCCGTAATCACTTACACGCGGAACAGCTGGAGCAACGCGACCGGCGAGGTCGTTCAACCGTCGGACATCAAGGTGGCGCGCAATTGAGCGGCCTTCTCTGAACGTTCAGTCAACTTTCTAGATTCTTCAGGAGATATTCATGGCTGCGATTCCGGGCGGTGCCGACCACGCGCACGACCACGCACACGATCACCCCAGCGGCATCATGCGCTGGGTCACGACGACGAATCACAAGGACATCGGCTCGATGTACCTCTGGTTCAGTTTCGCGATGTTCATTGTCGGCGGCATCATGGCGCTGGTCATCCGCGCCGAGTTGTTCCAGCCGGGGCTTCAGGTTGTCGATCCGGACCGCTTCAACCAGATGACCACGCTGCATGGTCTCATCATGGTGTTCGGCGCGATCATGCCGGCCTTCGTCGGCTTTGCGAACTGGATGATTCCGCTGATGATCGGTGCTTCCGACATGGCGTTCGCGCGGATGAACAACTGGTCGTTCTGGCTCCTGCCTCCGGCCGCCATCCTGTTGACGTCGTCGCTGCTGGTTCCGGGTGGTGCCGCGGCTTCGGGCTGGACTCTTTATCCGCCGCTGACCGTTCAGATGGGCATAGGCATGGACATGGCGATCTTCGCGGTGCACATCCTCGGCATCTCGTCGATCATGGGCTCGATCAACATCGTGACCACCATTCTCAACATGCGTGCTCCGGGCATGACGCTGATGAAGATGCCGCTTTTCTGCTGGACCTGGCTCATCACCGCGTATTTGGTGATTGCAGTGATGCCGGTTCTCGCGGGCGCAGTCACGATGATTCTGACCGATCGCCATTTCGGTACGAGTTTCTTCAATGCAGCCGGTGGCGGTGATCCGGTGCTGTATCAGCATATCTTCTGGTTCTTCGGCCATCCCGAGGTGTACATCATCGCCATTCCGGCGTTCGGTGTCGTTTCGCAGGTGATTCCGGCCTTCTCGCGCAAGCCGCTGTTCGGTTATGCATCGATGGTTTATGCAACGTCGTCGATCGCGATCCTGTCCTTCATCGTGTGGGCACACCACATGTACACGGTAGGAATGCCGGTTGCGGGTCAGCTCTACTTCATGTTCGCCACGATGCTGATCGCGATCCCGACCGGTGTGAAGGTGTTCAACTGGGTAGCCACGATGTGGCGCGGCTCACTGTCCTTCGAAACCCCGATGCTTTTCTCCATCGGTTTCCTGTTCCTCTTCACGCTCGGCGGTTTCTCCGGCCTCGTACTGTCGATGACGGCGGTGGACGTCCAGCTTCACGACAGTTATTACGTCGTTGCGCATTTCCATTACGTGATGGTTGCAGGTGCGCTGTTCTCGGCTTACGCCGGAGCCTACTACTGGCTGCCGAAGTGGACGGGTCACATGTATGACGAGAAGCTCGGCAAGCTGCACTTCTGGCTGTCGATCGTGTTCTTCAACATGACTTTCTTCGTGCAGCACTTCCTCGGTCTCGCAGGCATGCCGCGCCGCATCCCTGACTATTCGCTGCAGTTCGCCGAATTCAACATGATTTCGTCGATCGGCGCCTTCGGTTTCGGTTTGTCGCAACTGGTGTTCCTCGTGGTTGCCCTGAAGTGCATCAAGGGTGGTGAGAAAGCGTCCGCCAAGCCCTGGGACGGTGCTGAAGGTCTCGAGTGGACAGTTCCGTCGCCGGCCCCGTATCACACATTCGAAACGCCGCCGGCCTTCAAGTGAGCGGTTTCATGCAGATGACCGATGAGGATCTTCGCCGCCGCAACGTCCGTACGGCGTTGTGGCTGGCGGCTACGGCCGTTGCCGTATTCGTCATGTTCCTGTTCCGCTACGCGCTGTCCGGGCCATGATGGACAGGCTTCAGGCCGCGACGCGGACGGACGGCCGAAATCGCTCGACCCTGATCAGGTTGATCATTTCGGCTCTGCTGATGTTCGGTTTCGGCTATGCGCTCGTTCCGTTTTACGAAAAGCTTTGTCAGGTGCTTGATGTAAATAACCTGAACAAGCAGGAAAATCCGTTGCCCCTGAACACGCAAATCGACCGTTCGCGCAGCGTTTCGATAGAATTCGACGCCAATCTGCACCGGCTGCCATGGAACTTCAAGCCTGTGACCGGTTCGCTCACGGTTCATCCCGGGGAAGTTGTAACCGTGGAGTACGAGGTTTCGAACACGCGCGGAAATGCAGTCACAGGACAGGCAATTCCAAGCTATACGCCGATGGTGGCAATGGAGCATTTTCAGAAGCTGGAATGCTTTTGTTTCAAGCAGCAGACACTGGCAGCAGGGGAGGTCCGCCGGATGCCGGTCGCGTTCCTCGTGTCCCCATCGCTGCCGAAGGACATACACACGATCACGCTCTCCTACACGTTCTTCGAAGTGCCGGGTGCAACCGCGGCGACTGCTGCGGCGAAACCTGCCGAAGGAGGCTGATCCGACATGGCTAATCTCGTGAAGAATGTTGCGACGGTACTTTCCGCGTTCGTGGGGATACGGGGAAAGCGCAGCCATGAAGAGGTTGCGGCTACCCTGACACCGGTACAGATCATAATTACCGGTGTCGTTGCAGCCGCCCTGTTCGTGACAACCGTTATTTTGGGTGTTCGATTTCTTATCAGCATTGCTTGACAGAAAAACCGGGAAGGAAAACCAGAAATGAGTTCGCATACGCCCAATCAGGCACCGTACTACTACGTGCCTGCGCCATCGACCTATCCGATCACCGGTTCGGCCGCGCTGTTGCTTTTCGCGCTTGGTTCCGTGCTGACCATGAACAAGATCAGCGGTGGCGGTTATGTCCTGGGTGCCGGCGTCCTGACGCTGCTCTACATGATGTTCATCTGGTTCCGGAAGGTCGCGCACGAGTCTGAGGGTGGCCTCTACAACAAGCGTGTCGGCATGTCCTTCCGCTGGGCCATGGGTTGGTTCATCTTTTCGGAAGTGATGTTCTTTGCGGCTTTCTTCGGTGCGCTTTTTTACGCCCGCGTTCTTTCGGTTCCCGACCTCGCATCGCTCGAGCATCAGGCACTGTTGTGGCCGGATGCTACAAGCGTCTGGCCGAATCCGGGGCCTGCATACGACGACGGTCCGTTCACCCCGATGGGGGCGTGGGGCATTCCGGCGCTCAATACCTTCCTGTTGCTCACGTCTGGTGTCACGTTGACATGGGCGCACCATGGCCTGCTGCACAATAATCGTGGTCAGTTGAAGCTGGGTCTGTTGATGACGATCATTCTTGGCTTCGTGTTCCTGGGTTTCCAGGTTTACGAGTACATGCATGCGTACAGTGATCTGAATGTGAAACTGACAACCGGGATTTTCGGGTCAGTGTTCTACATGCTGACCGGTTTTCATGGTTTTCACGTCACCATTGGTGCGACCATGCTAACCGTGATATTGTGCCGCGTTCTTGCAGGACACTTCACGGCTGATAACCACTTCGGGTTTGAGGCAGTCGCCTGGTACTGGCACTTCGTGGACGTCGTCTGGCTTCTGCTCTTTGTAGTGGTCTACTGGATTTGATGGAGCCGAATTAGCGAGGAGGAGAGTGGGCCGGTACTCAACAAGAGCCCTTAAAAATAAATACTCGGCGCCGCACATCGTGCGGCGCTTTTTTTTGTGGTTCGAACCGGACAAAGCGCTTGATTGCGGATTCGAGGCAAGCTTCCCCGTCGCATGGCGCTCGCAGGTGATGAGCCGGATCTTAAAGCCTGCCGCTGATGAGACCGAAGCGGTAGCTGAGCATGAGGAAGAGGAAGAGCGCCATCGACAGGCCGACGCGGATCGCAAGGGAGCGCAGCATGCGGCTTGAGTTTCCTGTGTCGCGGAAGAGGAAGAACAGGGCTGAGCCAAGGCTCGCGATGACGAGCACCAATGCGAGAATTACGAGATAGCGCATCAAACGATTCCTTTTCCGAAGTGTCCAGTGTACCCCGGACCTTTGACTGCAATGACCCACTTCACATTCGCCCACCGCGTTTTCGTCATCCGCCCATGGCCGGCGCTCGCCTGCGCAGTCGTGATCGCAACCACCCTCGCTGCCGCGCAGTGGCAGACTGCGCGAGCGCGCTACAAGCAGGGTCTGGTCGATGCCTACGAGCTGTCGCAGAAGCGACCGTCGCAAGATGTGTCGAACTGGGGCAGCGATTCGCCGCCGGAGTTCTCGCGCGCTTCGCTTCAGGGTGAGTGGAAACCGGGGGCACTGATTTTTGCGGACAATCAGGTTCGCGACGGGCAGGTCGGATATTCGGTTTACATGCCCCTCTGCCAGACCGAAATGCGCTGTGTTCTGGTTGATCGGGGATGGGTGAAGGCCGGTGCGCGCCGTGCTGATCTTCCGGATGTCGTGTCGCCCTCCGGGATGCAGCGCGTTGAAGGTGTCGTGCTGCGCGCCCAGTCGAAATTCGTCGAACTTTCGGAACAGTCAGTGGAGGGACGTGTCTGGCAGAACGTCACGGTCGACCGCGTCTCGCGTGCCAGCGGGCTCGAACTGGCGCCCTTCATCCTCGCGCAGTCGGACGCGGGCGACGACGGGCTCAGACGCGACGTGATCAAGCCGGAATTCGGCGTCGAAAAACACATCGCTTACGCAGCGCAGTGGTATGCCTTTGCGCTGGTGACGGCCATATCCGGCCTGTTTGCGGCAATGAGGAAAACAGGAGAGAAGTCTTGAAAGGCAAGAAAACGTTGGTCCTCATCGCTCTGGTGTGCGTACTCCCGCTGGTTGCCTCATACGCCTTGTATTATTTCTGGCGCCCGGACAGCACGGTCAATTATGGACGGCTGCTCACGCCGGTCGCGCTGCCGCAGGAATCACTGCTGACGGTGCAGGAAAAGCCATTTGAGTTTTCAAGCCTCAAGGGCCGCTGGACGTTGGTACTCGCCGATGGCGGCGCATGCGACGCGCAATGCGAGCAGTCGCTCTATTACATACGTCAGGTGCGCAAGGCGCAGGGAGAGCATCAGGATCGCATCGAGCGCGTCTGGCTGGTCAGCGATGCGGCCATGCCCCCGCCGAAGCTGATCGAGGCTGTTGAAGGCATGCATGTGGTCAGGGCCGCGGGTTCTGCGACGCTCGCTGCGGTGCTGCGTGATCCGGCCCACCCCAGGGCGATCCATCTGGTCGACCCGCTCGGGCAGGTGATGATGCGGTATCCCGACCAGCCGGATCCCAAGAAGATGATCAAGGATTTCCAACGTTTGATGAAGTACTCGAGGCTGGGCTGATGAAAACCTACAGAACTTTGCTGCTCGTAACCGTGGCGATGACTTTTGCGCTGATTGTGCTTGGCGCGTATGTGCGCCTGTCGGACGCGGGTCTGGGTTGCCCCGACTGGCCGGGCTGTTATGGTCACGTCACGGTTACGCAGGCGTCGGATCACATTTCGGCCGCTCAGGAAGCCAACCCGATGGGCCCGGTCACATTCGCCAAGGCGTGGAAGGAAATGATCCACCGTTACTTCGCGGGTGTCGTAGGGCTGTTCATTGTCGCCATTGCGGTGCTCGCCTGGCGCAACCGCCGCGATCCGGGTGCTTCGCCCTGGCTCGCCACCCTACTGGTCGGGGTGCTCGGCCTGCAGGCAATGTTCGGCAAGTGGACCGTCACCATGCTGCTCAAGCCAGCCATCGTGACCGGCCATCTGATCGGCGGTCTGACGGTGCTGGCGCTGCTTGTCTGCCTGTACGCCCAGACGCTTGCACCGGTTCGCCGAGAGACGAGTCCTGCCCTGCGCGTGTTTGCGCTGTTTGCCTTCGTGATTCTCGCTGCCCAGATTTCGCTCGGCGGTTGGGTCAGCACAAATTACGCCGCACTCGCCTGTTCGGACCTGCCGACCTGCCGCGGTGCCTGGGTTCCGGAAATGGACATTGCGAACGGTTTTCACGTGATCCGTGAGCTGGGTGTCGGTGCCGACGGCGAGACACTGACCATCGAAGCCTTGACCGCGATCCACTGGATGCACCGCGTTGGCGCGGTCATTGCGTTCGTCGTCGTCGGCGCGCTGGCGATTGCATTGCGCCTTTCGGGCCATGCGGCGCTCGGCAGCGCATTGCTCGCGGTGCTGGTGCTGCAGGTGTTGCTCGGCCTTGCCAACGTGTGGTTCAGCCTGCCCCTGTCGCTGGCTGCAGCACACAACGGAGGTGCGGCAGCACTGGTGATCCTCATGGTGCTGATAAACTACTGCCTCCGCGCTGTCGCGCAGCAACGCTATTCCGGAGTTCTTCATGAAAGCCATGCGGCTTGATATACCGCCTCTGTCGTTGAGGCTGGCCAATTATCTGCAGCTGACCAAGCCCCGGGTCGTTTCGCTGATCGTCTTCTGTGCGGTCATCGGCATGTTTCTGGCACAGCCAGAGGGCTTGCCGCCGATGGATGCGGTATTCGCCGCGACGGTCGGCATCGCGCTGGTGGCGGGGGCAGCTGCGGCCGTGAACTGCCTGGTCGAGCAGAAGATCGATGCCGTGATGGCGCGCACCCGCGCGCGGCCGCTGCCTCGCGGCGATGTGAATTCCATCGAGACGCTGGCTTTCTCGGGCGTCGTGGGTGGCGCCGGTCTCACCATTCTCTACCACTGGGTCAACCCCCTCACGATGTGGCTGACGCTGGGCACCTTCATCGGCTATGCGATCATCTACACGGTGCTGCTCAAGCCCGCCACGCCGCAGAACATCGTGATCGGCGGGGCGTCCGGGGCCATGCCGCCAGTACTCGGCTGGGCTGCCGTCACCGGCGAGGTGTCGTCCGATGCGCTGCTTCTGTTCCTGATCATCTTCGCGTGGACCCCGCCGCACTTCTGGGCACTGGCGCTGTATCGCACGCAGGAGTACGCCAAGGCAGGTCTACCCATGCTTCCGGTCACGCACGGCGCCGAATACACGCGTCTGCAGGTCTTTCTCTACACGATCATCCTGTTTGCCGTTACGCTGCTCCCGTTTGCGTCGCGCATGAGCGGACTGATCTACCTCGTGTCGGCGATCATTCTCGGCGGCATGTTCATCGCGTACGCGTGGCGTCTGATGCGCAACTATTCCGACGAACTTGCGAAGCGTACGTTCCGGTTTTCGCTTTATCACCTGTCGTTGCTGTTCGCCGCACTGCTGGTCGATCACTACATAAAGCTATGAACCGCCGCCTGTTCGTCACCGCGCTGCTGGCTGCAGCGCTTGCCGGTTGCGGGCCCTCGGGGCCTGCCTTCCGGAGTATCGATGTGACCGGCGCCGATTACGGTCGCGGGTTCAAGCTCACCGACCACACTGGTCAGCCGCGCACGCTCGCCGATTACAAGGGCAAGCTCGTGACGCTGTTCTTCGGCTTCACCCACTGCCCGGACGTTTGCCCGACAAGCCTTTCCACAATGAAACAGGCGCTAACACTGCTTGGTCCAGATGCGGCGAAGGTGCAGGTGCTGTTCATCACCGTCGACCCCGAGCGCGATACGGCGGACCTTCTGGCGAACTATGTTCCCAAGTTTGATTCGTCCTTCATCGGTTTGAGAGGTGATCCCGCAGCCACGGCGGAGACGGCCAAGGAATACAAGATCTTCTACCAGAAGGTTGCGGGTGCCGCCGAAGGCCAGTACACGATGGACCACTCTGCCGGTACTTATGTGCACGATGCGCAGGGCCGGCTCCGCCTGTTCATCCGCCATGGCGAAACGGCGGAGAACATTGCGCAGGACCTGAAGGCGCTGCTGGCGGCGGGCTGAAAAAAAAGCGACCCGAAGGTCGCTTTCATGTTGTCGGGCCAGGTTGCCCCGTCAGGCGTCCATACCCAGTGCGCGGTGCATCGACGCCTTCATCTTCTGCATCGCCTTCGCCTCGATCTGGCGAATGCGCTCGGCTGATACGCCGTACTCTGCAGCGAGTTCGTGCAGGGTCGCGCTTTCGCCCTCCTGCGCCAGCCAGCGACGTTGAACGATGGCGCGGCTGCGATCGTCCAGCGATGCCAGCGCCGAGTGAAGTCCCTCTTCGCGAAGACGCTCGTTCTGAGCGGCTTCCATCACTTCGAGCGGTTCGGCGGCGCTGTCGGTCAGCCAGTTGATCGGAGCCATGCGGGCGCCGTCCTGATCGTCATCGTCGCGGCTGCCTTCCAGCGCAACATCCTGACCGGACAGGCGGGTTTCCATCTCGACGACTTCCTCCGGCTTCACGCCCAGCGTCTTGGCGACTTCCCTCACCTCGGCCGGGTTCAGCGTGTTGCTGCTGTGCTTGAGGCTGCGGAGGTTGAAGAAGAGCTTGCGCTGAGCCTTGGTCGTCGCAACCTTGACGAGGCGCCAGTTGCGCAGGATGTATTCGTGGATTTCGGCCTTGATCCAGTGGATCGCGAACGACACGAGGCGCACGCCGCGATCCGGGTCGAAGCGCTTCACCGCCTTCATCAGGCCGATGTTGCCTTCCTGGATGAGATCGGCATGCGGCAGCCCGTAGCCCAGGTAGCCGCGGGCAATCGCGATCACGAGCCGCAGATGCGACATCACGAGCGCGCGTGCGGCCTCGAGATCTTCGTCGTCGCGAAAGCTGCGTGCCAGCGCCTGTTCCTGCGCTTCGGTCAGCAGCGGCACGCGATTCGCGGCCTGAATGTAACTGTCGATATTGCCGAGCGCACCGGCAATCGGCAGATGCGGAATGGTCAAAGCGTGGGTCATGATGTATTCCTCCCTGCCTGCAAGATTAGCACTCCTCGCAATAGAGTGCTAACGCTCGAAAGGGTTCATTGCGTTGCAATATGTAATGGGTCATGTCGTCGCCTGCCCGGCTTGGGGATACCTCCGGTGCCAAGCTACAATCGAACGCTGAACAATATCCGTGGTTTGACTGCCGATGCGTATTTCCGCCCTGCTTCTCGTCGCGCTGATGGGGCTCTCTCCCTTCGTTTCAGCACAGCTGCGGGCGATTCCACCGGATGCTGTCAAGGCGACGATGCAGCCGCCGCAGGACGGTCTGGTCGGGATGGGCAAGCGCGTATTCAGGCTCGCGCCCGGCGCGCAGATACGCTCGACCGACAACCGCATCATGCTGCCGGTGATGATTGGCTCGGAGCAGGTCGTGCGTTACCTGCTCGACGCCAATGGCGATCTTTCCCGGGTCTGGATCCTTTCGCCGGAAGAGATCGATCTGCCCGCACCCAAACAGTAGGACAGCAGGAAACACGCCGCCAGATGAGCCGCAAGATCTACATAAAGACCTTTGGTTGCCAGATGAACGAGTACGACTCGGACAAGATGGCCGATGTACTCGGTGAGTCCGAAGGACTGACGCCTACCGACCGGCCCGAGGAGGCCGACGTGATCCTGTTCAATACCTGCTCGGTGCGCGAAAAGGCGCAGGAGAAGGTGTTTCACGACCTCGGGCGCGTCAAGCATCTGAAGAAGGAAAACCCCCGCCTGCTCATTGGCGTCGGCGGATGTGTCGCGAGTCAGGAGGGAGCTGCCATCGTCGAACGTGCGCCGTATGTCGACTTCGTGTTCGGTCCGCAGACCCTGCACCGCCTGCCCGACCTGATCGCCAGGCGGCGCGCAAGCGGGCTGCCGCAGGTCGACATCAGCTTTCCCGAAATCGAGAAGTTCGACCACATGCCCCCGGCACGGGTCGAGGGCGCGAGCGCTTTCGTGTCCATCATGGAAGGCTGTTCCAAGTACTGCACCTTCTGTGTCGTCCCTTACACGCGCGGCGAGGAGGTGTCGCGGCCGCTGGACGACGTGCTGACCGAAATCGCCACCCTGGTGGCCCGGGGCGTGAAGGAAGTGACGCTGCTTGGTCAGAACGTGAACGCCTGGCGCGCACCGATCAGCCGCGGTTCGGACGACATCGGCGACTTCGCATTCCTGCTCGAATGCGTGCATGACCTGCCTGGCATCGAGCGCATCCGCTACACCACCTCGCATCCGCGCGAAATGACGCAGCGTGTGATCGATGCATACGCACGCCTGCCCAAGCTGGTGTCGCAACTGCATCTGCCGGTGCAGTCCGGTTCCGACCGCATCCTCGCCGCGATGAAGCGCGGCTACACCGTACTCGAATACAAGGCCGTGGTGCGTCGCCTGCGTTCCGCACGCCCCGATCTGTCGCTCAGTTCGGATTTCATCATCGGCTTCCCGGGCGAGACCGACGACGACTTCGAAAAGACGATGAAGCTGATCGACGAACTGGGTTTCGACAACAGTTTCAGTTTCGTCTACAGCGCACGTCCCGGTACGCCGGCGGCCGACATGGCGGACGACACGCCGCCGGCGGTCAAGCAGGTACGGCTCGCCCGGCTGCAGAAACGCATCGAAGAGCAGATGCAGGCCATCAGTCAGGCCATGGTCGGCAGCGTGCAGCGCATCCTGGTCGAAGGACCGTCGCGCAAGGATGCGACGGAACTGGCCGGTCGCACCGACAACAACCGGGTCGTCAATTTCGCGGGACCGGCGCGTCTGACCGGTCATTTCATCGACGTACGCATCGAGTCCGCGCTGCCACACAGCCTGCGCGGAACCGTGGTCACGCGCGAGGCCGTCGGCGTTTGAAAACCAAACCTCTGGAGCTGCTGCTCGAACCGGTCGACAACCTGCGTCTGGCCAATCTGTGCGGTGTGCTCGATGAAAACCTGCGGCAGCTCGAGACGGCCTACGACGTGGAAATCGCGCGTCGCGGAGAAAGCTTCCGCGTTTCCGGCGAACTGGCGCAGTCGCAACGCGCCATCGCTGCGTTGCGCCATTTCTACAGCGTCGCCAAGGAGCATTTGACGGTCGACGCCATTCAGCTCGGACTGATCGAACTGTCCAATCGCGGCCTGCCCGATCCGGGGGCGCCGACGCTGCTCACGCGCAAGAGCAACCTGCACAGCCGCACACCGCGTCAGGCGCAGTATCTGAAGCAGATACAGGAGCACGACATCACTTTCGGCATCGGGCCGGCGGGAACCGGCAAGACCTATCTCGCGGTGGCAAGCGCGGTCGACGCGCTGGAGCGGGAAACGGTCGCGCGCATCGTGCTTACCCGCCCGGCGGTCGAGGCAGGCGAGCGGCTCGGTTTCCTCCCGGGCGACCTGGCGCAGAAGGTGGATCCGTATCTGCGCCCGCTCTACGACGCGCTGTACGAACTGATGGGTTTCGAGCGCGTCGCCCGGGCGTTCGAACGGCAGGTGATAGAAATCGCGCCGCTTGCCTACATGCGAGGTCGCACGCTGAACAACGCCTTCATCATTCTGGACGAGGCGCAGAACACCACGCCGGAACAGATGAAGATGTTCCTGACACGCATGGGCATCGGTTCCAAGGCCGTCATCACCGGCGACCTGACGCAGGTCGATCTGCCTCGCGGACACAAGAGCGGTCTGGGAGAGGCGCGCAAGGTGCTGCTTGACGTGCGCGGCATCGCGACCACCGAGTTCCTGTCCGAAGACGTGGTGCGTCACCCGCTGGTCGCGCGCATCGTGTCTGCCTACGAACGCTTCGATGCACAGCGCGAAGCAGAGGAAGCCATGCGCAGGGGACCGCGCGGCTGATGCGGCTGAATCTGTCGGTGCAGTATGCGGTGGCGCGCGAGATGTGCCCCGTTCGTGCAGAGGTGCTGCGCTGGGTACGTGCTGCGCTGGATCCAGACGTGATCGATCGTGCCGACATCACCGTGCGTTTTGTCGGCAGCGACGAGGCGCGCGCACTCAACACCGAATACCGGGGCAGGGATTACGCGACCAATGTACTGTCCTTTCCTTACGGACAGGGAGCGCATCTGACCGGCGATCTGGTGGTCTGCCAGTCCGTCCTCGCGCTTGAAGCGCAGGCCCAGCAGAAGTCGTTCGCGGATCACGCGGCACACCTCATCGTGCATGGCGTGCTGCACCTGCAGGGCTGGGACCATGAAACGTCGGATGCCGACGCTGATGCCATGGAGGCAGAGGAGTGCGTGATTCTCGCGGCACTGGGTGTTGCCGATCCCTACGCAGACCAGGCTGTAAGCACTTACGAGTGACCGATGCCGCGTCTCCGGAAGCTTGCAGCGTGATCGTGCCGCAGCATCGGGATTCGAAACACGCTCGCTTGCCGGGTTACACTTCGGGCTTGTTCGTTTCCTGCACTTCGCATGGACAGTAGTTCCTCTGCCCCGCAACGCCCCGGATTCCTCGAACGCTTGTCCCACCTTCTGATGCGCGAGCCGGAAGATCGGGAACAGCTGCTGGTGTTGCTCCACTCCGCTTTCGAACGCAATCTGCTCGATGCGGATGCCCTTTCGATCATCGAAGGCGCGCTTCAGGTGTCCGACATGCCGGTGCGCGACGTGATGATTCCGCGCGCCCAGATGGATTGTGTCGACGTAGAGGACCCGCTCGACAAGATCGTAGAGACTGCGCTGCGCACCGCGCATTCGCGTTTTCCCGTCATCGGCGACAACCGTGACGACATCATCGGCATCCTGCTCGCAAAGGACCTGCTGCGACTGGTGTCCGGCCACGACGACAGCCTGCGCGACATGCTGCGCCCGGCGGTCTTCATTCCCGAATCGAAGCGGCTGAATGTGCTGCTGCGCGAGTTCCGGGCCAGCCGGAATCACATGGCGATCGTGGTTGACGAGTATGGCGGGGTCGCCGGGCTGGTCACCATCGAGGATGTGCTTGAGCAGATCGTCGGCGACATCGAGGACGAATATGACTTCGATGAGTCCGCCGACAATATCCGCCTCGATCAGGCGGGGCGATACCGCGTCAAGGCGGCGACCGAAATCGAGGATTTCAATACCGCGTTCGGCACCGAGTTCGATGACGACGCCTTCGATACGGTCGGTGGTCTGGTCATTCACCAGATCGGGCGCCTTCCCAAGCGCGGAGAGGTGATACAACTCGATGGGCTGCGCTTCACTGTTCTGCGTGCCGACAGCCGGCGTGTTCACACATTGATGGTCGATCGCGTCCAGCCGGTTCTGACGAACACCGCGCCCTCCGCCGAATGAAACCCGCGCTGCGGCTGGCGGCAGCCGGTGCGGCCGGTGCGTGTGCGGTCGCCGGTTTTGCACCGCTCGGCTTCTTCGCTCTGCCCATACTCGCGCTCGCCACGCTGCTCTGGCTGATCGACCGGTGCGATGCACGGTCTGCCGCGTTGACCGGTTTCATCTTCGGTCTGGGCTGGTTCCTGGCCGGCGTGTCATGGGTGCACGTCAGTCTGCACCAGTTCGGTGGCATGCCCGCCGTGGTGTCCCTGATCGCCACTTTCCTGTTCTGCGCATACCTTGCGCTCTTCCCGGCGCTGGCCTGCGCCGCGCACAAGTCCCTGCGCTGTTCCATCGGATTGTTCGCACCCGCGTTCGCCAGTCTCTGGATCGTCGGCGAGTGGCTGCGCGGCACTCTGCTGACCGGCTTCCCCTGGCTGGCCAGCGGTTATGCGCATGCAACGCCCAGCCCGCTTGCCGGCTACGTGCCGGTGTTCGGGGTACATGGAGCCGGCTGGGTCGCCGCGTTGATCGCAGGTCTGCTGGCGGCCGCCGCACTGCGACAACTGAAGCTGCGCACGGCAGCCATCGGGCTCGTTTGCCTGCTCGCCATCGGCGCGCTGCTCGGTTCGCTGCGCTGGACCGAACCGGTCGGCCGCACCCTGACGGTAAGCCTGTTGCAGGGCAACGTCGCGCAAAGCCTGAAGTGGGTGCCCGAGCGACTGCCCGATTCGATGCAGGCCTACCTTGATCTTGCCCGTGCCTGGCCGGCGGATCTCGTCGTGCTGCCGGAAACTGCGATTCCGCTCGAGCTGGACCGGATCGACCCGGGCTGGCTGTCCGAAATGCGCCGCACCGGTCGTGACGTGCTGATGGGCGCGATCACGCTGGGTACCGACGAGTCGGGTACCCGCCGCTACTTCAACAGTGTGGTCGCACTCGGCCGTACGGACGCGCGCTACAGCAAGTCGCACCTGGTCGCGTTCGGCGAATTCACGCCGCCGCTGTTCGCATGGACGCTGTCGCTGCTGTCCATTCCGATGGCCGACTTCGGTCGCGGTGCGGCCGTGCAGCCGCCGCTGACACTCGCAGGCGAAAGGGTGGCGGTAAACATCTGCTATGAAGATGTATTCGGCGAAGAGCTGATCGGCGCTGCCCGCGACTCGACGCTGCTGGTGAATGTGTCCAACACGGCGTGGTTCGGTGATTCGCTGGCGCAGCCACAGCACCTGCAGATTGCGCAGATCCGCGCGCTCGAACTCGGCCGGCCGATGCTGCGTGCCACCAATACCGGCATGACGGCGGCGATCGCGGCCGACGGCCGCGTCATTGCCGCGCTGCCGCCTTTCCAGCGCGCGGCGCTGCGGGTCGAGCTGTCCGGGCATGAAGGTCTGACGCCATTCATGCGCTGGAGCAATGTGCCCGTGCTGCTGGTATCGCTGCTGCTGATCGGGCTGGCGATGGTGCGGCGCAAGGCGAGCCGGTAGAATCCGCCCTTTCCAATCCGCTTCGGCTTCATCCATGTCCGCTGCACCCACATTCCAGGAAGTGCTGCTGCGTCTGTCCCGTTTCTGGGGCGAGCAGAACTGCGCGCTGCTGCAACCGTACGACATCGAAGTCGGTGCAGGCACCTTTCATACCGCCACCTTCCTGCGCGCCATCGGCCCCGAGCCGTGGCGTGCGGCTTACGTGCAGCCGTCGCGTCGTCCGAAGGACGGCCGCTACGGCGAAAACCCGAACCGCCTGCAGCACTACTACCAGTTCCAGGTCGCGCTGAAGCCGTCGCCACCTGACATCCAGGAGTTGTACATCGACAGCCTCCGTGCGCTCGGTCTCGATCCGTCGCAGCATGACATCCGTTTCGTCGAGGACGACTGGGAGTCGCCGACGCTGGGCGCCTGGGGCCTGGGCTGGGAGGTGTGGCTGGACGGCATGGAGGTGACGCAGTTCACCTACTTCCAGGAAGTGGGCTCGATCGTCTGCAAGCCGGTACTCGGTGAAATCACATACGGTGCCGAACGCCTTGCGATGTACCTGCAGGGCGTGGAGAACGTTTACGACCTGGTGTGGGCGCCGGGCATCCGCTACGGCGACGTATATCACCAGAACGAGGTCGAGCAGTCGACTTACAACTTCGAGCACTCGAATGTCGAGTGGCTGTTCCGGCAGTTCAATGACTACGAATCTGAGGCGAAGCGCCTGATCGACGCAGGGCTGCCCCTGCCCGGTTATGAAATGGTGATGAAGGCATCGCACAGCTTCAACCTGCTCGATGCGCGGGGTGCCATCTCGGTGACCGAGCGCGCTGCCTACATCGGCCGCGTGCGCGCGCTGGCGCGTCTGGTTGCACAGGCTTACTACACGTCGCGCGAACAGCGGGGTTTTCCGATGGCCGATCTCGCGAGTCCTCGCCTGCGCACGCTGCTGGGCGAAGAAGAGTGCCAGCGCATCGAAGCGCTGCGTGTCGCCTGAACACCCGTCGATCTCCTGCCGCCGTCTGCTGCGGCTGATTCTGGAATGAGTATGCACGCCACATTGCTGGTCGAATTGTTGACCGAAGAATTGCCGCCCAGGGCGCTGCCTCGTCTGGGCGAAGTATTTGCCGATGCGGTATTCAAGGCGCTCGTCGATCGCAAGCTGGTCGACGCCTCGGCGCGCATGGATCGCTATGCCAGTCCCCGTCGGCTTGCGCTGACGGTGCAGGGCGTGTCGGACCGGGCGCCTGATGCGGTGGTCGATGAGAAGCTGATGCCGGTTGCCGTCGCGCTGGATGCGAACGGCCAGCCGACGCCTGCGCTGTTGAAGAAGCTGCAGGCCAAGGGCATTCCCGCGGATGCGCTGGCCCGATTCACGCGCCGCATGGATGGCAAGAGTGAAACGCTGTTCTTCGCCATGGCCGTAACCGGCGCCGCACTCGACGAGGTGCTGGCCGGCATCGTGCTCGATGCGCTGAAGAAGCTGCCCATCCCCAAGCTGATGCGCTGGTCCGACAGTGATCACCAGTTCGTCCGTCCGGTGCATGGGCTCGTCATGTTGCATGGCGAACGCGTCGTTCCGGGTATGGCGTTCGGTCATGCGTCGGGGCGCTGCACGCGCGGTCACCGCTTCATGGGCGAAGGCGAGGTCACGCTGCCTGATGCCGACAGCTACGCGCGCACGCTGTACGAACGCGGCTTCGTGATGGCATCGTTCGACGCGCGTCGTGCACTCATCGTGCAGCAGCTTGCCAGTGCATGCGCAGGGCTGGGCGAGGGCGTGCGGCACGTGGATGACGCCGCGCTGGTGGATGAAGTCACCGCGCTGGTCGAACATCCGACCGTCTATGTTGCGCAGTTCGAACCCGAGTTCCTCGCTGTACCGCAGGAGTGCCTGATTCTCACGATGAAGGCCAACCAGAAGTACTTTCCGCTGCTCGATGCGGACGGCCGCCTGCTGAACCGCTTCCTCGTCGTATCGAACATGCAGGTTGCAGATCCGTACAACATCGTGTCGGGCAACGAACGCGTCGTCCGGGCAAGGTTGTCGGACGCGCGCTTCTTCTTCGAGCAGGACAAGAAGACGCCGCTGGCCGGACGCATCACGAAGATGGAATCGGTGGTGTATCACAACCGCCTCGGCAGCCAGTTCGACCGCGTGATGCGCATCCAGCGCCTGAGCGCCGGCATCGCCGGCCAGCTCGATGCCGATGTGCTGCAGGCGGCCCGTGCCGGTCTGCTGGCAAAGGCCGATCTCGTGACGGACATGGTGGGCGAGTTCCCCGAGCTGCAGGGCGTCATGGGGCGCTATTACGCGCAGCATGACGGTGAGTCCGATGTCGTGGCGGCCGCCGTCGAGCAGCATTACCGGCCGCGTTTCGCCGGTGACGCGCTGCCCGAAGGCGCTGTGGCATGCGCCGTGTCGCTGGCCGACAAGATCGACGCGCTGGTCGGCTTCTTCGGCATCGGTCAGATCCCGACCGGCGACAAGGATCCGTTCGCGCTGCGCCGAGCTGCGCTGGGCGTGCTGCGCATCCTGATGGAAACCGCGCTGCCGCTCGACCTTGCCGAACTGATTGAGGTTGCTCGCGGTGGCTTCCGTGCAGGTCAGGTGGGCGAGGGCGATGCATCGGGATTTGCGTCACAGTTGCTGGACTTCATGCACGAGCGCCTGCGCAATCTGCTGAAGGAGACCGGCCACGACGCGCGGGTGATCGACGCCGTGCTGGCACTCAAGCCGACGCGCATCGATCGGGTGCCGGACAAGCTCGCCGCCGTGGTGGCGTTCTCGGAGCTGGCCGAGGCACAGTCCCTGGCGGCCGCCAACAAGCGCATCGTCAACATCCTGAAGAAGGCTGATGTCGTGGGCGACATCATCGATCCGGCACTGTTCGTCGAAGCGGCCGAAGTCGAGCTGAACCATTCGCTGACGACCGCGAACATGCTGGCTTCGCAGTACACCGATCGCGGCAATTACGCGGGTGCGCTGACAGCACTCGCCATGCTGCGTGCGCCGGTCGACCGTTTCTTCGATGACGTGATGGTCAATGCCGACGATCCGGCAGTGCGCGCCAACCGGCTCGCACTGCTCGGCCAGCTGGCTGCCGCAATGAATGCCGTGG
>JAGNYW010000003.1 GCA_017984755.1 Methyloversatilis sp.
AGGATATACACCGAGGAGCAATGGCGCAATCCGGACGACTGTCCCGCACCGCATGTCGAGGAGCTTATCTCCCGATGTCGCGAACCGATCGCCTGCAGGCCCTCAAGACATTGCTCAGTCCACACACCGCCATGTCGTTCGACCGTCTGCAGTCGGAACGTGAGGTACCGACGTCGGCGCCGTTGCCGGAAGCGACACCCAGAAAAGGCCTTCAATACCGTGGACGCACGCCGCGTCGGTCATTTCTTGCAGGTTCATCCTGTGAGCCTGTCGGGGCGCACGCTGCACACCGCACATCGCAATGACGAAGGATGATCCTGCATCAGCTCCGGCACCGAGCAATGAAGATCGGGCAAATGCCATCGTCCAAACTGCCGAGGGCAACCCGCCATGCTGCGGCGTTACCATGTCACCCCGTTCGAGACACGCTTCGAACGCCGGTCGGATGTTACGAACCGACCGAGCCGCCTGCAGCCGCGGCGCGAGTTCTTCTACGCACCATGATGGCAGAACACCTGATTGCCCCCACCGGCAAGGGACACGTCGCGAAACGGTTGCAAGGACACAACTGAATGCAGCAACCCCTGACACAGCACCAAAGCCTCTACTACGCGTGGCTGCTGACCCGACGTGCAGCGGGCGACAGCGTGGAGTCGCTCGCATCCACCCTTGTTGACTCGCAGGTTCGTGTTGCAGCGCGTGCCCGCCAGCGCCTTGCATGATGTTGAGCTTGGGAGGTATGAACTACCTCGCCGATCCGGCGATGCCCACCTCTATCGTATCGGCCATCCCCTCGCCGAATGGGTGACGGAGCAGGCCAAGCACCGTGAGTTGCCCCGCACGAAGCTGGTGTTCGATTACAAGGCCTACGGCACGCAGATCAGCACGCTCAAACCCTGTCGCGGCAAGACCGGCTGGCTGACCCTGAAGCTGGTGTCTGTTGAAGCGCTCGGCAACCTGGAACAACGCCTGCTGGTGGCTGCCGTTACTTCAGACGGCGATGTGCTGGAAGAAGACGACCCCGAAAAGCTGCTTCGCCTGCCCGCGCATGCGCGGGCGGCGGAACATGTCGATGTCGATGTCTCCGCCCTCATCGAAGACATGTCGGCGCGCAAGTCCGCAGTGCTCCGGGAAATCAACCAGCGCAACCTGAGCTACTTCGAGCTGGAGGTCCAGAAGCTGGATGCATGGGCGGATGACCTGAAGCTGGGTATCGAGCAAGAGATCAAGGAGCTTGATCGCCAGATCAAGGAGGTGCGCCGCACCGCGGCGGTTGCGCCCACATTGGAAGAAAAGCTGTCGTGGCAGAAACAGCAACGCGAACTCGAAGACCAGCGCAGCAAGCTCCGGCGAGAGCTCTTCAGTCGCCAGGACGCCATCGAGTCCGAACGCAACGAGCTGATCAATGAGCTCGAAACCAAGCTGCGGCAGGACGTGCAGGAACAAACCCTCTTCACCGTTGAATGGGAGTTGGTGTGATCATGCGTCGGCTCAATGGGCTTGGTCACTCGGTTAACGACGCGCACATCGTGCGTGGCAAGAATTTTGGAGGTTGAGAGATGGCGAGCGGAAAATTGCTGCGACAGCTCATCAAGTCAGGAACGCTAGGCGATGCGGCGAGTTTTCGGTCGGCGTCCGAGGCGGTCATCAAGGAAGAGCGGGAAAAGAACCATCACCTGCTCGCCAATGATCTTGAGCGTCTGCTCTACGGCGGGCAGAGCATCACTTGTAACGGTGCCCGCAAGTTTCAGGGCATTTCCGACCTGCCGACCAACAAGGACAGTGGCCTGGCGCTGCTAGAAGAACGCGCGGTCGTGCGTGAGGAGAAGGACATCGTCTTGTCCGACGCTACGCAGTCCGCGCTCGACGAGATACTCATGGAGCACAACCGGGCCGACACGCTGCGCTCATACGGCATGCAGCCTGCGCAGAGGCTCCTGTTTTGCGGACCGCCCGGTTGCGGGAAGACATTGGCGGCGGAGGTCATTGCCCACGCACTGTCGATGCCGCTTGTGCTCGTTCGCCTGGACTCGGTCATTTCATCGTTTCTTGGTGAAACGGCTGCCAACCTCCGCAAAGTTTTCGACTACATCGCGCAGCAGCCTGTCGTCGCGCTGTTCGATGAGTTCGACGCACTCACGAAGGATCGCGGGGATAGCGCAGACCATGGCGAGCTCAAGCGTTCCGTCAATGCGGTTCTGCAGATGATGGACAGCTATCGGGGCGAGAGCATCCTCATTGCCACCACCAACTACGAAACCTTGCTCGACAAGGCAGTGTGGAGGCGCTTCGATGAAGTCGTACGTTTCGAAATGCCGAACCTGGAGCAGATCAAACGCCTGCTTGCGCTAAAGCTATCCGGCATCCGACGCAACTTTGAGCCCGAGGACGGTCAAGTGGCGTCGCTGTTCAAGGGTATGTCTCACGCCGACATCGAACGGGTTCTTCGGCGCGCAATCAAGGAAATGATCTTGTCTGGCCGTGAGTTCATGGAAAAAAGCCATCTGGATACAGCCCTTGCCCGCGAGTACCGGCATAAGAACTAAACGATGGAGGGGGAGGCATGGCCTATGAACACCTGCGTCTAGAGCGGGAAGCACCGATCAATCCCCGACATCCAAGAAGATTTGGGGGCAGCTTCAAACCGGACGACCCACGCGCTTATGGTGTAGTGCTTGGGCAAAGGCTCCAGGCAGCGAAGGCACGCATCGCCGATCCAGCCCAAGCCGACATCGGCGGTTTCGATGAGCGCAAGCTGCTAAAGATCCGACTGCATGCCGGGGACAAAAGTGTTCCCCCCTTCGATGCCATCCCCGGCGTGGAGATCGTCAGTCAAGAAGACGAATCCGTAGTGCTGGCTTTCGCCACCGATGAAGGTTTGAGTGAGTTCGAACGCCGCTTGACTGCACTGGCGCGCGATGGCGTTGTCACGCGCAAAGAGCTTCTGTTCGCCGTCGAAGACTTCGATCACTGGACACCGGAAGAACGCAAGGGCAATGCCCTGCGCGACCACGGATTTCCTGCGGCAGCCACCTTCACACTCGACATCGAGCTATGGCCTCAGGAGCGGCAAGACAAGCGACAGGCCATGGTTCGCGCCTTTGTGGCCTGGCAGCAGGAACTGAGCATCGAGAAGCTGGATGAGATTCAGCAAGGAGATTCAGGCGATGGTCGTGACACGGCAACCGCTTGCGGTGGGAGACACTTCCGACCGAACCAAATGTACAAGATTCACACTCCGGGAGGAGCCGAACACTATCCACCCAAAGGCAGGTGCTGGGTCACAATCGAAAGTGAGTATCAGCGCCTATTGGCCGAAGGACGAATGTGGTTTGGTTCTGATGGGCGGGGAGTTCCTCGAAAGAAGACCTATCTGAATGAACAAGAGGGTCGGATGTCGTGGACTTGGTGGCCGAATGACGAAGTTGGGAACACGCAAGAGTCGAAGAAGGAAATCATTTCTCTTTTTGGCCCAGAGAACGTATTTGACACGCCAAAACCTGAAAGGCTAGTCCATCGGATTCTTCACATCGCCACCAACCCCGGCGACCTTGTACTTGACTCCTTCGCCGGCTCCGGCACCACGGGTGCCGTGGCGCACAAGATGGGCCGTCGCTGGATCATGGTGGAGTTGGGGGAGCACTGCCACACGCATGTCATTCCGCGCATGAAGAAGGTAATCGACGGCGAGGACGGGGGCGGCGTCACCGAAGCGGTCGAGTGGAAGGGCGGCGGCGGCTTCCGCTACTACAAGCTCGCGCCCAGCCTGATCGTGAACGACCGCTGGGGCAATCCGGTGATCAACCCGGACTACAACGCGGCGCAACTGGCCGAGGCACTGGCGAAGCTGGAAGGCTTCAGCTATGCCCCGTCGGAGCTGCAGTGGTGGCAACACGGCCATTCGAGCGAGCGCGATTTCATCTATGTCACGACGCAGAACCTGTCGGCCGAACAACTGCAGGCGCTGTCGGATGAAGTCGGCAGCGACCAAAGCCTGCTGGTGTGCTGCGCCGCCTTTCACGGGGTGAGCGCCGCCGCGGCGGCCGAGCGCTGGCCCAACCTGACGCTGAAGAAGATTCCGAAGATGGTGCTGGCCCGCTGCGAGTGGGGCCACGACGACTACAGCCTGAATGTAGCGAACCTGCCGATGGCGCAGCCCGAAGAAGCGCAGCACGCGCCCCGCCCCGCTCCCGGCGGGAGAGGGAAAAAAGCCGCCGCGATGCCCGATCTGTTCGGCGACGACGGGGAGGCGACGTGATGGCGAAAAACCCGGTGGACGCCGCTGCCCTTCCGGCCGATTACGCCGCTTGGCTGGGGGACATCAAAAGCCGCGTGACGGCGGCGCGTCAGCGTGCCGCGCTGGCCGCCAACGCGGAGTTGATCGAACTGTATTGGCAGATTGGCCGGGACATTCTGGAACGGCAGGCGCAACAGGGCTGGGGCAGCAAGGTGATCGAGCGGCTGGCGCGGGATTTGCGCGAAGCCTTTCCGGAAGTGAAGGGTTTCTCTCGCGCCAACCTGATGTATATGCGGGCTTTCGCCGAGGCGTGGGGTGAGGCTGAAATCGTCCAACAGACTGTTGGACGATTGCCCTGGGGGCACAACGTGCTGCTGCTGACGCGGGTGAAAGACGCGTCGTTGCGCCAGCGGTATGCCGAGCAGGCCATCGCCGAGGGCTGGTCGCGCGCCACGCTGGAAGTGAGCATCCGCAACCACCTGCACGAGCGGCTGGGCAAGGCGGTGACCAACTTCGAAACACGCCTGCCCGCGCCGAATTCGCACCTGGCGCATGAAACGCTGAAAGACCCCTATCTGTTCGATTTTCTGGGGCTGGGCGACGAGGCGCACGAGCGGGAAATCGAGAACGCGCTGGTCCGGCATGTCACGCGCTTTCTGCTGGAGCTGGGCAGCGGCTTTGCCTTTGTCGGGCAGCAGTACCGGCTGCAGGTGAGCGACAAAGAGTTCTTCATCGATCTGCTTTTCTATCACACGCGGCTCAAGTGCCATGTGGTGGTGGAACTGAAGGCCACCGAGTTCAAGCCCGAACATGCCGGGCAGTTGAATTTCTATCTGACCGCGGTGGATCGGCAGATCAAGGCAGCCGACGATAACCCCACCATCGGCCTGCTGCTGTGCAAGACCCAGGACCGGCTGGTGGCGGAATATGCACTCTCCGGCATGGACAAGCCCATTGGCGTGGCGGAGTACCAGTTGGTCCGGGCGCTGCCGGACACCCTGGCCACGAAGCTGCCGACGGTGGAAGAACTGGAGAGCGAGTTCGCGGACGGGCCGAGTGCCCGGGACGTGCGGATCGCCGACATCGACGACAAGGAAGGTGAAGCATGAACGCCCGCGTGCAGAACCACATCACGGGCCGTTTGTCGCTGCGTCCGCCGCAGGCGGAGTCGCTGGCCCGACTGAAGCAGGCACTGGATGCCGCGCCGGAAATGCTGGCACACGACCAGGACGTGAGCGCCATCCTCGCCACATTGAAAGCGCAGTTCCCCACGCTGAACGACTTCGAGCGCGAGTTTCCGTCGCTGTGCTTCGCGCTGGCCACCGGCGTGGGCAAGACGCGCCTGATGGGGGCCTTCGTCGCCTACCTGCATCTGGCCCACGGCATCAACAACTTCTTCGTGCTGGCGCCCAACCTGACGATCTACAACAAGCTGATCGCCGACTTCACGCCGAACACGCCCAAGTACGTGTTCAAGGGCATTGCCGAGTTCGCCCAGCAGCCGCCGCTCATCATCACCGGCGACAACTACGACCAGACGGGGGCGGCGGTGACGGATGCGCCGGCGGGTTTCGCCCACGATGTGCGCATCAACATCTTCAACATTTCCAAGATCAACTCCGAGGTCAGGGGCGGCAAGGAACCGCGCATCAAGCGCATGAAAGAGGTGCTGGGCGACAGCTACTTCAACCATCTGGCCAATCTGACCGACCTCGTGCTGCTGATGGACGAGTCGCACCGCTACCGGGCGAGTGCCGGGGTGCGGTCGATCAACGAACTGAAACCGCTGTTCGGGCTGGAGGTCACCGCCACGCCCTTTGTGGAATCCGCGCGCGGCCCGGTGCCGTTCAGGAATGTGGTGATGGACTACCCGCTGGCGCGGGCGATGGAAGATGGCTTCGTCAAGGAGCCCGCCGTCGTGACCCAGCGCAATTTCGATGCGCGGGCGCACGCACCCGAAGAGATCGAGCAGATCAAGCTGGAAGACGGCGTGCGCCTGCACGAAAGCACCAAGGTCGAACTGCTCACCTACGCGCGCGAGAACGGCGTGCCGGCGGTGAAGCCCTTCATGCTCGTGATCGCGCGGGACACGACCCACGCGTCGCAGCTCAAGACGCTGATCGAGTCTTCCGCCTTCTACGAGGGGCGCTACGCGGGCAAGGTGATCCAGGTGGACTCCAGCCGCAGCGGCGCGGAAGAGGAGGACATGATCGCCCGGCTGCTCGCGGTGGAAAGCGTGAACGAGCCGACCGAAATCGTCATCCACGTCAACATGCTCAAAGAGGGCTGGGACGTGACCAACCTCTACACCATCGTGCCTCTGCGCGCGGCGAATGCGCGCACGCTGATCGAGCAGTCCATCGGCCGCGGTCTGCGCCTGCCCTACGGCAAGCGCACGGGCGTGGCGGCAGTGGACCGCCTCAACATCGTGGCGCATGACAAATTTCAGGAAATCATCGACGAGGCCAATCGGGGCGATTCGCCGATCCGGCTGAAGCAGGTGATCCTGGAGCCGCCGAACGATGACGACAGGAAGGTGAGCGTCCAGGTCGGCTCCGGTGCGATGACACGGCTGGGGCTCACGGAAGCGCCGCCCATCGTCACCCATCCGGCACACGCGGGCGCAGCGCCTGCAAGTGCCGCACCTGCGCCCGTGTTCGCAACGGAGCGCGAGCGCCACGCTGCGCGCGTGGTGATGGATGTGATCGGCACCTACGAGGTAAAGCGCGATCTCGTACCGACCAGCAGTGCGCTGCTCAACCCGGAGGTGCAATCGGCCATCCTGGCTGAAGTGACCGAAAGGCTGAAGCCCGCCCAGGGCGAATTGCTGGCTGGGGCGGATGATGGAGTGCCTGCGCTTGATCTGTCGGCTGTGGTGTCAAAGACCACCGAGATCGTCGTCCAGCAGACCATCGACATTCCCCGAATCGCGGTGGTGCCCACGGGTGAAGTCACGACCGGCTTCCACCCGTTCAAGCTCGGTGCGCTGCCGAATTTCCAGCCGGGCCAGCGCGAGATCGTGGGGCAGGAACTGCGCACCAACCAGCAATTCACGATGAGCCGTCAGGCAGGCATCAGGGAACAGCGCTTCGAAGACTACATCGTCAAGAAGTTGATCGACTACGACGACATCGATTACTTCACTCAGGCGGAGCTGCTGTATGACCTGGCGGGTCAGGCGGTTGCTCGCTACCAGGCGCAGAACTACTCGGAGAGCGAGCTTCACGAGGTGTTCGACACCTATGGCGCAGAGCTGGCGCGGCTGATTCGTGCCGAAATGCTGGCGCATTTCTGGGAAGAAGCCACCGACTACGAGGTGCAGGTGAGCCGGGGCTTCACCGAACTCAAGCCCTGCAACTACACCGCGGTCGCCGGGCAGACGGCACACCATTACCGGGAAACAGTCACCGAGCCGGGCAAGATCAAACAGATGCTGTTTGGCGGCTTTGCGCGCTGTATGTACCCGCTGCAGAAATTCGATTCGGACACCGAGCGGCGTTTCGCAATCATCCTCGAACGCGATGCGCTGAAGTGGTTCAAGCCCGCCAAGGGCCAGTTCCGGATCTACTACAAGCTGGGCAGCGAACAGCCGGAATACATCCCCGACTTCGTGGCCGAGGCCGATTCGATGATCTTCATGGTCGAGACCAAGGCGCGGGGCGACATCGACACGCAGGAAGTGCAGGCCAAGGCTGCCGCCGCCGCGAAATGGTGCAGGCATGCGTCGGAGCACGCGGCGACTGTCGGCGGCAAGCCATGGCGCTATGTCCTCGTGCCGCATGACGACATCGCTGAATCAAGGCGACTGGACGACTTCCTGCGATTAGAAGTGAAGGATTGACTTAAATCAGTGCCCGACGCGATCAGCGCGACTTCGACGCAGGGCCGAATTCAGCGTCACCGGAGAAAGCCATGAAGACATTCACCGCCCGCAGCTTGAAAAGACACGCTCACAAGCTGGTCCAGCGTGCGCAGGACGGTCGCTTGTCGGTGGTGATGAACAACGGCTCGCCGGCATTCGTCGCCGTTCCGTTCGATGCGGGTGTGTTGCGTGAGGACACGGTCACTGCGCTGGCGATGCGCCTGTTCGATGAGGAACGCGTGTCCCTGGGCAAGGCTGCCCGGATGGCGAAGCTATCCGTGGGGGAAATGACGGACGCGCTCGGCCGTCACGGCATCGCCGTCATCCGGACCGGCGCTGACGAACTTCAGCGCTCGCTGGAGGAGTTCAGCGAGATGAAGTCCGGCTGAACGAACGGTTACAGGCAACAGTCTGCGGCCGGGACGGAGAGCCACGGGCGGAGACCGCCGTCCGGGCCTGACGCTCGTGAGCAGCGCTTTCAGGCGTAAGGCTGGAACTGGTTGTTGTCCTGGCTGAGCAGTTGCATCAGCTTGGGGTGAATGAAGAGCTTCTCTTTTCCGAACGGCATTTCTCGCAACACGCCCAAGTCGGCCAGGTCGTGCAGGTAGCGTGAGGCGGCCTGGCGCTGGGCGATGCCCTTGTCCACCAGGTTGCCGATGCGGCAATAGGGCTGCTCGAAGATCACGTCCACCAGTTCGCGGGTGTAGAGCTTGGGCAGGCGCGTGCGCACGTGTTCGGTGGTGTGTTCGGCCAGCGCGCGGATGGCGGCGATCTTGCCGGTGGTCCATCTCGAGGTTTCGGCCACGGCCTGCAGCATGAAGATCAGCCAGGGCTCCCAGGCTTCGTCCCGCGTGACGTCGAGCAGCAGGCGGTAGTAGTCGGCCTTGTGGGAAATCACGTGGCGGCTGAGGTACAGGATGGGCAGGTTCAGCAGCCCTTCCTGGATGAGGTAGAGGATGTTGAGCACGCGGCCGGTGCGGCCGTTGCCGTCGGTGAACGGGTGGATGGCTTCGAACTGGTAGTGGCCCACGGCCATGCGGATCAAAGGGTCTAGCTCGGTCTGGTTGTGAAGGAAGCGCTCCCAGTTGGCCAGCATGTCGCGCAGGTGGGCTTCGCCTTCGGGCGGGGTGTAGACCACCTCGCCGGTGCGGTCGTTGGCGAGCTGGGTGCCCGGAGTGCGGCGGATGTCCATGTCCACGCCCTTGAGGGTGCGGCAGACATCCACAGCGGTGGCGGTGCACAGCGGCCGGGCCTTGAGCGACTGAAAGCCCTGGTGCAGCGCGGTGCGGTAGCGCAGGGCTTCCTTGGTGGCCGGGTCGGCGTTGTCGTGTCCCTGCGCGTACTGGAACAGCTGGTCGGTGGTGGTGACGATGTTTTCGATTTCCGAGCTGTCTTTGGCTTCCAGCAGCGGGATGGTGTTGATCAGCATCGCCTGGTTGGGGATGAGCTCGGCCGCCTGCTTGAGCTCGGCCAGCGCGGCGCGGGCCTCGATGCAGGCCTTGAGCACCGCCCGGGTCTCCAGCTCGTGCGCCGGGGGCAGCGCAGGCAACCGGTTGTGGGGTTGCTCGGGGTACCAAGCGGGAGCGGCGTCGGTCATGGTGCAAAAATCCTGTTTTATCGACAGGTCAACAGCTTATGTCGTCGCCGACGACACGTCCACAAAACATGTTCTCATTTTATTTAAATGGCGACACGTCTTGACAATATGCCGTTTACGACGACATGAAAAGAGCGATGTGTCGCCGAATTAAAATTTCAGGAACATGAAACCTGAAATCCTCGGTTGACCGCTTGAAGATGTTCTTGAAAGCCTGCGCCGTCGCGATCGTCATCGTTGGTCGGGCCTTCACCCTTCGGGTGAGACCGCTTCGCCGCCGCGCGCACGGCTGACAGCGGGCGTCGAAGGGTCAGACTCGGGCGCCGTCGTGCCGGACGGGTCGGATTGCTGGGGCGTCATCACCCTGGGGCCATCTTCCTTTCTGCGCCATGCGGCGTGGCGGGCGAATGAAGCGCCCGCCACTCAGCTCCGGTAGTCCGCATTGATCTTCACGTAGTCGTAGCTGAAGTCGCAGGTCCAGCAGGTGGCGTGGGCGTGGCCGCGGCCGAGTGCGACGCGGATGGTGATTTCGGCGGGGGCCATGGCGGCGGCGCCCTGCTCTTCGCGGTAGTCGGGGTTGCGGCCGCCGTCCTTCGCGACCAGGAAGTCGCCGATCCAAAGGCTCACCTTCGAAGTGTCGAGGTCTTCAAGAGGCGCATGGTTCTGTGCGGCGTTGCCGACGGCGGCGAGGATGCGGCCGAGGTTGGGGTCGGACGCGAAGAAGGCGGTCTTGACCAGCGGCGAGTGGGCGATTGCGTAGCCGACCGCCTTGCACTCGGCGGTGTCGCGGCCGCCTTCGATTTCGATGGTGATGAATTTGGTGGCGCCTTCGCCGTCGCGCACGATGGCCTGCGCCAGTTCGGCGGCCAGCGAGGTGACGGCGTCGGCCAGCAGGCGGCCGTCGGCGCTGTCGAGTGACTCGATCTCGGCATTGCCGGCGGTGCCGGACGCAATCAGCATGAAGGAATCGTTGGTCGAGGTGTCGCCATCGACCGTGATGCAGTTGAACGAGCGGTCGGCCGCATGTTTCACGATGGCTTCGAGCGCGGCCTGCGACACGGCGGCATCGGTGGCCATGAAGCCCAGCATGGTGGCCATGTTCGGCTTGATCATGCCGGCGCCCTTGCTGATGCCGCTGAGCGTGATGGTGCGCCCGTCGAGGGTGACGGTGCGCGACGCCACCTTGGCGATGGTGTCGGTGGTCATGATGGCGTGTGCGGCTTCGTGCCAGTGCGCTTCGTCGAGATCGTCGATGCAGGCCGGCAGGCCCTTTTCGATGCGATCGACCGGCAGCGGCTCCATGATGACGCCGGTGGAGAACGGCAGCACCTGTTCGGGCGCCACGCCCAGCGCCTGCGCCACGGCGATGCAGGTGGCACGGGCGGCGACGAGGCCCGGTTCGCCGGTGCCGGCATTGGCGATGCCGGTGTTGATGACGAGCGCCCGGATGTCGCTGCGCGAAAGGTGATCGCGGCACACCTGCACCGGCGCCGCACAGAAGCGGTTGACCGTGAACACCCCGGCTACGCGCGCGCCAGGCAGCAGCGAAATCAGGCACAGGTCGCGCCGGTTGGCCTTGCGGATGCCGGCCTGGGCGATGCCCAGTCGAACGCCGGCAACCGGCAGGATGGAAGCGGCGGGAGGCGTCTGATAATTCACGGGCATGGCGGGGTCTCGCGGCGGAAAAATGCGCAGTCTACCCGCGCCGGCAGATCGGCGGCATCTGCCTTGCGATGGCGCAGCGGGCGCACCGCGCCCGTCCGGTGGCCGAACAACCCGTTTCGCACGACACACGCGGCGCTCCGGTGGCGATGGCGTCGATAGTCCATTCGGCGCAACCCCCTTCACGGCCTTGTCACTGCTGCGATCTAGCCTGCAGTGCAGCGTTCGGACCCTCGTCCGCAACCCGTGTCCAGCCAGGGAGATCTCATGAAGCTTTCATTGCACACCCGCCCGCTTGCACTCGCCTTCGCACTGTCACTGGGCAGCCTCTGCGCGCAAGCCGCCGCACCCTTCGAGCTCAGCTACATCGGCCAGCAGATCGTGCCGACCGGTACGCAGTTCGCCGGCACTACGGTCGGCGGGCTGTCGTCGATCGATTACGTCGCCGCCAGCGGTCGCTACATCGCCATCAGCGACGACCGTTCGCAATTCAATCCGGCGCGCTTCTACGAACTGTCGCTCGACCTGAACGCCTTTGCGCGCTCGGCCACGCCCGGCATGGCCGGTGTGACCTTCAACGGTGTGACCACCCTGCTCGACGCCTCCGGCGCGCCGTTCGCAATGAACCGGGTTGACCCGGAAGGCATGCGCTATGACGCAGGCCGCAACGCGTTGTACTGGAGCAACGAAGGCCAGCGCTCGGCCGCGGGCTTCCAGAACCCGACGGTGCGCCAGACCACGCTGGCCGGCGTCCATGTGCGCGATTTCGCGGTGCCCGCACGTTACAACCCGGTCGGCAGCAACAGCGGATTCACCGCCGGCGACAGCGGCATCTACAACAATCTGGCGTTCGAGAACCTCGCGATCTCGACCGACGGCAACACGCTGTACGCCGCCACCGAAAACGGTCTGGCGCAGGACAGCCTGCCCGCCACGCCGACCGGCGGCTCGCGCAGCCGCATCCTGTCCTTCGATATCGTCAGCGGCGCAGCCGGTGCGGAATACATCTACGACGTCGATCCGGTCGCCTTCGCGCCGAATCCGGCCGGCAGCTTTGCCACCAACGGCCTGACCGACTTCATCGCCGTCGGCGACCGCCAGTTCATCGCGATCGAACGCTCGTTCTCGCTGGGCGCCGGAACGAACGGGATTCCGGCAACCGGCAACACGATCAAGCTGTTCCATGTCGATGCCCGCGGCGCCACGGACGTATCGTCGTTCGATTCGATCGCCGGGCAGACGGTACAGGCCGTCAGCAAGACGCTGCTGCTCGACCTGTCCGACCTGAAGAATGACGACGGCTCGACGCTGTCGCTCGACAACATCGAAGGCATCACCTTCGGGCCGTCCTTCAATGGCAAGCAGACGCTGGTGCTCGCGTCGGACAACAACTTCGGCGCCACGCAATTCACGCAGTTCATCGCGCTGGAAGTCACGGCAGTGCCGGAACCGGAAACCTGGGCGCTGCTGCTGGCCGGTCTCGGCATGATCGGTTTCGCCGCGCGCCGCCGTCGCTGAACCTTCCGCATCCCGGGCGGGCACGCGATGCCGCCCGGAATCAGCCCTTTCGACCGACCCATGACGATACTCACCATGAAGAAAACCCTGATTGCGGCCGCTCTGGCCACATTGGCCGGGCACGCGATGGCCGCCGACTTTTCGTTGCGCGTCATCGGCGAACAGCGCATCGCGACCGGTACCCTGTTTCAAGGTGTCGAGTTCGGCGGCATTTCCGGCCTGGACCGCACGGCCGACGGCAGCTACCTCGCCCTGTCGGATGACCGCGGCGGCGAGCGCGGCACGCCGCGCTTCTACAACCTGTCGCTGGATTACAACGCCGCCGGCTTCAATGGCGTGACGATCAACAGCCAGACCTTCATGCAGCGGCCGGACGGTTCGACCTTCCCGTCGAACGCCCGCACGGTCGACCCGGAAGGCATCCGCGTCGCGCCGAACGGCAATCTGTACTGGTCGTCGGAAGGCAACTGGAATGCCAATCCGGCCAACCGCTATCAGCCCTTCGTGCGCGAAATGACGACCACGGGCGCCTTCGTGCGCGAATTCGCCACGCCGGCAATGTTCAACTACGTCGACAACGCGACCACAGGCGGCCGCAGCAACAAGCTGTTCGAAGCCCTGACCGTGGCCCCGGACGGCACGCTCTACACCGCGAACGAAGACGCGCTGGTGCAGGACGGGCCGCTCACGTCGATCAACAACGGCAGCGTCGTGCGCGTTACGGCGCTCGATCCGGTGACCGGTCAGTCCGGCGCGCAATATGTATACACATTGCCGCCGATTCCGGTCGATGCCGTTGCCGGCGCACCGTTCGGCCCCGACAACGGCCTGCCCGAACTGCTGGCCATATCGAACACGCAGTTCATCGCGGTCGAGCGCGCCTTCGCCTTCGGCGTGGGCAACACCATCCGCCTGACGCTGGCGGAAATCACGGCCGACACGACCGACGTGAGCAGCTTTGCCAGCCTGACCGGCGCGACTTACACACCGATGCGCCGCGAGCTTCTGCTGGAACTGCCGATCACCTTCGGCGGCATCACGCTCGACAACATCGAGGCGATCAGCTGGGGCCACACGCTGGCCAACGGCAAGCGCTCGCTGGTACTCGCCGCCGACAACAACTTCAGCAGCACGCAGGTCACGCAGTTCATCGCGCTCGAAGTGTCGCCGGTACCGGAATCGGAAAGGTATTCCCTGCTGCTCGCCGGGCTCGGCCTGATCGGGCTGGCCGGTGTCCGCGCACGCCGCTGATCCAGCAGCACCCACCCTGAACACCATTCGGAGATACCGCACATGAAGATTCAGCTCAAACCTGTAGCGATGGCGCTGTTCGCTGCTGGCATCGCCGGCGCAGCCCACGCCGAAACCGTTCGCTTCGCGACCTTCAATGCCTCGCTGAACCGCGATGCATCGGGGCAACTGCTGTCCGACCTTGCCAACCCGCTGGCGACCGGCGTCACGCAGGCGGTTGCCAACCGCATTCAGCAGGCGCACAACGTGGCCGAAATCGCGCAGCGCGTGAACGCCGATGTGCTGCTGGTGAATGAATTCGATTTCGACCTGAACGGCACGCCGACCGCCAGCAGCGCGCCGAGCGCGCTGGGCTACTCGAGCGAAAGTGCACGGCTGTTCCAGCAGAACTTCCTGTCCGCGGGCCACGGCAACGCGGTGCGCGGCCTGACCAGCGGCATCGCGTACGCGTATCGCTACACGCCGAACACCAACACCGGTCTGGCATCGGGCTTCGACCTGAACAACAACGGCGCGGTCTCCGGCGGCGACGACGCCTTCGGATTCGGCAACTTCGGCGGGCAGTTCGGCTTCACGATCTACTCGAAGTACGAAATCGTCGCTGTGCGCAGCTTCCAGACCTTTCTGTGGAAGGACATGCCGAACAATCTGCTGACCAACGATCCGACCGGCAACAAGCTCAACAGCTTCTACTCGCCGGACGAAATCGCTGCGCTGCGCCTGTCGTCGAAGAACCACGTCGACTTGACGGTGCGCATCAACGGTCAGGACGTGCATTTCCTGACTGCTCACCCGACGCCGCCCACCTTCGACGGTGCGGAAGACCGCAACGGCAAGCGCAATCACGACGAAATCCGCTTCTGGGCCGATTACGTTGCCGGCGCCAGCTATATCTATGACGATCAGGGCGGCACCGGCGGTCTGGCCAGCGGCGCGAAATTCGTCATTGCCGGCGACTACAACGCCGACCCGCTGGATGGCGACAGCTTCAAGGGAACGGTGGCCGGCCAGCAGTACAACGCGATCGGCCAGTTGCTGGACAACCCGCTGGTGAACACCACGCTGACCCCGAGTGCACCGGGTGGTCTGGATGCAAAGACTCATCCGAGCAACAATGGCACCGCCAACCTGTCGCACGTGGGTGATCCGACGCAGGACACGGCCGACTTCAGCGACTCGGCCCCCGGCAATCTGCGCGTGGACTACGTGCTGCCCAGCGCCAACCTCGACATGACCGGTGCCGGCATTTTCTGGCCGGTCGACCCGGATCGCAACGCGCCGAATACCACCGGCGACGTATACGACCTGGTGGGCAACTTCCGGGACCAGGGCCTGTATGCCAACTATCCCAGCTCCGACCACAAGGCCGTGTGGGTCGATGTGACGGTCGTACCCGAACCCGAGACCTACGCGATGCTGCTGGCCGGTCTCGGCCTGATCGGTTTCGCCGCGCGCCGCCGCGGCTGATCTCCGGGTGCGGACACCGCACGGTGTCCGCACCTTCCGCCTCAGGACTTGCGTGACGACGCTTCGAGCGCGATGCCGGCCAGACTCGCGAAATGCAGCAGGCCCGCTTCGGTACTCTTGGGAAAAGGCAGACGCGCGGCGACGCGGTCGACATAGAGCACGGCAACGACCTGATCGTTCGCCTTGACCGGCACCAGCAGTTGATGCCGGTCGCCGCACGCCGCACGCAGACGGGCCACGGACGGCATCCCCGGTGAAGGCGCCTGCCCGGCCGGCAGATCGACGACCCGGCCGCGTTCGACCAGTTCGGTCAGCGCGTCGCGTGCCGCCCCGGCAAGCAGGAAGTTGAAATGATTCATCAGTTGCTGGGCTCCGCGGCCGTGGGTCCCGCGCGCCGACAGCTGGGCGCGGTTGGCCGTGACCAGCGCGAGCACCGCACGATCGGCGCCGAGCGCGCTGCCGGCTGCCTCCAGTGCAACGTCGAGCGTCGCACTGGCAGGCGCGCGGGACGCAACCATGGCCACCATGCGCTGCGTGAGCGTGAGCTGCAGGGCGGCGTCCGGCTCGTCACCGGCCACCGGCGCTTCTTCGCCGGTATTGATCGGACGCGTCGGCACCGGGATGCGCGATGCGGCGTCGTCGCAGCCGTAGAAGCCGGCGATGCGGGCTGCCTCGCGGGCGTGCGCGGCGACCACGGGTGCGACCGTCGTCATATCCTGCCGCAGCAGGCGCGCGTAGTCGCGCAGCGCAGTGCGGGCGCGCGGAGAATCCCACCCGGTTTCTGCGGCACTGGCGAGCACGAAGCCACCACTGACCATCGCTTCCCGGCTGTCGGGCCGCGGATTGTCGGCGCAGGCGCTGATCACCAGACCGGGCAGCGCCCACTCGCGCGCCAGCAGCTGGGTGAGCGAGCGCAGGCGGAAGCCGAGCACCTCCGATTCCGCCTGTTCCGGCGTCTTGCCCTGACGCAGGGCCTGATCGAGCTGCAGACCGGTTTCACCGGAAAAGCACCAGAAAGCCAGTTCGCCGATGCGCGACAGCAGGGTGGCGATGAAAACCTCTTCCGGAGACGCATCGCCGCGCACGCTCGCGGCATGCCGGGCATGCACGGCGGCGTGGAAGCAGCGCGCCATTTCGGCACTCACGCGATCACGCACGCCACCCGACAGGAAGGCGTCGATCAGGGCAACCGAAATCGCGATATCGCGCACGGTGTCGAAGCCGAGCAGCACGATGGCGCGCGAAATCGTGTTGATGCGGCTGGCTTCGCCCCGGAAGAAGACGGAATTGGCCATGCGCAGCACGCGCGCCGTCATGCCGGCGTCGCGCAGGATGATGGTGCCGAGCGCCGATGTCGGGCTGGCTTCGTTCTGCGCGACCTCGCCGATGGCGGCAAGCGTGGCGCTGAAGATGGGCATGTCCTGGCTGCGCAGGCGCTCTACCCAGGCCTCGAGCGGATCACTGACGACGGGTACGACGCTCATGTGCGGTTCCGTAGCGGAAGAAGAGAAAGCTCTTCGTGCTAACGGCGTGCCGCCGCGGTTTCTTGAGTCGCGAACCCGATTCCGGCTGGATGACCGGCGGTGCCGGTCGGACTTCAGCGCACCAGCAGGACCGGCCGCTTGGAGTGATGCAGCACGCCGCTGGCGACCGAGCCGAGCGCGAAGCTGGCCAGCGCACCGTGGCCGCGACGCCCCATGACGATCAATTCGCAGTCGTGCTGTTCTGCGTAGCGTGCGATGGTTTCCGCCGGCGGCCCCACGTGCAGGTGCAGCACCGGTTCGATCTTCGCGTTGCGCAGGGTTTCCAGCGCGGTGCGCGTGGCGTCCTCGCCCTCTTCGCGGTAGTAATCGTTCAGCGCTTCATGGCTGACATGATGCTGCAGCAGGCCGCCCGGCACGGGCGCATGCACGAACAGCAGGTGAATTTCGGGCGGGGCTGCAAACAGCGAAGCGAGGCGCAGGACTTCGGCGGTCGCGCGCACGCCATGGTCGGAACCGTCAACGGCAAGCAGGATACGCATGGGTTTTGATGTCATGGTTCAGAAGCCCTCAAGTATGGCAGATCAGGCCGTTCCACAGCCCGTCGCCCAGGGTCGATGCGCGCGCGAGGCCGACCAGACCGAAGCCGAGCACCAGCAGACCCGCCACCCTGCGCAGCGACGGATTGCGGGTGAGCGCGCGCAGGCGGGTCAGCAGCATGCCGGCCAGCAGCAGGTTGGGGAGGGTGCCGAGGCCGAAAGCCAGCATGATCAACGCGCCACTGCCGGGCGAACCGGACAGCAGTGCCAGCCCCAGCATGCTGTAGACCATGCCGCAGGGCAGGAAACCCCAGAGCAGGCCGACACCCAGCGCCTGGGTCGGCGTGCGCGCCGGCAGGAAGCGCCGCGCGAGCGGCTGGATGCGTGCCCACAGCGGCCGGCCCAGTGATTCGATCGGCGCCAGGATGCGCGCGTAGCCGGCGAGGTAGATGCCGAGCGCGACCATCATCAGGTTGGCCATGACATAGAGGACGGTCTGCAGCGGCAAGGCCTGACCGGCCATCAGGCCGACACCACCGACGCTGCCGGCGACGGCGCCGGCGAAGGAGTAACTCGCAATGCGGCCGCTGCTGTAGGCCGCGTGCAGCGCAAGCGCCGGCAACTGCGCACGCAACCCCGGTCGAGCGGGGCGCGGCACGCCGGCCGAGATGGCCGACACGATGCCACCGCACATGCCGGCACAATGCACACCGCCAAGCAGGCCCACGAGGAACACTGCGGCCAGGCCAAGACTCATGGAGATCGAATGCTTTCCGGAAAATGCCGGAGCATGAAGGTGCGCCGGCGAGCCTGCGCGGGCAGCGCCCGCAGCGTGCTCACACCACCTTAGAGTAGCGCACCGTTTCGGAATCGAGGCGCAGATAGCGGTCGAACACCATGCAGACGGCGCGCACCAGCAGGCGACCGCGCGGCGTGATGCCTATCCAGTCCTTTTCCATCGTCAGCAGGCCGGCATCGGCCAATTCCTGCAACTCCGCCAGCTCGGGCGCGAAGTATTGTTCGAAGTCGATTGCGTACGTGCTTTCGATGGCTTCGATGGACAGTTCGAAGTGACACATCAGCGCGCCGATCACGGCGGCACGCACGCTGTCGTCCGCCGTCATGTCGAGGCCGCGCATGATGGGCAACTCACCGTCGTCGATGGCTTTGGTCCAACTTTCGATGGTGCGGTGATTCTGCGCGAAACTGGCGCCGACGCGCGAAATGGCCGACACGCCGAGACCGATCAGGTCGCAGCCGGCATGCGTCGAATAGCCCTGGAAATTCCGCTGCAGACGGCCGTGGCGCTGCGCCTGGGCCAGTTCGTCGTCGGGGCGGGCGAAGTGGTCCATGCCGACATGCACGTAACCGGCTTCGTGCAGGCGGTCGATGGCGAGTTCGAGCAGCTTGGGCCGCACTTCGACGCTCGGCAGCATGGCTTCGTCGATGCGTCGCTGCGGCATGAACTGCTTGGGCAGGTGAGCGTAGTGGTAGATGGCGACGCGGTCGGGCGCCAGCCTGATCAGCGTGGTGAGCGTGGCATCGAAGCTGTCCAGCGTCTGGCCGGGCAAGCCGTAGATAAGGTCCACACCGGATGAAACGAAACCGTTTTCGCGGGCCGCGCGCAGCACGACTTCGGTCTCTTCGACGCTCTGTATGCGATTGACCGCGCGCTGGACGATCGGGTCGAAATCCTGCACGCCGACGCTGATGCGGTTGAAGCCGAGCGAACCCAGATGCGCCACCCGCGCCGCGCTCACGCCGCGCGGATCAAGCTCGATCGAGCACTGCGCGGTGTCGGCAATGCGGAAGTGCTGGCGCAGGCCCTCGATCAGCCGGGTCATCTGTTCGTCGCTGAGGAAGGTCGGCGTGCCGCCGCCCAGATGCAGTTGCGCCACTTCGCGGCTGCCCTTGACCAGCGCAGCCTTCATTGCGAGTTCGCGCAGCAGCGTGTCGAGATAGGCATCGGCCCGCGCGTGATCGCGTGTCACGATCTTGTTGCAGGCGCAGTAGTAGCAGATCGTGTCGCAGAACGGGATGTGTATGTAGATGGACAGCGGCCCGGCGCTGGCCGTGCGTGCCTGCAGCCGCGCCGCGTGGGCGCGGGCATTGTGCGAGAAGCCGAAACGGTCTGCAGTCGGGTAGGACGTGTAGCGCGGCCCCGGCACATCGAAGCGGCGCATCAGCTGCGGATCAAACACCAGTTCTTTCGCGACGTTCATGATTTGTGGGCTCGCTTTATAATGACGGCGATCATGCAAGCGCGCCCCCAAACGTGCATTGACCGACATCAACAATGAACAACGTCCACATACCCGTCACATCGCTGGGACTTCAGGTCGCGTGTTCGGCCTGCAATCTGCGTGAGTTGTGCATGCCCGTTGGTCTGTCCGACGCAGAGATCGAGCGTGTCGACGAACTGGTCGGTGCGCGCCGGAAAATCGCCCGCGGCATGCCGCTCTACATCACCGGCGAGCCGTTTCAGGCGCTGTTCGCGATCCGGACGGGCTTCTTCAAGACCGAAGTCGTGTCGGAAGACGGTCGCGAACAGGTCACCGGTTTCCAGATGGCCGGCGAGTTGATGGGGCTGGACGGCATCGGCACCGGTCACCACAACTGCGACGCGCGCGCGCTCGAGGACAGCGAAGTGTGCGTGATACCGTTCAATCGCCTGTCTGAACTGTCGCGTGAGATCGACACGCTGCAGCACCACTTCCACAAGGTAATGAGCCGCGAAATCGTGCGCGATCAGGCGGTCATGATGCTGCTCGGCACGATGCGTGCCGAAGAGCGGCTGGCTGCCTTCCTGGTGAACATGTCGCAGCGCTTCGCGTCGCGCGGCTACTCGGCCACCGAATTCAACCTGCGCATGACGCGCGAGGAAATCGGCTCCTACCTGGGGCTCAAGCTCGAAACAGTCAGCCGCGGCCTGTCACGCCTGCAGGACGAAGGCCTGCTTTCGGTCAGCAACAAGAACATCCGCATCCACAAGCTGGACGAGCTGAAGAAGGCGATGAGCCCTAGGTGTTGAGATGCAAGGTTCAAGATTCAAGATGAAAGATGCAAGGAAAGGGCGCCGCAAGGCGCTCTTTTCGTTTCTGACGGTTTCAGGTCCAAGGTTCGGACTGCGGCGCTCGCCCGGGTTTCCTTGCATCTTGAAACTTGAACCTTGAATCTCGCCTTCACCCGCCTGCGCGGGTGAAGGCGTCGAGCACTGCATCCGCGGCATCGGCGCGCTGACAATCGATTCGCTGATCGATCTGCATCGAACGCAGCCAGGTGATCTGACGTTTTGCGAGCTGGCGCGTGGCGCAGATGCCGGTGTCGCGCATCGCGGTGGCGTCGATGTCGCCGTCGAGGTGATGCCACACCTGACGGTAGCCGACGCAGCGCATCGACGGCATGCCGGGCGCCAGCCGGTATTTCCCGCGCAGTCGACGCACTTCGTCCACCAGCCCCTGTTCCAGCATGGCATCGAAGCGCTGTTCGATGCGCCGGTGCAGCCAGGCGCGGTCAGAGGGTTCGAGCGACAGCACGGTCAGTGGCGGCAGCGGCGCATCAACCTCGCGCCGGGCGTAGCTTTCGGCAAGCGGACGTCCGGTCAGCGTGACGATTTCCAGCGCGCGCTGGATGCGCTGCGCGTCGGTCGGCTTGAGTCGCTGCGCGGCATCGGGGTCGAGCCGGGCAAGTTCGGCGTGCAGCGCCGGCCAGCCTTGCCCGGCGGCGCGCCGGTCGATGTCGGCACGCAGCGCGGCATCGGCTTCGGGCAGATCCGACAGCCCGTCGCGCAGCGCCTTCATGTACAGCATGGTGCCGCCGGCCAGCAGCGGGATGTTGCCGCGTGCCCGTATGCCGGCGATCAGCAACCGGGCGTCGGCGCAGAATCGCGCGGCGGAATAGGCGTCCTCCGGCGACACGATATCGATCAGATGATGCGGGCACAGCGCACGTTCGTCGGCCGTCGGCTTGGCGGTCCCGATGTCCATGTCGCGGAATACCAGCGCCGAATCGACACTGATCAGCTCGATCGGCAGTCGTCGGGCGATCTGCGCCACGGCTGCCGTCTTGCCGCTGGCCGTCGGGCCGAGCAGTACCAGAACGTGCGGGTTGGCGGCGCCGGTCATCGGCCGCGCATGAACAGGCGGTCGAGTTCGCCCATCGACAGCTGAACCCAGGTCGGCCGGCCGTGATTGCACTGGTCGGCCCGCTCGCACGCTTCCATGTCGCGCAGCAGCGCATTCATTTCCGGCAGCGCGAGCTGGCGGTTGGCACGCACCGCACCATGGCAGGCCATGGTGGCCAGCAGTTCATTGCGCCGCCGCTCGACCACCTGACTGGCCGGCACGTCGCGCAATTCCTGCAGCAGGGCACGCAGCAGTGCCGCCGTATCGGCCCGCATCAGCAGCGCCGGCACGGCGCGCACGATCAGTTCGTTCGGACCGGCCTGACCGATGTCGAACCCCAGTCTTTCGAGCACTTCGGCATATTCGAACGCCGTCGCGATTTCCCGCGCACTCATCGCGAGCACCGCGGGAATCAGCAGGCGCTGCACTGCGGGTGCGCCCTCGAGCACCTTCTTGAGCTGTTCGTAGAGGATGCGCTCGTGCGCCGCATGCATGTCGACCAGCACCAGACCGGCGCTGTTCTGCGCGAGTACGTAGACACCCTGCAGCTGCGCCAGCGCAAAACCGAGCGGCGGACCGGCATCGGCCGAAGATGCGCCGGCGGCGAAACCCGCCATGTGCGCGGGCGTCTGCGCGGCCGGCACGGCGGCGGTGCCCTGGCGGACAAAGTCGAAGTAGCGGGCCAGCGGCTGTTCGACGTTCATGCCCTGCTGAGTCGGTGTCGGCCAGTCGAACCGGGTGGCGCCGGGACGGGTGGCATCCGCCGGCGCCGATGCCGCCTGCGACGGATCGGACGGCTGTGTCGACAGCGCCAGCGCGCGCTCGACCGCATGGAACACGAATTGATGCACGGCACGCGAATCGCGGAAGCGGACCTCGGTCTTGGCAGGATGGACATTCACGTCGACGGCGCGCGGGTCGAGTTCGATGAACACCGTGTAGGCCGGATGACGCGCACCGTGCAGCACGTCGGCGTACGCCTCGCGCAGGGCATGCGCCAGCAGCCGGTCGCGCACGAAGCGGCCATTGACGAAGCAGTACTGGGCGTCGCGCCCGGAACGCGAAAAGGCCGGCTGCGCCACGAAACCGGTGACGCGGATCTGCCCCGCATCGGCCTCGACCGGGCGCGCGTGCTGCATGAATTCGTCGCCGAGCAGCGCACGCACGCGGGTCGCCATGTCGGAGGCCGGCAGCCGTTGCGTGAGCCGGCCGTTGTGCTGCAGCTGGAATGCCACCTGCGGTACCGACAGCGCAATGCGGCGGAACACGTCGTCGCAGTGGCCGTACTCGGTCTGTTCGGTACGCAGGAATTTGCGCCGCGCCGGGGTGTTGTAATAGAGGTCTGCAACATCGACGACGGTACCGGTGTCGAGTGCTGCCGGCTCGGGCTGCCCGCTGTTGTCGACGCGCCAGGCGTGCGCACCGCCGGCGGCGCGGCTGGTGATGGTCACGCGCGCCACGCTGGCGATCGATGCCAGCGCTTCGCCGCGGAAACCCATGGTGGCGACTACTTCGAGGTCGTCGAGGGATGCAATCTTCGAGGTTGCATGTCGCGCCAGCGCCAGCGGCAGGTCTTCCGGTGGCATGCCGCCGCCATCGTCGGCCACCCGCAGGCGCTTCACGCCACCCGCTTCGAGCTGCACGCGGATGTCGCGACTGCCCGCATCGAGGCTGTTTTCCAGCAACTCCTTCAGCACCGAAGCCGGTCGTTCGACTACCTCGCCGGCGGCAATCTGGCTGATCAACAGGTCGGGCAGCAGTCGGATGATGGACATCGGGCAGCGCGGGATGAAAAAGGCTCCCGATTTTACGGGCCGCAACATGCATCCGCTATCATCCCGGCTCGAAACCGGTCACGAAACCCATGGAACTGCTCGCCACCTTCATCGACATCATGCTGCATCTGGACAAGCATCTCGCCATGCTCGTCACGCAATACGGCGCATGGGTGTACGCCATCCTGTTCATCATCGTGTTCTGCGAAACGGGCCTGGTGGTGACGCCCTTCCTGCCCGGCGACTCGCTGCTGTTCGTCGCGGGCGCGGTCGCGGCAGCCGGAGGCATGAACATCGGCCTGCTGATCGTGCTGCTCATCGTGGCGGCAGTACTGGGTGACGCCGTGAATTACGCGGTCGGATCCTGGTTCGGCCCGAAGGTGTTCCGCTGGGAAAGTTCGCGTTTCTTCAACCGCACGGCCTTCGACCGCACGCACGCGTTCTACGAGAAGCACGGCGGCAAGACCATCATCATCGCCCGCTTCATGCCGCTGATCAGAACCTTCGCGCCCTTCGTGGCAGGCGTCGCGCAGATGAGCTACGCACGCTTCGCGATGTTCAACATCACCGGCGCCGTGATCTGGGTGGTGTCGCTGTCGCTGGCCGGCTACTGGTTCGGCAACCTGCCGTGGGTGAAGGAAAACCTGACGCTGGTCATCCTCGCGATCATCGCGATATCGCTTGCGCCACTGGTTGTTGCGTGGGTACGCGCGAAGTTCGGACACGCGTCGGAAAGCCAAGCCTGATGCGCGGCCAGCACGCCTCGAGTGCCACGCAGTAACGTTCGGCGCCCGCCACGATGACGACGATGCCCGCGCGCTGCACGTCCGCGAGCAGGCGTTCCGCGCGCATGCTGGTCAGGCCGCCGCTGACCCGGCCGAATGCGCCTTCCGCGCCGTCGCCCAGATGAAGATAGAGCACGGCCGATTGCCGGCGCGCCTGCTGCAGCGATGGCCGCCATTGCTCGGCACCGATCGGCTCGTCGTTCGCGGCTTCGAGATCGACGCGCATCAGAGGCTGGTCGCGCAGGCGCGCCAGCGCCATGGCAAGCGCGTCGCACTGCACGTCGCGTCCGCCGCAGATCAGCACGCCACCGCGCTCGGCCCGCATGAGCTCTCGCAGCAGCCTGCCGAATCTTCTGCTGCCTGCCTTCACGCCGGGAGCACGCACCCGTTCGAGTTGTTCCATCTTCATGCTTGATCACGATCATCAGGGGCGACCGGCATGGCGCCGACAGCAATGCGCCGTCATGCCAATACCTGCCCGGGTTGTCGTACGCTGTGCGTCATGGATGCCATGACAGCCTGTAAGACAATTGTGCGCATGCTGTGTTGCGCTGCGATAGCCAACTTGGTCACGGCGTGCGGAAGCACTGGCCAGAAACCCTTGCCTGTGGCCGATTCCCTGAATCCTAAACAGATTGTTAAAAGCGACATCGACCGGGTTCTGGAGGCACATCACCGCGAAATCTTCGTCAGTCTGGAGCGTCTGGCCGACAAACTGTACCGCCGCAATCCGCGCGAATGGCGTCGCGCGGGGCTGGCGAACCGCGAGGCGGCGATGGACCGGCTGTTCCGCACAGAACATGACTGGCGCCTGCCGGAGTTCGAACAGAGACGCGGCATCGAAGTCATGCGCATGGCCTTCGCCAGCGAGTTCACCGGCGACCGGGTGGCGGCCCTGATCGCCGGCATGGGCGGCATGATCCAGACCGGCTGGGCGGACCGCAGCGAACTTTTCATCATGGACGAACTCGATCCGCAGGCGCTGTCGAACTGCGCGCGCAACCTCGAGATTGCCGCCTGGAAACTGGCTCAATCGATGGACGAATCCGGGGCACCGCTGCTGCTGTCGAATGAAATCGGTACCGACGGCGTCCGGAATCTCAGCTTCGAGCGCGAGATCGGCAAGATGATCGGCTGGCTCGACATGAGCGCCCAGGTCGTCGCCGACAAGAACCGTCGCGTGGTGACGCGCATACTGCAATCGCTCGCGACTGCGGTGTTCCTGCCGGTGAAGTAGGCACGGCGTCGGTCCGGCGGCGATAATCCGCACTTTCGCCCTGAATCGATCCTGAATGAAATCCGTCGTCATCCTGATTTCCGGACGCGGCAGCAACATGCGCTCCATCGTCGAAGCGGCATTGCCTGTGCGCATCGGCGCGGTGATAAGCAACCGTCCCGACGCCGGCGGCCTGGCCTACGCGCGGGAAAAAGGCATTGCAACATCGGTGGTCGATCACAAGGCCCACGCCGATCGCACCGCCTTCGACCGCGCGCTCGCAGCGGAAATCGACCGCCATGCACCCGACCTGATCGTGCTGGCCGGCTTCATGCGCATCCTGACGCCCGAATTCGCCGCGCGCTTCGGCGGCCGCATGATCAACATCCATCCGTCGCTGCTGCCCGCCTTCGCCGGACTGCACACCCACCAGCGCGCACTTGACGCAGGTTGCCGCGTGGCCGGTGCGACCGTCCATTTCGTGACCGGCGAACTGGACGGCGGACCGATCATCGCGCAGGCGGTGGTACCGGTGCTGCCTGACGACGACGAAGCAACGCTGGCCGCGCGCGTGCTGGCGCAGGAGCATCTGCTGTACCCGAACGTGGTGCGCTGGTTCGTCGACGACCGGCTTTCGCTGCGCGGCGGCCGCGTCGTGCTGGCCGGCGAAACCACGTCGGCGTCGGCTTCGCTGCACATACCGAGCGCGGATGACTGAGCCGGTCACCCGATCGAGACTGCTTTTCGCGCTGGCTGCATCGCTGGTGCTGCACCTGCTGCTCGGCAGCGGCCTGAGCCACTTCGACCATGAAGCGCCCCCCGACCGGACGACCTTGATTCAGGCCTCGTTGATTGCGGCACCCCCGCCGCCGGTGCCTGTCGCCGCGCCGCAACCGCCCCCCGCACCGGAACCGCAGAAGACCGTGCCGAGACCGCCCAGGGCGAACAAGGCGCCGGCAACCGAAGTACGATCCCCGCCAGCGATGGAAAATGCCGGGGCGACACACATGGTCGCCCCGGAAGAACCACCTGATGAAACCGAAGCGGTGGATCGGGCCGGCGGGGACGTCGGCGAGGAAGGGCGCGATCTCGGCGAGGACACCTCCCTCGTCGCCGGACCGGACGTCGTGCTGACGCCCTCGCTGGCACTGGTCGGCGAAGCGCGTCTCGAATTCGACGTATTTCGCGGGGAAGGCCTCGTGATCGGCGAAACGCGCTATCACTGGGTACATGACGGGCAGCGTTACCGGATGGAAACGTCGACGGAAACCACCGGTCTGGCGGCACTGCTGCGCCCGCTGCGCATCGATCAGCGCAGCGATGGCGACCTGCTCGACACCGGTCTGCGGCCGCAGCGTTATGCCTCCCGACCGACGCAGGGCAAGGGGACGGAAGAAGAGGTGGTGTTCGACTGGCAGGCCAATCGGGTTATGCTGCGCGCCGGCAGCAGGCAGTCCGGACACGATCTGGTTGCCGGCGCACAGGACATGGCCAGTCTGTGGCTCGAATTGATATGGCGCGCGCAGTCGGGCGGCGAATTCGATTTCATGGTTGCCACGGGCAAGCGCTACACGCCGCGCTGGTTCGTGCCGGAACAGAACACTGACAGTCTGGACACCGCGATCGGGCGCCTGCTGGTGAAACGCCTGCAGGCGCGCGCGCAGCCGGGCGACCACCAGATCGAAGTCTGGCTGGCGCCGAACCTGCGCTGGCTGCCGGTGCGCATCCGCTACACAGATCGCAAGGGCGACGTCTACGATCAGCGCGTCCGGATGATCGAGTACGAAAACGTGAGCCTGCGCGCCAAAGCCACAACGGCGGCAGAGGCTGTCGAATCGTCCGCCGAACCTTCTTCAACGCCCGCTGCAGAGCCCGCGAATCCATTCCTGCGATGAAACCGACAGAAAAACTGATAGACAGCACCGCCGACGTACTGACCAAGCTGCTGCGTTTCGAACATACGGCAGACAGCGTGCTGTCGTCCCACTTCCGCGACCTGCGCTCGCTGCAGTCGCGCGAACGCGCCTTCATCGCCGAGCATGCGTACCTGGTGCTGCGCCGGCTGCGCTGGCTGCGTGCCGTCGCGGGCGAAAACGCAGGCGCACGCAAGCTGCTGATCACCGCACTCGCACGCATCGAGGGGCTGGGCCACAAGCAACTGGCGCCGCTGGTATCGCGCAACGAGGCGCAGTGGCTGGAAGCGCTGCCGCCGAGCACGGGCGAGGAGCTGTCTCTGGGCGAACGCACCGACCTGCCGGACTGGGTGGTCGAACGCCTGCTGACGCAGATGAACGAAGAATCACTGCTGTCGCTGGCGCGCAGCCTGAACGTGCAGGCGCCGCTCGACCTGCGCATCAACCTGATGAAGACCGACATTGATGCCGTCACGGCCACGCTGACGAACAACGGGCTGACCGTCACACCGGGTCGCTATTCGCCGTGGGCGCTGCGTCTGGCCGAACGACCGTCACTGACGAAGAATCCGCTGTACGAGAAGGGCATCATCGAAGTGCAGGATGAAGGCAGCCAGCTGCTGGCTTTGCTGCTGGCACCGAAGCGCGGCGAGATGGTGGTCGATTTCTGCGCCGGTGCGGGCGGCAAGACGCTGGCGCTGGGCGCCATGATGCGATCGACCGGTCGCCTGTACGCCTTCGACGTCTCTGAAAAGCGCCTCCTCAAGATGCGCCCGCGCGTTGCGCGATCGGGTCTGTCGAACGTGCATCCGGTGCTGATCGACAGCGAGAACGACATCAAGGTGAAGCGCCTCGCGGGCAAGATCGATCGTGTGCTGGTCGATGCCCCCTGCTCCGGCCTGGGTACGCTGCGCCGCAATCCCGATCTCAAATGGCGGCAGACGCCGAAGGCTGTCGACGAGCTGGTCGCCAAGCAGCGCGCGATCCTCGCCGGTGCCGCCCGCCTGGTGAAGCCGGGCGGACGCCTCGTCTACGCCACCTGCAGCCTGCTCGATGCGGAGAACCGCGGCGTGATCGACGACTTCCTGGCCAGCCACCCGGAGTTCGTCCACCTGCCCGCGAACGAATTGCTGGCGGCGGCCCGCGTCGACCTCGACACCGGCATCGATCTGGAACTGCGTCCCGACGTACATGGCACCGACGGTTTCTACGCGGCCGTGATGGAGCGACGCGTTGCTCCGGTGGCCGGCACGGTCGAAGCCGACGGGGAAACCGAAGTCGAACAGACTGCAGACGACGAGGACGGAGAGCAGACGCATGAAGAGTGAAATGTGCCGCGCGCGCTTCGCAACGCTCTTTGCGGCTCTCTTTGCAACGCTCCTGGCAACGTCACTGCAGGTCCGGGCCGGCACGGTGCTGCCCGCCGAAGGCAAGGTCGAAACCGCCTTTGCCCCGTGGGACGACGTGGAACGACTGGTGATGGACCAGATCGACGGTGCCCGGCAGGCCGTTTACGTGCAGGCCCATGCGCTGACCAGCCGCCGGATCGCGAAAACCCTGATCGCGGCGCACGAGCGCGGACTGACGGTGGAAGTGATTGCCGACCGCAGCAAGGTGCTCAACGACGCAAGCAGCGCGTTGCCGCGCGTGTCCGGTCATGGCGCGGCGCTGTGGCTGGATGGCAGCCACAGCATTGCCCGCAGCAGCGTGATGATCATCGATCCGGAAGGCAGGGAGCCGGTGGTGGTGACCGGCTCGTATGACTTCGGCCCCACCGGCGCGGCACGGAATGCCGACAACGTGATCGTGCTGAGCGGCCAGCGCGCACTGGCAAGGGCATACATGGACAACTGGAAGCGTCACCGCACGCAATCCGTCAGCTTCGCCGACGCCGTCAGGGCAACGATGGGCGACGACGCCGCGAAACCCTGAGCACCATGAACGATCTGTCCTTCGACGCGCTGGTGCAGCTGCTTTCGCGCGACAGCACCCGACTTGAACTGGCGGTCATCGCGCTTTACCTGGTGGTGGGCGGATTCATCGCACGGTACGTACTGCGCCGCCAGGAAGCCGAGTCTGAGGCCGCCACTGCGGAAAACATCAGTCCGGCCATGCGCTTCGGTCGGGAAGGATTGCAGCGCCTGATCTTTCCGCTGACCGGCATCGCACTGCTCGCGATCGCCCGCGTGACGTTCGGCCTGTTCGGGCATGCCCCGGCGCTGATGCATCTGGTGATCGCCATGCTGGTGGCGATGGGCGTGATCCGTCTCATCGTGTATGCGCTGCGTCAGGTGTTCTCGCCCGCCGGCTGGCTCAGCACCTTCGAGTTCTTCATCGCGCTGACCATCTGGACGGCCTGGGTGATGCACGCGATGGACATCCTGCCGGAAGTCATCGGCTGGCTCGACAGCCACCAGATCGTACTCGGCAAGCAGAAGCTCTCGCTCTGGGCGCTCATCCAGGGCGGCGCGTGGGTGCTGGTGACCCTGATCGCATCCATCTGGATATCGGGGTCTGTGGAACGCAAGCTCATGCGTTCGCCCATCGACAGCAATCTGCGCATCGTGCTGGCACGTCTCGCCAAGGTGGCGCTGATGTTGCTCGGGCTGATGATCACGCTGCCGCTGGTGGGCATCGACCTGACGGCGCTGTCTGTTTTCGGCGGCGCACTGGGCGTCGGACTTGGCTTCGGTCTGCAGAAGATCATGGCCAACTATGTTTCCGGCTTCATCCTGCTGCTCGATCGCTCGATCCGCATCGGCGACCTCATTTCGGTCGGCACCGACCGCGGGCAGGTGACCCAGATCACGACGCGCTACACCGTCGTGCATAGCCTCTCCGGCATCGAATCGATCATTCCGAACGAAACACTGATCAGCTCCGTGGTGCAGAACGAAGGGCTTTCGGACCGCCAGGTGCGGCTGGCAATCAGTGTCCAGGTCGGCTATCGCGACGATGTACCGAAGGCCCTGGCCGTGCTGGAAGCGGCTGCGCGCAGCCAGCCGCGCGTAGCCGAATCGCCGCCACCCAGCGCAGCGCTTCATTCCTTCGGCGACTCCGGCATCAATCTGGAACTGGGATTCTGGATCGCCGATCCCGAAAGCGGATCGCTCGCACTGCGCTCGGCCATCCAGCTCGAAATTCTGCAGCGCTTCCGCGCTGAAGGCATTGAAATCCCCTTCCCCCAGCGCGAACTACGTGTATTGGGCGACGTTTCAGTTCAATCGTCCGTTGCCGATGACAAACATACTTGACGCCGAGCAAATTGACCGGACGCACCGGTCGCGTAGAATCGTAGACTTCAACTCTTTGTAGTTAGGAAAATCCTGCATGCTGAATGGTCTGATTGACCTGCCCTGGTGGGGCTATATCGTCGTCGCGCTGGTGTTTACGCACATCACGATCGCAGCCGTCACCATCTATCTTCATCGTCACCAGGCGCACCGCGCCCTGGAACTGCATCCGCTTCCGAGTCATTTCTTCCGCTTCTGGCTGTGGATGACGACCGGCATGGTCACCAAGGAGTGGGCGGCGATTCACCGCAAGCACCACGCCAAGTGTGAAACCCCCGAAGATCCGCACAGCCCGCAGGTCCTGGGCATCAAGAAGGTGCTGACCGAAGGCGCCGAACTGTATCGCAGCGAAGCCAAGAACAAGGAAACCATCAGCCGCTACGGCCAGGGTACGCCGGACGACTGGGTCGAACGTACCTTCTACACGGGTCGTTCAGGTCTGGGTCTCCGTCTGATGCTGATCATCAACGTCCTGCTTTTCGGCCCGCTCGGCCTGACGATCTGGGCGGTTCAGATGGCGTGGATTCCGATCTGGGCGGCAGGCGTGGTCAATGGCATCGGCCATTACTGGGGCTACCGCAACTACGACTGCGTCGATGCAGCCACCAACATTTCACCTTGGGGCATCCTCATCGGCGGCGAAGAACTGCACAACAACCACCACGCGTTCGCCACGTCAGCCAAGCTGTCGTCGAAGTGGTACGAGTTCGACATCGGCTGGATGTACATCCGCATCTTCGAAATCCTGGGCCTCGCAAAGGCCAAGAAAACGATTCCGCAGCCGCGTTTCGAAGCTCGCAACGTGGTCGACACCCAGACGCTGGAAGCCATCATCACGCACCGCTACGACGTGATGACCCGCTACATGAAGTCGCTGCGTTCGATCTACGCCGAAGAAATCGAGAAGCTGCGCACGTCGAACGCCGCGCTGGCCGACGGCGATCGCTACCATCGCTTCAAACGCTGGCTCAGCCGCGGTGAGAACGCACAGCCGACCAGCTACGACGCAGAGATGGAATCCGTTCTGGCGCACAGCAGCCGTCTGGAAACGGTTCATACGATGCGTCAGGAACTGACTGCCCTGTGGGCGCGGTCCACGGCATCGAGCGAACAGTTGCTCAAGCAGCTTCAGGACTGGTGCGCACGCGCCGAATCCAGCGGCATCAAGCAACTGCAGGATTTTTCGATGCGTCTGAAGACCTACGCGGTCTGACGTACTTCCTGCAGTCGCATAGGGCTGGAAGTGTGAATGCACTTCCAGCCCTGTTTTTTTAAGCGCGGGATTCCGCTTCAAACCGGGAGCGCCGCATATCCGCGGCATGCAGTACCGACGCCCGGATCAGCGGACATCCACGCAAGCCGGCACTTCCGGACCCTGCGCTGCAACAGCGCAGATCCCATTCGACAAGGAGAGTGACTGATGTTTCGCCACATACTCGTACCGATCGACGGTTCCGATCTTTCGAAGGCAACCGTGACGCATGCGGTCTGTTTCGCCAGGGATGTGACCGGGCGTGTGACCTTCCTCTACGTCATGAAGGATTACCCAGTATCGCTGCTGCACAGCGAGGCGGACCAGGACAGCATGGATCCGGTCGCGCCGAATGACTTCACGGACGCGATGCGTACGCACGCCGACCGCATCCTTCAGTCAGCGCGCGCCGAGGCGGAAGCGTCGGGCGTTGCGGTCGACAGCATCGCCGTGACCAACGACGAACCGCACAGGGCGATCATCGATGTCGCGATTTCGCGCCAGGCAGACGTGATCTTCATGGGTTCGCACAGCCGTCGTGGTCTGGCCAGCCTGTTGCTGGGCAGCGTCACGCAGAAGGTGTTGTCGAATTCGAAGATACCGGTGCTCGTATACCGGTAAGCGGGCCGGGCGAACGCCCGGCCCGTCGGAGCATCCCAGCGGTCAGTGCCGTGCGGGAAGTTTTTCGGCCAGCCACGCGGTGAGCAGGCTGGAAGCGCCGGCAACACCCCAGAACGCAAAGAATCCTATCGAATAGGTCGCTACCGGCGAGAAGCTGACCGGTTCGCCGAGCAGGTAAAGTTCCTGCGGATTGATGACGCTGAAGAACACCGCTTCCGCCAGGGCCGCGACCAGGAATGACGGCCATGACACCACGGCGAACAGTCGCACCGGACCACTCGGAATCCGCCGCGTCTCGACCGGTTTTTCGATATCTTCTGACAGATCAGCCACCGTTTTTCCCCGCTGCATGAGGCGCGTCCATCGCGAGCGTGCCCTGACGCCGCCAGGCGCGGGCATCATCCTCGATGACCAGCTTCCAGTGCGTCGGCGCGAGATCCTGCACGACACCTCCGTAACGCCCATTTTCACCCGCGAGCAGCAGTTCGCGATCCAGTTCGCTGCGCGTGGGATGGCTCATCAGCACCCTCAGGCGCGACGGCAGTGCGCCTGTGTCGGTCATCGACAACACGATTTCCAGGCGAGTGCCCGTGCCGTCCGGCGTCTGTGCAGTGATCTCAGCACGCACACCCAGATCGTCGGCAAGGCGCTCCCGTTCGAGCGTACGGTTGATGGTCAGCCCTTGCTTGTAATAATCATCCGCAACGAGGGCGGTGTTTCCGGTTGCCGCGAGCCATGTGGTGATGACCCCGGCAATGATTACCGTCACCGGTCCGGAAGCCAGCAGCCAAGGCCAGCGGTGCCGGTACCAGGGCGCCTGCAGCGTCGTCGTTTCGTTGTGCATGATGCTCACCTCGGTTGCAGGAAGGAGGACTTCTCGTGGACACGTACGTCCGGTGCATCGACCGCCTGCAGATTGAAATGGACCGCATGGGACCCCGGCGTCAGCGCATCCGCTTCCACCTGGACCCGGATCGGGATATCGCGCGAACCGGCTGCCTCGACCTCGATCTCGCGCAGTCCCGGGATCGTGGCACCCGGCAGGCCTTCGATGTCGAGCACGAAACGACGCGCGGATTCGGTCGTGTTCATGACGCGCAGCTGATAGACGTTCTCGATCTTGCCGCCTTCGACTTCGCGAGCCAGTGATGCCCGATCGCGCATCACGTTCATCTTGACCGGCGTACGCGTGAACAGGGCCCAGGCAAAGCCGGAAATGATGAACAGCAGAAGACTCGTGTAGAGAATGACGCGGGGACGCATGATGTGCTTCATCACCTCGCGCCAGCCCTCGTGCGCCGGCATGCCCGCAAGCTGTGCACGTTCCGTCGAGTAGGCAATGAGCCCGCGCGGCCGGCCGACCTTGTCCATCACCTGATCGCAGGCATCGATGCACAGCGCGCAGCCGATGCATTCGTACTGCAGACCCTTGCGGATGTCGATGCCGGTAGGACAGACCTGCACACACCAGTCGCAGTCCACACAATCACCGACCGGTTGCCCTTCCTTCGCCTTCTTCTTGTTGCCGCGCGGCTCGCCCCGATTGGCGTCATAGCTGACGATGAGCGTGTCCGGGTCGAACATGACGCCCTGAAAACGGGCATACGGGCACATGTACTTGCACACCTGCTCGCGCATGTGACCGGCGAACAGGTAGGTGAAAGCCGCGTAGAAGACCATCCAGAAGCCTTCCCACGGACCGATGCTCCAGCTCGCAATCTCGGCGGCAAGCTCCTTGATCGGCGTGAAGTATCCGACGAAGGTGAATCCCGTCCACATGGCGAGCAACGCCCAGATGCCATGCTTCGCAGCGCGCAACCCCAGTTTGCGGGCATTCATCGGCGCCGCATCGAGTTTCATGCGGGCCGAACGGTCGCCTTCGATGCGCCGCTCTATCCACATGAATATTTCCGTGTAGACCGATTGCGGGCACGCATAGCCGCACCAGACGCGTCCGGCGACGGCGGTCACAAGAAAGAGACCCAGCGCACTGATGATCAGCAGCAGGGACAGATAGACCACATCCTGCGGCCAGAGCACGAGCCCGAAAATGTAGAACTTGCGCTCAAGCAGATCGAACAGCACAGCCTGGCGGCCATTCCATGGCAGCCAGGCCAGACCGTAGAAGACCACCTGCGTGATCCAGACCATGGCCCACCGGAAGGAGTTGAAACGCCCCTTGATACTCCGCGGCTGAATCTTCTTGCGCGACGCGTAGAGGTCACCCTCGTCTGCAGCCATTTCAACGATGGGTATGACCCGCGCCGGTCTGGCATGCGCCGCACCGTCATTCGGCGGTCGTGTTTCCATTACTTTTCTGCGGCGTTGGTGAGACCCCAGACGTAGGCTGTCAGCAGATGAATCTTGTGCTCGCCGAGCAGCTCGCCGTGCGCGGGCATGTGACCATTGCGCCCCTTCGCGATGGACTGGGTGACCAGGGCCTCGGTGCTGCCGTACAGCCAGGTGCCGTCGGTCAGGTTCGGGGCGCCGATCGCCTGATTGCCACGTCCTTCCGCGCCATGACAGGCCGCGCAGTTCGTCGCGAATACCGTCTTGCCACGCTGCACGCGCATGCTGTCCGCCGTCAGGCCGGACAGCGAGCGGACGTAATGCACGACGTCACGCTGCTGTTCGGAATCGATTACCGCCCCGAAGGCCGGCATCATGCCGTTTCGCCCGTTGATCAGCGTGGTCTTGATGGCTTCGGGCTCTCCGCCGTACAGCCAGTCGCCGTCTGCAAGGTTGGGGAAACCGCGCGAACCACGCGCGTCCGTGCCATGGCACTGGGCGCAGTTGTTCAGGTACAGGCGCTCACCCATGGCACGTGCATCAGGATCGGCGGCGACTGCCTTGGCGTCCATCTTGGCATAGCGCTCGAACAGCGGAGCGACCTTGGCGTCGGCAACACTGACTTCACGCTCATGTGCATTGACCGCAGTCCACTTCAGCATGCCCTCGAAGCGGCCGAGACCGGGATAGGCCGCGAGGTAAACCACGGCGAAAACGATGGTGATCCAGAACAGCCAGACCCACCAGCGCGGCAGCGGATTGTTCCACTCGGCCAACGTTTCGTCCCACTGATGGCCGTGCAACTCGACCGTCCCGGTCGGGCGGGCGCCGCGGTTGGACAGGATGATGAATACGCAGAACAGCAGACTGGCGATGACCAGCACCACCACGTATGCATTCCAGAAGTCGTTGATGAAGTCGCTCACTTGCTCTCTCCAGTTTCGATGTGCGCACGATCGTCGTCGGCGAAGGGCAGCATCGCTGCCTCGTGGTGCGCACGCTGCGCACTTGGCCGCCAGGCCATGAAGACGATCGCGATGAAGCAGACGAAGCCTGCTACGGTAACTGCAGCGCGCAGTGTATTGATGTCGTAGTCCATGATGACTCCGGTCAATTGACGCGCTTGATCGCCGTACCCAGACCCTGCAGGTAGGCAATCAGGGCATCCATCTCGGTCTTGCCCTTCAGCACGTCGGCAGCACCCTTCATCTGCTCTTCGGTGTAGGGCGTACCGACCACCGCCAGCGCACGCATGTGCTGTTCGATGGTGCTGGCGTCGACCGGGCGCTCCAGCCACGGGAACGCCGGCATGTTCGACTCGGGCACCACGTCACGCGGGTTGACCAGATGGACCCGATGCCATTCGTCGGAGTAGCGGCCACCGACCCGGGCCAGATCCGGACCGGTGCGCTTGGAGCCCCACTGGAACGGGCGGTCATACACAAATTCGCCGGCCACCGAATAGTGACCATAGCGTTCGGTCTCCGCGCGGAACGGACGGATCATCTGCGAATGGCAGTTGTAGCAGCCCTCACGCACGTAGATGTCCCGACCCGCCAGCTGCAGCGGCTCGTAGGGCTTCACGCCCTCGACCGGTTGGGTCGTCGAGTGCTGGAAGAACAGCGGCACGATTTCGACCAGACCACCGACCGCGATCACGATCACGGTCAGGATCGCAAGCAGGCCGACGTTGCGCTCAATCAACTCATGTTTGGATGCAGACATGTTCAATCTCCGGAAATCAGGCGTGTGCCGCGGCGGGCGCCAGCACGGGTGCGTTGTAGGGCTTGTGGCCTGCGATGGTCTTCCAGACGTTCCACGCCATCACAAACATGCCGGAGAGGAATAGCGCACCGCCGAGGAAGCGGATGAACCAGAACGGGTAGCTGGCCTTCACGCTCTCGACGAAGGTATAGGTGAGCGTGCCGTCGTCATTGATCGCGCGCCACATCAGGCCCTGCATCACACCGGCAATCCACATCGCTGCGATGTAGAGCACGACGCCCAGAGTCGACATCCAGAAGTGGATGCTGATGGCCGGCACCGAATACATCTTTTCCTGACCGAACAGGCGCGGGATCAGGTAATAGATCGAGCCGATGGAAATCATCGCCACCCAGCCCAGGGCACCCGAATGCACGTGACCGATGGTCCAGTCCGTGTAGTGCGACAGCGCATTGACTGTCTTGATCGACATCATCGGACCTTCGAAGGTCGACATGCCGTAGAAGGACAGCGAGGTGATGAGGAACTTCAGGATCGGATCGGTGCGCAGTTTGTGCCAGGCACCCGACAGGGTCATGATGCCGTTGATCATGCCGCCCCAGCTCGGCGCCAGCAGGATGAGCGAGAACACCATGCCGACCGACTGTGTCCAGTCCGGCAGTGCCGTGTAATGCAGGTGGTGCGGACCCGCCCACATGTAGGTGAAGATCAGCGCCCAGAAGTGCACCACCGACAGGCGGTAGGAATACACCGGGCGTTCGGCCTGCTTCGGCACGAAGTAATACATCATCCCGAGGAAGCCGGCGGTCAGGAAGAAGCCGACCGCATTGTGGCCATACCACCACTGGATCATCGCGTCCTGCACACCGGCGTAAGCCGAGTAGGACTTCCAGAAGGTGGCCGGGATCGCAGCGCTATTGACCAGATGCAGCATCGCGACGGCAAGGATGAACGCGCCGTAGAACCAGTTCGCGACGTAGATGTGCGACGTCTTGCGCCTGGCGATCGTCCCGAAGAACACAATGGCGTAGGACACCCACACGAGCGTGATCAGGATGTCGATCGGCCACTCGAGTTCGGCGTACTCCTTGCCCTGCGTCAGCCCGAGCGGCAACGTGATTGCCGCAGCCACGATGACGACCTGCCAGCCCCAGAACACGAACTCCGCAAGCCACGGCGCAAAAAGCGGTGTGTGACAGGTACGCTGCACGACGAAGAACGACGTCGCCATGAGCGCGCAGCCGCCGAACGCAAAGATGACCGCGTTCGTGTGCAGCGGCCGCAGTCGGCCGAAATGGAACCACTCGCCGAGATTGAGTTCCGGCCATACGAGCTGGGCGGCGATGATCACGCCGACCAGCATGCCCACGATGCCCCACACCACCGTCATCAGTGCGAACTGCCGCACCACCCGGTAGTCGTAGGTCGCCTGGACCACTCCCGTTGCTGCTGTTTTCATTTTTGACTGCTCCAACATTGAAATTCCACTCGCACGCCCGACGCATGAACACGCGGGCGCGCACGATCCGGCACGAAGGTTAGGGGGCGACGGGCCGAACGGTCTTGACCCACGTCAAGCGGTCCATTGATAGCCGCTGCGGGCCGCCCCGGGGCGGCCCGCAGCAATCAAACGAATCCATGATTGAAGGGCCTTTTCGAAATCAATTCAAAAACAATGTCGATCTTCATACATTCAATGGAAATCAGGTCTATCATCGCAATTCCTTACGCGTTGGAGAGATATTGATGTCCGGTCAAAGCTACGATGAATTGATGTCCAGAATCGCAGAACTTCAGCAGCAGGCAGAAGCCGTGCGTCGTTCGGAACTCGATGCGGCAATTGCAGATGTTCGCGCCAAGATCAAGAAATACAATCTTTCGGCCGCCGACCTCGGGCTGTCCGGAACACCGAAACAACGCACGGCACGCACTGCCGCAGCCGCGAAGGTGAAAATCGCGCCTGGCAGATATCGCAATCCGGCCACCGGTGAAATCAAGGAAGTCGGTTCGGCGGGGCGCAAGCCGGGCTGGCTCGCCAGCATGAGCGCGGATGAATTGAATGCTGCCCGTGTGAGCTGATCCTCGCGAAACGGTATGGACATGCCGGCGGCCGACTTCATTTTCATGAAAACTATGCTGCCGGCCTGCCGTTTTCTTCCTTCAGCGCCCTTCGAAGTATCTTGCCGACATTGGTTTTCGGCAATTCTTCGCGAAATTCGACCTTCCTGGGTACCTTGTAGGCGGTCAATTCGGCACGGCAGTGCGCAATCACCGTCGCTTCATTCAGCGCAGGATCTTTCCTGACGATGAACACCTTCACGCTTTCACCCGAGTGTTCGTCCGGAACCCCGACGGCACAGCATTCCAGCACGCCGGCACAACCCGCCACGACCTCCTCGACCTCGTTCGGATAGACGTTGAATCCAGACACGAGAATCATGTCCTTCTTGCGATCGACAATCCGGACCAGGCCGCTTTCATCGATGGTGGCAATGTCACCGGTACGCAGATAACCGTCGGGCGTCATCACCTTCGCCGTTTCATCGGGGCGGCGGTAGTAGCCCTTCATCACCTGGGGGCCGCGCACGCACAACTCACCGGATTCCCCGACCGGCACTTCATCGCCGGAATCACTCCTGATCGATATTTCGGTGGAGGAAACGGGCAGACCGATTGCACCGGTGAATTCAATCTGATCCGGCCGGTTGATGCATACGGCGGGTGACGTTTCCGTCAATCCGTAAGCTTCGATGAGCGGCAGCCCCGTGACTTTCTTCCAGCGTTCGGCAACGCCACGCTGCACCGCCATGCCACCGCCGAGAGAAACCTTCAGGCCGGAGAAATCGAGTTTTGCGAAATCCGGATTGTTCAACAGGGCATTGAACAGCGTATTCACACCGGTAATGACGGAAAACCGGTGCTTCGAAAGTTCCTTCACGAAGCCGGAAATATCGCGCGGATTGGTGATCAGCACATTCTTCGCACCGAGCTTAAGGAATACCAGACAATTCGCGGTCAGCGCGAAGATGTGATACAGCGGCAATGCGGTGATCACCGTCTGCGGTCCGCCGAGAAACGGTCTTATCCACGCATCCGCCTGCATCATGTTGGCAATGACGTTGCGCTGCGTCAGCATGGCACCCTTCGAAATACCCGTGGTGCCGCCGGTGTATTGCAGGAAGGCGATGTCTTCATGCACGACGCGAACCGGATTCAGCGCATGACCCCGCCCGAGATTCAGCGCATCGTTGAGACGTACAGCCGAAGGCAGGTCGAATGCGGGCACCATCTTCTTGACGTGCCGCACGACCAGATTCACCAGCCAGCCCTTGGGCGCGGGCAGCAGATCGCCCACTGCGGTGACGATGATGTGGCGCAGCGGCGTGGCCGCTGCCACCTGCTGAACTGTCGCGGCGAAATTTTCCAGCACGACGATGACTTCAGCGCCGCTGTCGACCAGTTGATGCTCGAGCTCGCGCGGTGTGTAGAGCGGATTGCAGTTCACAACCGTGTATCCGGCACGCAAGGCACCGAACATGACCACCGGATACTGCAGCACATTGGGCAGCATGATGGCAACGCGGCAACCGGGCGCCAGACCCAGCACTGACTGGAGATACGACGCGAAGGCCGCGCTCAGCCGCTCCGTCTCGGCATAGGTGATCGCCTTGCCCATGCACACATAGGCGTCCTGCTTCGCGAACTCGCGGCAACTCCGTTCGAAAACCTCACCGATGGACATGAATTCCGACGGATCGATTTCGGCAGGGACGCCCTGCGGGTAGCTTTTCAGCCAGATCTTTTCCATGCCGCCTCCTCTCACCCTGGCCGACTTCGGAACGCATGGACCCGCGGCCCACGCACCGACCTGCCGGCGTCGGGGATCAGCTTGACGTATCGTCCATCGGCCAGTCGCGGATATAGCTTTTCAACATGCGGTTCTCGAAGCTCTGCTCTTCGAGCATCGCACGGGCAACGTCATGGAAGGACAGCACCCCCATCAGGGTATCGTTCTCCATGATGGGAAGATAACGGCAATGCCTCTCGAGCATCAGGCGGCGAAGTTCATCCACCTCCATGTCGGGGTGCGCGGTAGCGGGATCCTTCTGCATCACGCTGGCGACGGTCACCGCCTGCCAGCTCGCGCCCGAAGTACCGACAGCGCGCAGCACCTCGCGAAAACTCAGCATGCCGACCATGCGGCCGTGTTCCATCACCACCAGCGACCCGACGTCCAGCTCGGCCATCGTGGCGACAGCATTGCCCAGCACCTGGGACGGCGCAACGGTGTAGAGCACGGTGCCCTTGATGCGCAGGATTTCGTGCACTTGCATGATTGAAGCTCCTCCTTGCCGCGCATGAGCGAATCGCATGCCGCGTATGAACACTCCGGATGGTAGTCAAAACAACGTGTGGCGCAAAGCCCGGGAAGCTTGCACCACCGGCACTCAGCACTGCATGTCGAGCCGCCCATCCGGCCGGACCAGCGCCGCACGTACCGGTTTGCCGGGACGGATCAGGCCGACCGCAGCGACATAAGCGTCCAGTTGTCCCGCATAGGCCTCGGCGAACGCATCGCCGGGTCCGCTCTTGTAATCCAGTATCCAGATTTCATCATCGAACTCGACCAGTCGGTCGATGCGCCCGAGACGGCCGTCAGGCAACACGAACTCCAGCTCGCTGGCGGCCCAGCGATGCTGCGCAGGATCGAAGAAGCGCCGCAGGCCATCGCTCGCCACCATTCCGCGCGCGATCGATTCAAGCTCGCGCCACTGCGCGGCATCGAGCCCGGGCAGGCAGCCCGGAGATGGTTCGCCACAGGCGATTGCCTCGAGCCAGGCGTGCAGGCCGGTCCCCCATATCTGGGCGCGCTGCAGCGGCGCCGACACACGACGCTCGCCGATCGGCTGCACCGGCAGCGCTGCCGCGACGCGCGCACCGGCCGCGCCGGCCGTCGGCGGATGGTTACAGTCGGCGACGTCACCGAAATCGAGACGCACGCCGCCCTGGTCGGCGGGCAGCGCGCCCGGGCAGCAATTCAGTGCGGTGCTCAGGCGCTCGAGCCAGCTGTCGGCACTGGCCGAATTTGCCGGACTGACACCGCTGGCAAACAGGAACTGCCGCGCCCGGGTCAGTGCGACGTAGAGCAGGTTGGCATCCTCGCGCACCGCGGCGCGACTTTCGGCATCGATCAGCGCCGCCCGCGCGCAGCCTTCGTTGTCCTTGCGCTGAAGCAGCGAAAGGTGCGTCGGCGCAGGCGTACCCGGCGGCCATGACAGCAATACACGAGCACCGGTGTCGCCCCGCGGTCGCGCCACCGCATCGGCCAGCCACACGATCGGCGCTTCGAGGCCCTTGGCTGCATGCACCGTCAGCACACGCACCCGGCCACGCGACAGGTCTTCGCCCAGAATCATGCCCTCATCCGGCGCTTCGTCGTCTTCACCACGCAGGCGCGTCAGCTCGTCGAGGAAGCGAGGCAGACTGGGGAAGCGCCCGCTGTCCACCTTGAGCGCAAGTTCGATGAAGGCCTCGAGGTTGGCACGTACGCCCGGCCACGCCATGTCATCGACCGACGCAGCGTAGCGCGGCATCAACTCACCCTGATCGAACACCCGGTCGAGCAGGTCGTGCACCGGCAGCTGCACCGATGCGTCGAGCCATGAAGACAGCAGGCGCGCCGCTCGTTCGCACGCGACATCGTCGCTGTCGCATCGGCTGCGCAGCCGCAGCCAAAGTCCGGCCGCGCCAGCCTGCGTGAGATCGAGGAGCTGCGCATCGCTGAAGGCGAAGAGCGGACAGCGCAGCACGTGTGCCAGCGCCAGCGCATCGGACGGCGCTGCGAGAAATCGAAGCAGGGCCTGCAGATCGGCTGCTTCCAGCGTGTCCAGAAGACGACCCCGGCTGGCGCCCGCATAAGGAATGCCGTGCGCACGCAGCGCCGCCTCATAGACCGCAAGCCCGGTGCGCCGACGCAGCAGGATCATCATGTCGCCGTAGCGCGCAGGACGCGTTTCGCCGGTGTGTGCATCGCGCACAGCGAGTCGTCCGGCCATCGCCTTGAGACGCAGGCACATCGCATCGGCCTCGCGCCGGCGACGGCTGTCCTCGACCGTCAGTCGCGGCACGAACAACGGATTGCGCAGGCCGCCCGCAACGGGTGCGTCTGCCGACGAACCGGGGGCCCTGGATTCCCCTGCATCATGGCCGAATGCCGGCAGCACCTCGACCCGCCCGGGCAGATCGATCTGCGCCGTGCTGTGCGGCATGAATCCGTCGAAACCGTCGAGCGCGCCGAACAGTGCATTCACCGCCTGCACCACCGCCGGGCTGCTGCGCCGCGTTTCATTTCGCTGCAGCCTTATTGCACCGAAGCGCTCGGCAAAAGCCTCGCCGGCATGCGCGAAGATGCGCGGATCGGCACGCCGGAAACGGTAGATCGACTGTTTCGGGTCGCCCACGACGAACACCGCCGGCTGCACCTGACCCGGCGCGTAAGCGTCGAGCCAGTGCATCAGCACCTGCCACTGCAGCGGATTGGTGTCCTGGAACTCGTCGAGCAGCAGATGACGGTAACGCGCGTCCAGACGGGCCTGCACGAAAGGGCCCGTCTGCGCGTCCGACAGCAGGCGCGAGGCGTGCCATTCGAGATCGCCGAAGTCGAGCACGCCGGCGTTGCGCTTGATGCGGTCGTACGCCTCGAGCAGTTCGGACGCGACGCGCAGGCCGTGATCGTTGAGGGTCCAAGCTGCAAGATCGGAGAGCGCGGAAAGACACTGCTGCACGGACGGCGCGATCCGTTCGAACAACGCCCGCGAAGCATCGGCGATGCCCAGCTTCTCCAGCGTCTTGCCTGGCTTGAAGGCGATCGGCTGACCATCGTTCTTCAGCACCTCGGCCCGCACGCCATCGAAGAACGCCTGCGCATCGGTCATTCCGCACGCCTGTTCAAGCGCGACTGCGCGGCGCTGCTGCGCGTCGGTACCCTGCCCGAGCAGGCGCGCGAATTCGAGGCAGCTGCTGCGCAGCGCCTGGTCTCGTGCCAGGGAAGCGACCGGATCTTCGGCGTCGGCCCCGAAGAAACCGCGCAGGTGCGCCAGCACGCCTTCGAGATCGCCATGCGAGTCCAGCCAGGCCTGCCATTCGGCTCGCCGGTCGATCAGTACGCCCGCCAGTTTCTGCGTGCCGGCAATGCCGCACTGCGCGAGCAGCCAGCGCACCGACTGCGCCAGTTCGCCTTCCGGCGCACTGCCGGCGCGCCGCATCAGCACGGCCCAGGCCTGATCGCGCAGCTGCGCGGTACGTTCGGCGAGCTGCTGACCGCTCAGCCCGCTGGACAGCGGTGCAGCAGCCAGCAACGCGGAGAACCAGCCGTGAAAGGTGTTTACCGTGAGGCCCGGTCGCGCCGTGGCCACCTGTTCGAACAGGCCGCGTGCGCGGTCGATCAGCGCCGGATCACGCCGCGCGTCGAGCCCGCGTTCGCCCAGGAAGGCAGCCACACGTTCGTCATCCCATACCGCAAGGTTGGCCAGCCAGTGCTGCAGGCGCTCCTCGATTTCGCGCGCCGCCTTGCGCGTGTAGGTGATGGCGAGAATTTCGCCCGGCTGCACGCCGGCCAGCAGCAGGCGGATGAGCCGCGACACAAGCGTCCAGGTCTTGCCGCTGCCGGCGCAGGCCTCGACGATGACGCTCAGACCGGGGTCGAGCGCGCGCAGATCGTTGCCGCCGCTCACGACAGCCAGTCCTTGCGACAGAGGCCTCGCATGTCGCACCGGCTGCACGCGGTCTCATCCCCGTGTGCAGGCAGCGCGGTGCCGGCGCGCAACGCGGGAAACACTTCGGATATCAGTGCCTGCAGCGACTGCGCCGCGGCAGCGGGATCATCCTGCGGAAAGGGCACCGGCGCACTTTCGTCGAGCGCGAGGTAGGCCGCTTCGCTGACTGCATCGCCTTCAAGCAGCGTGTAGAACGCAAGCTGCACGTCCTCACCGCCCTTCAGCGTCTTCCGTACGCTTTCGGCATTTCGCAGCTTGTAGTCGAGCAGCGCCCGCCCGCCCTGACCTCCGCGGTCGATGCGGTCGATGCGACCTTCGAGCGACAGTGACGCGTCATCGGACAGCACGAGTTCGTACCTGCGTTTCTGCTCGCCGCTCTCGAACAGCCAGCCCGCGGCTTCGCGCTGCACGGCCCATGCAATGTAGGCATCCGCGCGGTCATGCAGGCGGTCGGCCCACGCGTGTTCCTGGAAGTTGCGGGCGATGGCGCCACCGAATGCAGCGGCGATCAGTGTCCGCATGTCGTCGGCCAGCACCTCCGCCGGGTCATCTGCCAGACGCGGGTGTGCGACATGGAAATCGTGCAGCACGCGATGCACCAGTTCGCCGACGCTGCCCTTGCCCATGACCTCCTCGACTTCGTCGCCCGCCCCGAGACCGAGCACGTGACGTGCGTAATAACGATAGGGACAAGTCATCAAGTCGGACAGGCCGCTCGCGGTGAGGCGCGTCGGCACGCGCGCGGCGTCGAGTACCGGCGTGCTGGACGGCAGCAGCGTGTGCGGGGCGGCCGGCTGCGCCGCGTCGGGCGCCGTCGTCACCGCGCTCGGCAGGCCCGCGCGCTGCAGCACGAGATCAAGCAACTGGAGATCGGTGCCCGGCAGATTGGCTTCGCCGTTGCGCTGCGTCTGCCAGCTGAACACCACCTCTTCGCAGCAGCAGATCAGGCCCGCCAGGTGGTCACGCAGCTGCGTGGCGGCATGCTGCGAATCCGGCAGGCCGAGTTCGCGCCGCAAGCCATCGTGACCCAGCAATCCGCGTGGCCGCAGCGGCGCGAGATGGCGGCTGTCGGCGCCGATCACGTAAGCCGCTTCGAAGTTGCGCAGGCGGGTGGCCGCAAGATGAGTCAGCACGACCGGGCTTTCGATGGCCGTGTCGCGGAACAGTGCCTGTTCGAATTCGCTGTTCAGCCAGGTGCGCCAGTCGGCGAAAGAAAGGTCAAGCGACACACCGGCACTTTCCGCACGCAGCTGTTCCAGCAGGCTGATCACCTGGGCTCCGGCGGCGTCGAGCAACAGTGAGGCGCGCGCCTGCAGCGCATCGAGCGCGGCCAGCAGGCGGTCCACCCGGAACGAGGCGGGCGCGCTTTGGGTCGGCATCAACGCCGCCGCACGCGCCAGTGCATCGACCAGCAGGGCGGCCGGCTGACCGGCCAGTTCGGTCGAGGCGTCGCGCAGCAATGCATGAAGGCCGTCGACGTGGTTGCGCCGCACGACCCAGTCGTCCAGTGCGGCGATCGCCTGCGCGTGACCATCACGGCTCAGCGCACCGGCGACGTGCGGAGAACGGACCAGATCGAGCAGATCGCGGTGATAACCGTCGGATGCAAGGCATTGCAGGAAGGCATCGACCGTCGCTGCGGCGCGCGTGGTCGACAGCTTCCAGCCGGTCTCGTCGGCCAGCAGTACCTGCCGGCGCTCCAGCAGCGCGCGCGTTCGCCGGGCGGCTTCGCGGTCCATCGCCACCAGTGCGATGCGCCGGCGCCCGTCCGCCAGCCAGCCTGCGATGCAGGACGCCGCGTGCTGCGCCTCCTGCTCCAGCGACTGCGCGCAGACCAGTCGCACTCGATCTGCGAGCACGGGCGCATCGTCGGCCGATACGGTACGCGTCCACAACACGGCCGGCACCTCGCTGTCCGGTGGCCAGGCGGCGTTCAGCACCCGGGCCAGCGGACCTTCGTTCGCCAACCGCGTCACCTCGACATGCAGCACGCTCGCTCGCGCCGCATGAACCGCAAGCCAGGCCGGCAACGGCGTTGAAGATGCAGACACGTATATGAGCGGCCGCCGTGCCGCCTGTGCCGCCCGCAGCAATGCCGCCGCCGCGGCGCGCGCATGGCCCGGCGTGCCGGTGCTGTCGGTCTGCCATACGGCATGTACCAGGCGCGCCTCGAAGGAGAGGGCAACATTGCCGGACAGCGCGTGCGACCTTTCGAAGACCTGCGTCAGCGCATGTTCGTCGTCCGGTGCCTGACGTTCGGCCATTGCATCGGCCAGCTCCATGAGCTCGCGCGCGGCCGTCCAGGGATCTGCCTCGCCGAGCCACGCGTGCAGGCGGAATTGCGCGACCAGACGCAGCAGACGACGCGAACGGGGATCGACCGGTGCATCGCCGAGCCAACGGTCCGCAAGCAGGGACGGCGTGAGCAGGCGCGGCATGAAGAGCGCCCGGCCCGCGTGCGCACAGAGCGCGGCACGCAGCGCAGGCGCGTGGGTCATCGACGGCAGCAGCACATCGCAATCGGCCAGCGCGTCGCCGTGCCGTTCGATGAGCAGCTGCGCGAGCCGGCCATAGAACTCCGGGGCGTCGGGCAACCTGAGCGATTCGACACCCGTCGCGCTCATGCGCGCCACCATGCGTGGCTGCGGGTGTGAATCAACGTGAGGGTCAGCGCTCGAGCAGGTCGAGCTTGTCCTTCACCTTCACCCACTCATCCGCATCGGCGGGCGCGTCCTTGCGCTCGATGATGGCCGGCCACTCGGCCGACAACTCGGCGTTGAGCTTGATGAAGTGAATCTGGTCGGACGGCACGTCGTCTTCGGCAAAGATCGCCTCGGCCGGGCACTCGGCCACGCAGAGCGTGCAGTCGATGCACTCGTCCGGATCGATGACCAGGAAGTTCGGGCCCTCGCGGAAGCAATCGACCGGGCATACGTCAACACAGTCGGTGTACTTGCATTTGATACAGGATTCGGTGACGACGTAAGTCATGATTTCTCCGTACGGCGGCTGCACTGCCCGGTTGCAGGCGAGCCACAGGATTGCTGGATCGAAGGTTTCGGTGCCTGGACACCGCGGATCAAGCAGTGGATTTTATCACCCCGTCCCGCCTCGGACCGGGTCCTCCTGTCGTGCGCGGTTGACATGGATGCATGAATTTTTGTGTGGCAGACGCGAACAGCCCTGCACATGTACCGGTTTTTTGTATTAGCATCACGAAAAAGCGCATGAAGCAAGGCATCGGTTCATTGAATGCCCACATCGCGCATCACCCCCTGGTGTCACAGATTGGTCACCCCGGCGGTCTGCAAATCCCGCACAAGAATCGAAGTCTGACCGCGCAACTTGCGCGCAGCGGATAAATTCATTTCAGCCAAAGACAGCACTCCGTCCATATCCGGTATCCGGCGGAACATTCCGAAAAAAAAGAATGTTCCCTTCCAGGAACGATCCGGGATTCCAGGTCTCCCCCCAGTCAAGCCCCGCGAGGAAATGATGAGCGAACATATTCACCACGTCACCGATGCCAGTTTCGAGGCAGAAGTCGTCAAGGCCGACCTGCCCGTGCTGGTTGATTACTGGGCCGAATGGTGCGGTCCGTGCAAGATGATCGCGCCCATCCTCGACGAGGTTGCCCGCGATTACGCCGGCAAGCTGCGTGTGGCGAAGGTCAATATCGATGAAAACCAGGACACGCCGGCGCGCTTCGGCATCCGCGGCATTCCGACATTGATGCTGTTCAAGGATGGCAACGTGGAAGCCACCAAGGTCGGCGCGCTGTCGAAATCGCAACTTACTGCATTCCTGGACAGTCACCTCTAATCACTTTCCCGCGGCGACGGGTGCTTCAGGCACCCCGCCCGCCGGAGCCGCTCACAGGCTCCACCTCCCCATTCCGCCTGCCGTACAGACCCCGTCACCATGCACCTTTCCGAACTGAAAGCACTTCACGTCAGCCAGCTGCTCGAAATGGCACAGACCTTCGAGATAGAGGGCGCGAACCGTCTGCGCAAGCAGGAGCTGGTCTTTGCGATCCTGCGCAACCGGGCGAAGAAAGGCGAAAGCATTTTCGGTGACGGCGCGCTCGAAGTGCTGCCGGACGGATTCGGTTTCCTGCGCTCGCCGGAAGCGAGCTATCTGGCGGGCACCGACGACATCTATGTATCGCCGAGCCAGATCCGGCGCTTCAACCTGCACACCGGCGACACGATCGAAGGCGAAATCCGGACGCCCAAGGATGGCGAACGCTACTTCGCCCTGGTCAAGGTCGATCGCGTCAACAGCGAACCGCCCGAAGCCACCAAGCACAAGATCCTGTTCGAGAATCTGACACCGCTGCACCCGACCGAGACGCTGACGCTCGAGCGCGACATGCGGGGCGAGGAAAACACCACTTCCCGCGTCATCGACATGATCGCGCCGATCGGCAAGGGCCAGCGCGGCCTGCTGGTGGCGCCGCCGAAGACCGGCAAGACGGTGATGATGCAGCACATCGCGCACGCCATCACCGCCAACCACCCGGAAGCCGTGATGATCGTGCTGCTGATCGACGAGCGGCCGGAAGAAGTGACCGAAATGCAGCGTTCGGTGAAGGGCGAAGTGGTCGCATCGACCTTCGACGAACCCGCCACCCGCCACGTGCAGGTCGCCGAAATGGTGATCGAGAAGGCCAAGCGCCTGGTCGAGCACAAGAAGGACGTGATCATTCTGCTCGACTCGATCACCCGACTCGCCCGCGCCTACAACACGGTGCAGCCGGCCTCAGGCAAGGTGCTGACCGGCGGTGTCGACGCCAATGCGCTGCAGAAGCCGAAGCGCTTCTTCGGCGCGGCACGCAACGTCGAGGAAGGCGGCAGTCTGACCATCATCGCCACCGCGCTGGTCGAAACCGGCAGCCGCATGGACGACGTCATCTACGAGGAATTCAAGGGCACCGGCAACATGGAAATCCATCTTGACCGGCGCATGGCCGAAAAGCGGGTCTATCCGGCGATCAACGTGAACCGCTCGGGCACGCGTCGGGAAGAGTTGCTGCTCAAGCCGGAAATCCTCCAGAAGATATGGATCCTGCGCAAACTGCTCTACAACATGGACGATCTGGAAGCGATCGAATTCCTGCTCGACAAGATCAAGGCCACCAAGAGCAACGGCGAGTTCTTCGACGCCATGCGCCGAGGCTGAACGCCCCGAACGACCTTTGCCCGCCTTGGGAAGAACGCCGCGTCATGCGGCGTTCTTAATTTCCGGCCCTGAATTCCGTGACTCAGCTGCGCAGCACCTCGCCGACCGTCACCACCTCGCCGGGCGCATTCGGCGCGTAGCCCGGTAGGGTAGCGATCGCGTCGGCAAACACCGTTGAACGCAGGGCTTCAAGCATGCGCTGCATCGACGGCAGGTCGAGCGTCTCGACGCGACAGGCCAGAAAGTACTGCTCCTGCGCCAGCGGCACGAAATCCAGCCTGAACTGGCTGGCGGCGGCCTCGACACCGAAACCGGTATCGGCCATGCCGCTGGCCACGTGCGCGGCGACCGCTGCATGCGTGAATTCCACCGTTTCGTAACCATTCACCTGATCGACGTCGATCTTCTGTTCGGCCAGCAGCAGATCCAGCAGCACGCGGGTACCCGAACTGGCCTGGCGATTGATGAAGCGGACGTCCGGCTTCGTCAGGTCGTGCAGCGACTGGATGCCGAGCGGATTGCCGGCCGTGACGAACAGGCCCTGCGTACGCGTCACCAGACGGATCACCCGATGCGTGCGCGGTTTCAGGTAGCGCCCGAGCCGCGCTGCGAGTTCCGGCGTCACGCGCCCGGTCGGCAGGTGAAAGCCGCACAGGTCGCATCGACCGTGCGCCATCGATGCCAGCGCATCGATCGAGCCGAGGTACTGCAGCTCGAGCCGCACGGCGGCTTCGCGCTCGATCAGGCCGGGCAGCAACGCGATCGCGTAACCATGACTGGCATGCAGGCGCAGCACCGGGTGCGCATCCATCAGCGCCGCATTTATTTCGCGGTCGATTTCCACCGACAGGTTTTCCAGCTGCGGTGTCAGGCGTGCCTGTATGCGCTGCGCCGCCCACGTGAGCTTCTCGCCCAGCGGCGTCAGTTCCGCGCCCTTGCCCTGCGACAGCTCGACCAGCGGCGTGCCGAAGAAGGCCGACCAGGTGCGGATCAGATTCCAGCAGTGACGGTAGGAAAACCCGACATCGCGTGCCGCCTCGGTCAGCTTGCCGCTGCGCTGCACGGCGTGCAGGAGCCGGAAAAGCAGCGGGTCTATTTCGCGGCCTTCGGCATTTCGGAAGCGCCAGGCGGGTTCGATCTGTATGCGCATGTCTGGCATGAAATTTCATATCCTGCGGGGGAAAATCGGCGGAAAGCCATTGATTTCTGGACTCCATTGAACCCTGACGACGTCACTTGCGCAATTATGAACACGAGTGCCGAACCATGAATGCAGCTTGCGTGATGCCACGTCGTGCATGAAACTCGCTGGCACGAACGATTTCCGACGACGGAAACCCGATCACGGAATACGAGGTACCAGCAGGCAGACGCACCCGCAAGACACTTGCAACCGGAAGGACATCACTCGAATGAATTCTCTGCTCACCCTGCGCGACTTGATGGGCCTCGGCCATGAACCGGGCACGCTCGACCATGCTGCGCTGGTCATGATCGACTGCCAGAACACGTATCGGGAAGGCCTGATGCAGCTCGTCGGCGTCGAAGCGGCGCTGCTCGAAGCACGTCGCGTGCTCGACCGCGCACGGGAACTGGGCCGGCCGGTGATCCACATCCAGCACGACGCCGGTCCCGGCACCCCTTATGACGTGAGTGCCCGCATCGGCCGCATCGCCGACATCGTCGCGCCGCTGCCCGGCGAAACCGTGATCACCAAGAACTATCCGAACAGCTTCGTTCAGACCACGCTGGACGAAACACTGAAGGAGCTCGGGGTAAAGCAGCTGGTGCTCGCCGGATTCATGACGCACATGTGTGTCAATTCCACTGCACGCGGCGCCTTCAACCTCGGCTATACGCCCACCGTGGTCGCGTCCGCGACGGCCACGCGCGACCTGCCGCTGCCCGACGGCGGCATCGTTCGCGCCGACGCACTGCAGGCAGCGAGCATCGCAGCACTGGGCGACCTGTTCGCGGCCATCGCACCGACTGCCGACGCAGTGATCGGCTGATCCTGGTCGCGCCTAGCGCGAATTGCGCGGGCATTTGCCCCCTTGCGTCCGGCTGAAACCATGAATGCACGCCGCACCCTGATCACGCTGCTGTCCGCTCTGCTGCTCGGACTGCAGCCCGGCCTCTCCCGCGCCGACACGCTTGTCGTGTTTGCGGCGGCCAGTCTGGCCAACGCGCTGCAGGAGATCGGCCGGCACTTCGAGTCGAACTCGGGCCATACGGTCAGGTTCTCGTTCGCCGCGTCGTCGGCGCTCGCCCGACAGATCGAGGCCGGTGCACAGGCGCAGGTATTCCTGTCGGCCGACGAACAGTGGATGGACTACCTCGCGGCACGCCGGCTCGTCGTGCCGACCAGCCGCATCGACTTGCTCGGCAACAGTCTGGTGCTGGTGACTCCGGCCGGCAGCACGGCGCAGGTCGCGCTGCGACCCGGCTTCGATCTTGCGCGCCTGCTCGGCGACGGTCGCCTTGCCACCGGCGATCCGGCGCATGTACCGGTCGGCAAGTACGCGAAGGACGCGCTGGTTCATTTCGGCGTGTGGGGCATCGCAGAGTCGAAGCTGGTGCGCGCCGATTCGGTCCGCGCGGCACTGGCGCTGGTGGAGCGCGGCGAGGTACCGGCCGGCATCGTATATGCCACCGATGCAGCCGTGACACCGAAGGTACGCGTCGCCGCCCGCTTCCCGGCTGACAGCCACCCGCCGATCACCTATCCTGCCGCCATCATCGCAGGGCAGGACGGCCCTGCGGCACGGGCCTTTCACGCATGGCTGCGCAGCGAACCCGCCAGGGCCATCTTTTTGCGCCACGGATTCAGCATCAGATAGGACTTCATGAGCGACATCGAACAGGAAGCCATGCTGCTCAGCCTCAAGGTCGGGCTGGCGAGCACTGCGCTGTGCCTGCCCTTTGCGCTCGGTGTCGCCTGGCTGCTGTCGCGCAGCCGCCTGCCGGGTCGTGCCCTGCTCGACGGCATCGTGCACGCACCGCTGGTGCTGCCGCCGGTGGTGATCGGCTACCTGCTGCTGATTTCGCTCGGTACTCGTGCGCCGCTCGGTGCGTGGCTGAAGACGAACTTCGGCATCCAGCTCATCTTCACCACCGAAGGCGTGGTGGTGGCCGCGGCGGTGATGGCCTTTCCGCTGATGGTGCGGGCAATCCGGCTGTCGCTCGACGCCGTCGACCGCGGCATCGAACTCGCTGCGAGAACGCTGGGCGCCAGTCGCCTCGACGTGCTGCTCACCATCACGCTGCCGATGATGCTGCCGGGCATCCTGTCCGGCGCGATGATGGCGTTTGCCGCCAGTCTCGGCGAATTCGGTGCCACCATAACGTTCGCCTCCAATATAGAAGGCGAGACACGCACGCTGCCGCTCGCCATCTACACCGCCACGCAGACACCGGACGGCGACGCCATCGCACTGCGTCTGGTCGGATTGTCCATGGCGCTCGCCGTTGCGGCCATCACCCTGTCCGAATGGCTGAACCGGCGCGCGCAGCGCTGGCTCGGGCGCCCATGATCGAACTGCGCTTCGGCATCAAGCTCGGCACACTCGACCTCGACGTCGACGTCGAACTGCCGTCGCGCGGCGTCAGTGCGATCTTCGGACGCAGCGGCGCCGGCAAGAGCAGCCTGATCAACGCCGTCGCCGGCATCGTGCAGCCGACGCGCGGGCGCATCAGCGTGGGCGACCGCGTGTTCTTCGACCACACTGCCGGCATCGATCTGCCGATCGAGCAACGCCGTATCGGCTATGTCTTCCAGGACGCACGACTGTTTCCGCACCTGAACGTCACTGGCAACCTGCGTTATGGCCTGAAGCGCGCCCGCGGGCCGCGACCGGTGGACTGGGACAGCGTCGTCGAGGTGCTCGGCCTCGGTGACCTGCTGGACCGACGGCCGCATCACCTGTCGGGTGGCGAACGCAGCCGCGTGGCGCTCGGCCGGGCATTGCTGCGCCAGCCGGCACTGCTGCTGATGGACGAGCCGCTGGCTTCGCTCGACGCACCGCGCAAGGGCGAAGTGCTGCCCTACATCGAACGACTGGTTCAGGAATTCGCGCTGCCTGTGCTCTATGTGAGCCACTCGATCGAGGAGGTGACCAGGCTGGCCGACCATCTGGTCATCATCAGCGAAGGTCGCACCGTGGCCAGCGGCGAGCTGTCGGACATCATGTCCCGCCCCGAACACTCGCCGCTGATCGGGCGCTACGAAGCCGGTTCGGTGCTCGACTGCGAAGTATCCGTGCATGACGACCACTACGGCATGACCACACTGCACTTCACCGACGGGCAGATCCGCGTTCCGCGTGTCGCCCTCGCCACGGGCGCACCGGTGCGCGTGCGCATCCGCGCCCGCGATGTCGCGCTCGCGCTGTCGCCCCCCGTCGATGTCAGCATCAGCAACCGCTTCGCTGGCCGCGTGCTGTCTATGACGCCACGCGAAGGCCCCTACATGGATGTTGCCGTCGATCTCGGCTCGACTTCGGTGCGAGCCCTGATCACACGAGAATCCTGTGACCGGCTCGGCCTGCAGCCGGGTACCGCAGTGTGGGCGATGGTGAAATCCGTGGCTCTGGACAGCCGCAGTGTCGGCTTCAACCGGCGTCCGCGCACAGGAGCCGCAACGCCTGTGGCTGCCGATTGAGCACCACCTCCAGTTTGCACAGCTGCAGCAGCGCCACGGCATCGGAGGTGCGCCGCTCGGCGGCACGGAACAGCGCGATCAACCGCTCGCTAAAGGCCGTCACATCGGCGCCGCCGGCACTGCGATATCATGCGCGCCCATGTCGTTCGCCCGCTCAGTCAGCCGCCGCAGCCTTGCCTGGATCGCCTTCGCCGCGATTCTGTTCAACGCACTCGCGCCGCTGGCTGCACAGATCCTCTCGCCGGAGGCAGTCGCCTCCTTCACGGAGTTGTGTACTGCCCGCGGAATCGAACGCATAGCGGGCGACGGTGATGCGCCGGAGAATACCGGCGCGATGCAGCACTGCCCTTTCTGCGTCGCCCAGCACGCCCTCTTCATCCCCGCATCCGGCACGCTGCCTCTGCTGGCGCGGCTCGATGGCGCCCATGCGCAGCGACCGCCATTCCTGCACGTGCCACGCCCAACGTCCATCCGGGCGATCGCCGAGCCACGCGCGCCGCCTTCTGTCGTCTGATCCGCCGTTGAACCACTGCCGGCAGGCAGCGACGACACGTCGCCGCATCCTGCCCGTACGCCCTCATACCAGGTCGCCGCACGCGGCGATCTTCACGGACACAGACGATGAACACATTCCATTCGCGCAGCGCACCGCTGGCGGCAGCCATCCTCACGGCCTTTTCCGTATCGACGGAGGCGGCAGCCCCCCCGTCATCGACGACGCGAGCCTGACGCTGGGCACCGTACTCGTCCAGCCAGCGGCCGGCCCGATCGCGACGCGCAGCCTGCCCACATCGGTCGACATCCTCGGTGCCGAGCGCATCCAGAATCAGGTGGTGACGCACAACTGGCAACTGTTCGCTCAGATGCCCGGCGTCATGGTGACGTCGTTCAACCAGGGCAATGTATCGGGCAAATTCTCGATGCGCGGCTTCAACGGCGAAGGTGAAATCAATGCCGTGAAACTGCTGCTCGACGGCGTGCCGGGGAACAGCAACGACGGCAACATGCCCTACCTCGAGCTGGCGATTCCGCTTGAAATCGAAGCGATCGAAGTCGTGCGCGGGACCAATGACCCGCGCTACGGACTGCACAACATCGCCGGCAATGCCGATGTGATCACCCGTACCGGAGGCAACTACCTGCTGGGCCGCATCAGCTACGGCAGCTTCAACACGCGGGACACGCAGGCAGCACTGGGTTTCGAGCGTCGCGGGTTCTCGCAGAATTACGCCGTGAGCGTGTTCGACAGCAAGGGTTATCGCGACCACAGCGACACGGAAAAACTGGCCGTCAGCGGCAAGTGGTTCTGGTCACCGGGCGGCACCACCCGGTTCGGCGTCATTGCGCGGCACCAGGACGCACGGGCCGACGAAGCCGGCTACCTGACGCGTGCGCAGTCACGATTCGACGAAGACATGTCGCCCGCACACAACGCCAGCGATGGCGGCGACCGCACGCTGGACCAGTTCAGCGCGCACGCCGACGTCGAACTGGGCGACCGCATGTTCTGGTCGACCAAGGCGTATCTGAACAAGATCGACGACCGCCGCTTCGTGCGTTTCTCGGCCGGCGTGTCGCAGCAGGAGCGCTACACGAAAGAAGACCACATCGGCGTGATGAGCACCTTGACCTGGCGTCCGCAGGTAAGCTGGGCGCACGAATTAGCCCTGATCGGTGGCGTCAGCGCCGAATGGCAGGACAACACCAGCGAACGCTACGCCACCATCAACCGCCAGCGCACCGCACAGACGCGAGGCCAGCAGTTCGACTTCGACCTCTACGGTGGCTTCGTGCAAGCCGTGATCAAGCCGACCGAAAATCTCAAGCTGGTGCCGGCCTGGCGCACCGAATCGCTGGCAGGCCGCTATACGAATGAACTGAACGGCCTGCAGTACGACATCAACGATTACGGCAACGTCCATCAGCCCAAGCTGAGCGCTGTGTTCTCCCTCAGCGACCACTACACGCTGTACGCCAACTACGGGCGCACCTTCCAGGTCGGCGTCGGGACGGCATCCTACAAGGTGACGCAGACGCAGGATCTCGACGCCTCGATCAACGAAGGCTGGGAAACCGGATTGCGCTTCCGCCCCCTGCCCTGGCTTGACGGCCGCGTCGCCATCTGGGAACAGACGGCCAGCAACGAGGCGCGACGCAAGCTGAACGACCCGGCCAACAGCAGCGAAAACATCGGCAAGACGCAGCGCCACGGCATCGATATCCAGCTCAACGCCCAAGCCACCCGGCAGCTCGGCCTCTGGGTCACCGCCGCGCTGCAGCGCTCGAAGATCCTGCGCGCGGAGACATCGGCGCCGACCACCCGGGGCAAGGAAATCGACCATGTGCCGCACTATCTGGTGAACGCCGGCGCCGACTACGCACCCAGTGATGCACTGAGGCTGTCGCTGTGGGCCAGCGCGCAGGGCGACTACTACACTGAGCGCACCAACAGCACCGGACGCTTCGGCCAATATGTGCTGCTCAATGCGTCGGCCAGCTACCGCGTCAGCCCGACTGTCCGAGCCGACCTGCAGTTGCGCAACCTCACCGACCGCTACTACGAGTATGTATGGCACGACGGTGTGCAGACGCTGCACTCACCGGGCGAGCCGCGTGCGGTATTCGGATCGCTGCACCTGAGCTTCTGATCCGCACGTGAATACGGCGCGCCGCCTCTGGCTGGGCATCCACCTGTGGCTCGGGCTCACGCTCGGCGGGCTGCTGGTCGTGCTCGGCCTGACCGGCAGCGCGCTCGTGTTCTACGTGGAAATCGACCGCTGGCTGAATCCGCACATTGCGGTGCAGGCCGACTCCCCCGCACAGCCGGATATCGACCGCGTTCTGCACGCGTTGCGCATGTCGCAACCGCAACGCGACGGGCCCTGGCGCATCGAGCTTCCCCGGTCAAAGGGGGTTCCGGTGACTGCGCGCTACTACGCGCCTATCGAGCGCGCCGACCGCGCCTTTGCACCGCTGATGGTGACGGTGGCCCCGCTCAGCTTCGAAGTCACCAGCGCACGCTTCTGGGGCGACACCGCGATGACCTGGGTCTATGACCTGCACTACACACTGCTGCTGGACCGCCCCGGCAAGATCGCCGTCGGCATCGCCGGCCTGCTGTCGCTGCTGTCGATCGGCAGCGGGCTCTGGCTTTGGTGGCCCCGCCGCGATCGCTTCATGCGAGCGCTCAAACCGGTGCTTCGTCAGGGCAGCGCCCGTCTGACCTACGACCTGCATGTGCTGTCGGGAACGTGGGGGGCCATCCTGCTCGTGGTGATGGCCATGACTGGCGCAGCCCTTGCGCTGCCTGACCAGACCCGCTCGCTGATCCGTTTCGCTTCTCCGTTGTTCCGCGCGCCCGACCTGCACGGCATCGCACCGGCAGGCGATGCCGGCATCGGCGCAGCTCGCGCCATCGACATCGCCCGGCGCCACTTTCCCGGCACCGAATTGCGATGGGTCGAAAGCCCCGCGCTTTACGGCGGCGCCTGGCGCATCGTGCTGCATCAGGCGGGAGAACCAAGCCGCCGCTTCCCGCGCACCCAGGTATGGGTTCACCCGGCCACCGGCGAAGTGCTGGCCGAGCGGAATACGGAGAACGATGGCGGCGGGGATGTGTTGCTGAACTGGCTGCACCCACTGCACAACGGGGAAGCCTTCGGCATGACCGGACGGCTGCTTGCATTCATTGCCGGCCTGCTGCCGGCGGTCCTGTTCGCCACCGGATGGCTGCGCTGGCGCCGCAAGAAAAAGGCGCAGGCGGTCGCCGCCAGACTCAGGACGGCGCACCCGGTCACGCCGGGGCGCGCCTGATATCCGTTCAGCTGGCCTGATCGTCGACCGCAGCGCCTGCGGCACCCGACTTGACGGCACTGATCGCCGCTTCCATCGCACCGGCGTTGTCGAACATCCTGCTCTGTCCGATCACCTGACCGTTACCCGCCTTCAGCACGTAGTAATCCTTGCCGTTCGAAGACGTCTTGCGGTCGTAGCGACCATCGTCGCCGGCATTCTTCTTCACCGATTCGATGCCGTTCTCGGCCGACGCCCTGGTCTTGTACATCTCGCTCTGCAGCAACGACTGGTCGTCCGAACCCAGCAGCGTGAAGTGGAATTCGCCGTTAGCAGCCTTCTTCAACTGAAACTTCGCCATGCCCATCTCCTTGTTCCGAACCGGTTGTTTGGGACGCGACCCGAGGTCCCGGTCGCCGCGTGAGTATAACTTTTGCGAAATGCATGACACGACATCAGACCGTACACGGGGACGACGAATATAAAAATCCGGTCCGATTTGCTGCTGCACGGGACCCATAGGCGTGACAAAAAGAAGGGCACAGTCCTCGCGGAGCCGCGCCCAAAGGGAGTTCGTCAAATTTTCGCACCCACTCGGGCGTGCCGGCGATATCTGTGGCCGGCACGCCCGACCATCAACTGGCGACGTGCTCCTCAGCCGCCGGCGCGGGGTTCAGGCCTTCGAACAGGATGTTGTTCTCGAGGTGGATGTGTTCCACCAGGTCTGCGCGCAGCGCGCCCAGACCGAGGTAAAGCGCGCGCCAGGTATTGCAGGCGCCGCGCGGCAGCGTGATGTCATGGGTCAGTGCTTCGAGCACCTGCAGCGCCTCGCCGTGCTGCTCGTGTTCATGCCGCATCACGTCAACCGGCCCCTGCAGGACCGGCGTGTAGCCGCGCGACAGGATGGGGAACAGCACCTGTTCTTCCTTCTGCATGTGACTTTCGAGTTCCTGCTGCATGGTCGCAAGATGGTCGGCCAGACCGCGCGGACACTCCGGACGGTCGCCATGCACCTCCTCGACCCGGCGCGCCAGCCGCACGAGTTCGGGCAATTGCTCGCGATGGCGATCGTGGAAGCGGCGCAGGATATGTGCGATCAGTTCGGACGCCGGCCGCGTGCGCCAGTCGAGTTCCTCGCTGATCGTGCCGGCCTGCATGACTTCCAGCCGGTCGGCGATGTTCTGCGCATCGATGCCCCGCCCGGCCGCCGCTTCTCGCAGGCTGTGCTTGCCACCACAGCAGAAATCGAGCTTGTGCTCGTGGAACAGCTGCGTGGCACCCGGAATGCTGCGCGCCAGCGCACCGAGGGATTGGTCGAGCAAAGTCATGATGAACACCTGAGGTGGAAGAAAACGGTCTTTCCTTAGCAAGGACAGTGCCAGTGAAACCTGATTAATAAAATCAACAACATGAAAAAACCAGGTATTTTTAACCTGTAAAAATGAAGGTCTTTCAAACCCTTAAAAGGTATTTTCAACCATGATGGAATCGCTGCTTCTGGCCGATCTGGTGTCCGACCTGCCCCACGCCGTGCGACTGCAGCGGCTGGTGGCCAGCCTGCGCACGCACTTCCGCTGCGGCGCCGTGGCGCTGCTGCGGCTGGAGGAGGACAGCCTGCGCCCGCTGGCCGTCGACGGACTGGTGCGCGAAACGCTGGGCCGGCGCTTCGTGCTCGGCCAGCACCCTCGTCTGGCCGCCATCCTGTCGCGGCGCGACATCACATCCTTCGATCACGACAGCACCCTGCCCGACCCCTATGACGGCCTGCTCGACACGCACATCGGCGAGCCGCTTCCGGTGCATGACTGCATGGGCGTGAGCCTGCACGTCGATGGCCAGCCGTGGGGTGCGCTCACGCTCGATGCACTGCAGACCGGCACTTTCGATGCCGGCGCACGCGACACGCTGCGCTGCTTCACGGTGCTGGTCGAAGCAGCCATCCGCGTCACGCGGCTGGAACAGGAAATCCATGCCCTGCGCCTGTCGCGCATCACCGGCAGCGATCCGGCCAGCGCACTCACTGCCTCGGCCGAAGATGCCGAAGTCATCGGCCAGAGCGACCTCATCCAGCGTCTGCTGCACGAATTGCGGGTGGTCGCCGACTCCGGCCTGCCGGTGCTGCTGCTCGGTGAAACCGGCGTCGGCAAGGAACTGTTCGCACGCCACCTGCACCGGCACTCACGCCGCAGCGCGCAGCCTCTCGTTCATGTGAATTGCGCGGCACTGCCCGAGTCGCTGGCAGAGAGCGAACTGTTCGGCCATGCCAAAGGCGCCTTTTCCGGCGCCACCACCGACCGCGCCGGGCGCTTCGAAGCCGCGGACGGCGGCACTTTGTTTCTGGACGAAGTGGGCGAACTGCCGCTGTCGGTGCAGGCCAAGCTGCTGCGCGCGCTGCAGAACGGCGAAATACAGCGCCTCGGCACCGACCGGCCGCGCCGCGTCGATGTGCGCGTGATCGCGGCGACCAACCGCAATCTGCGCGAAAGCGTGCGCGACGGCGTCTTCCGCGCCGATCTCTATCACCGCCTGTCGGTCTATCCGGTGCCGATCCCGCCGCTGCGCGAACGCGGCGCCGACGTGCTGATACTGGCCGGCCGCTTTCTCGAACTGAACCGGGCGCGGCTCGGCCTGCGCAGCCTTCGTCTGTCGCCCGAAGCCGAAACCGCGCTGTGCCGCTACGCCTGGCCGGGCAATGTGCGGGAACTGGAGCACGTGATCAGCCGCGCGGCACTCAAGGCGGTCAGCCGGGGCGCCGTGCGCACCGACATCGTCACGCTGCCGCCCGGCCTGCTCGACCTCGACGGCATCGAAGCCACCATCGCTTTGGATGAGAGCGCCCCCTCACCGGCGGCCGGTTCCGCAGCCAGCGATTCGATGCCGCTGCGCGAAGCAGTGGATGCCGCCCAGCGCCGGCACATCCGTCAGGCACTCGACGCCTGCGACCGGAACTGGGCCGAAGCGGCACGCCGGCTGGACGTGGACCCGAGCAATCTGCGCAAACTGGCGCGCCGACTCGGCCTGAAATGACGCGCGCACACGCGGTGAGAACGCCGTACGACACGGACCTGCGCGACATGTGACGCACCACCTCGGTGCAGACACCCCATGCTTCGTCACGCCCGCAAGGCGCAGCACGACGAAAAACCCCGAAAACCCTTGAAACAGGGTGCGCACGCTAATTGCTTTGATGCGTGACGGGCACCTTTTTCGAGTCCGTGTTCCAGGGAGTCTTCCGTGTCGATCCACGTTGCGCTGAATCACGTCACCCACTATCGCTACGACCGCCCGATCCTGCTCAGTCCGCAGGTCGTGCGTCTGCGCCCGGCGCCGCACACGCGTACGCCGATCCTGTCGTATTCGCTGCGCGTCACGCCGGCCGGGCACTTCATCAATTGGCAGCAGGACCCGCAGTCCAATTACCTGGCGCGGCTGGTCTTTCCTGAGCCCACGCGCGAACTGCGCATCGAGGTCGACCTGATCGCCGAAATGTCGGTCATCAACCCTTTCGACTTCTTCCTCGAACCGACTGCCGAAAAAATTCCCTTCGGCTACGACGAGGAACAGACGCGCGAACTTTTCCCCTATCTCGTCACGCTGCCGCTGACGCGCGCCAACGCACCGAAATTCACCCGCTGGGTCGATGATGCACGCACGCTGTTCGGCAGCAGCGGCAAGCCCAGTGTCGATTATCTGGTGGCGCTGATCCAGCAGATGCAGGGCGACATCCGCTACCTGATCCGCATGGAACCGGGCGTTCAGACGCCGGAAGAAACACTGCAGAAGGGCAGCGGTTCGTGCCGCGACACCACCTGGCTGCTGGTGCAGGTGCTGCGCCACCTCGGTCTGGCGGCGCGCTTCGTGTCCGGCTATCTGATACAGCTGACGGCCGACGTGAAGTCGCTGGATGGCCCGAGCGGTCCCGAAACGGACTTCACCGACCTGCACGCCTGGTGCGAGGTGTATCTGCCGGGCGCCGGCTGGGTCGGGCTGGATGCGACTTCGGGCCTGTTCGCCGGCGAAGGCCACATTCCGCTCGCCTGCTCGCCCGATCCGTCTTCGGCAGCGCCGATCAGCGGCCTGACCGAAAAGTGCGAGACCGAATTCGAGCACCACATGAAGGTCGAGCGCGTGTGGGAAGCACCACGCGTGACCAAACCCTACACGGACGACGCGTGGTCGCGCATCGAAAGCCTCGGCCACCGCATCGACGTCGACCTCGTGCAGCACGATGTGCGGCTCACCATGGGCGGCGAACCGACCTTCGTGTCGGTGGATGACCGCGACGGCCCGGAATGGAACACCACCGCGGATTCGCCGCCGGACAAACCGGTCAAGCGCCTGCTCGGCGCCGAACTGCTGGCGAAGCTGAAGGCGCGCCATGCGCCGGGCGGCCTGCTGCATTACGGTCAGGGCAAGTGGTATCCGGGCGAACAGCTGCCGCGCTGGTCGCTGTCCTGCTTCTGGCGCCGCGATGGCGAGCCGATCTGGCATGACCCGGCGCTGTTCGCGGACGAGGCGATCGACTACGCGCTGACCGCCGAGGACGCCGCGCGCTTCCTCGGCGCACTGGCGAAGCGACTCAAGGTCGATGCCGGACATGTCTTCCCGGCGTTCGAGGACGTCTGGTATTACCTGTGGCGCGAGCGCCAGCTACCGGTCAACGTCGATCCGTTCGACGCACGACTCGAAGATCCGCTGGAACGCGAACGCCTGCGCCGGCTGTTCCATGCCGGTCTGGACAGTGCTGTCGGTCAGGTGCTGCCGCTGGCACGCACGCCGAAGGGCGACGCCTGGCAGAGCGGTCCGTGGTATCTGCGCAGCGAGCGCTGCTTCCTGATTCCGGGCGATTCACCCATGGGGTACCGGCTGCCGCTCGATTCGCAGCCCTGGGTATCGGCCGCCGAATTCCCTTGGGTACATGCGCCCGATCCGGTGCAGAAGGTGGTTCCGCTGCGTGCACCGAAGGACATCGCGGTGAAGGTGCAGACCCCCGAGCCGGAAGACACCGGCATCGACTTTGCGAGCGGCTCGGCAGCGACGAACGCCGGCGGCAAGAGCAAGGTCCGCGCGCCGGAAGCGTTCGAATCGGCCGCGTGGATCACCCGCACCGCGCTGTGCGCGCAGGTGCGTCACGGCGTCATGTATCTGTTCATGCCGCCGCTGCCCACGCTGGACGACTACCTCGAACTGGTGGCGGCGATCGAGATCACGGCTGCCGAGTGCGCCTTCCCGGTCGTGCTCGAAGGCTACGAGCCGCCGCGCGATCCGCGCGTCGAGGTGCTTCGCATCACGCCCGATCCGGGTGTGCTGGAGGTTAACATCCAGCCCTGCCACTCGTGGGACGACATGGTGGCCGGCACCACCTTCCTTTACGAGGCCGCTCACGAATGCCGTCTGGGCACGGAAAAATTCATGATCGACGGGCGCCACAGCGGCACCGGCGGCGGCAATCACTTCGTGCTCGGCGGCGCCACCGTCTCCGACTCCCCCTTCCTGCGCCGGCCAGATCTGCTGCGCAGCATGGTGAGTTACTGGCACAACCATCCGTCGCTGTCCTACCTGTTTTCCGGCCTGTTCATCGGACCGACCAGCCAGGCGCCACGCCTCGACGAGGCGCGCAACGATTCGGTGTACGAAATGGAGATCGCGTTCGCCGAAATCGAACGCCGTACGCAGGACATGGGCTACACGCCGCCCTGGCTGATCGACCGCATCCTGCGCAACCTGCTGGTCGATGCCACCGGCAACACGCACCGCGCCGAGTTCTGCATCGACAAGCTGTTTTCACCCGACGGCGCGACCGGCCGGCTCGGCCTGCTGGAAATGCGCGGCTTCGAAATGCCGCCGCACGCGCGCATGAGCCTGACCCAGCAACTGCTGCTGCGCGCGCTGATCGCGCGTTTCTGGCAACAACCCTACGCCCCGCCGCGGCTCAAGCGCTGGGGCACCGAACTGCACGACCGCTTCATGCTGCCGCACTTCGTGTGGGAAGACATGCGCGATGTGGTCGACGACCTGCGCACGTTCGGTTACCCGGTCGAACTCGAGTGGTTCGCGCCGCATTTCGAATTCCGCTTCCCGAAGATCGGCCGGTTTGCCGCACGCAACGTGCAGGTGGATCTGCGCAGCGCGCTCGAGCCCTGGCACGTGCTGGGCGAGGAAGGCGGTGCCGGCGGCACAGTGCGCTATGTGGATTCATCGGTGGAGCGACTGCAGGTGAAGGTGAGCGGACTGATCGATGACCGCCATGTGCTGACTGTCAATGGCCGGCGCATTCCGCTGTCACCGACCGGACAGGTGGGCGAATTCGTGGCCGGCGTGCGCTATCGCGCGTGGCAGCCGGCAACCTGCCTGCACCCGACCATCGCACCGCACGCACCGCTGACCTTCGATCTGGTCGACGACTGGATGAAGCGCTCGATGGGCGGCTGCCAGTACCACGTGGCGCATCCGGGCGGACGCAATCACGAGAGCTTTCCCGTGAATTCGTACGAAGCCGAGGGTCGCCGGCTGGCCCGCTTCTTTGCCATGGGCCACACCTCGGGTCACATGTCGGCACCGCCGGAAGACCGCAACCCGAACCTGCCGTTCACGCTCGATCTGAGAAGGTGAAGGACGCGTCCGGTCGGTGGTGGATCGCTCCCGCAGTCGGCAAGGATTTTGCGGGCGGCGAGCCGCGCTCGCTGCCCGCGCCGCCCACGGATCGAGAATTCGATCGTCATATATACGCAGGAGCCTGATCGACGCCACGGTTCGCGATCGATGAATCGCTCCTGCAGTAACCGCCCTGTCGATCAGACAGCGTCCAGCGTCGGATAATCGGTGTAGCCGGCTGCGCCACCGCCGTACATTAGGCTGGCTCGCAGCTTGTTGAACGGCGCATCCTCGCGCAGGCGGCGCACCAGATCGGGGTTGGCGATGAACGGGCGGCCGAAGGCCACTGCATCGGCCGCACCGCTGGCCACGACGTTGAGCGCGCTGGCGCGGTCGAAGCCGTTGTTCACGATCCAGCCACCCTTGAAACGCGCACGCAGCGCTGCGTAGTCGAACGACGTGCCATCCGGTGTGCGCGACCCGCCGGTCTCGCCCTCGATCATGTGCACGAAGGCCAGCCCCATCGGAGAGAGCTTGTCGATCAGATGGCCGTACAGTGCCTGCGGATCGCTGTCGCAGGCGGTGTCGTTGAAGGTGGTCAGCGGTGACAGACGGATGCCGGTGCGCGCCGCACCCATCCCGGCCGCCACCGCTTGCATGACTTCGATCACCAGGCGCGTGCGGTTCTCGATCGAGCCGCCATACGGGCCGCTGCGATCATTCACGCTGTCGCGCATGAACTGGTCGAGCAGGTAGTTGTTGGCGGCATGCACCTCGACGCCGTCGAAACCCGCTTCGACGGCGCACTGCGCAGCGTGGCTGTAGGCTGCGATCAGACCGGGCAGTTCGTCGTCGCGCAGCGCGCGCGGCACGGACGTATCTTCGAAGCCCTGTTTCGTGAACACCTTGGCATTGGCGCGACGTGCTGTCGACGACACCGGCTCGACGCCGCCGGGCAGCAGCGACGAATGCGAAATGCGGCCGACGTGCCACAGCTGCAGCACGATGCGCCCGCCGGCGGCATGCACCGCATCGGTCACCCGACGCCAGCCGGCCACCTGCTCCGGCGTGTGGATGCCCGGTGTATCGAGATAGCCCTGACCCATGGCGCAGACCTGGGTCGCCTCGGCGACGATCAGGCCGGCGCTGGCGCGCTGCGTGTAGTACTCGACCGCCAGCTGGCCGGGAACCTGAGCTTCGAGCGCGCGGTTGCGGGTGAGCGGGGCCATGACGATGCGATTGGCCAGAGGGATGTCGCCGAGCGATCCCGGATCGAAAAGAGATGCCATGAGGGGTTTTCCTGTCGTGGTTCTTGTTGAAAAGCGTAAAAACACTGCACGCAGCGCCGCCGGTGGACCCTCTTTCATGCGTGACGTTCGAGGCATGGAACGCGACACTGCCTCAGCCGCATCACTCCCGGATCGAAGCAGACTAGCCGCCCGCACCGGAATCGGAGGGAGCGCGGCCCCGTCGCTCAGCGCGCAACCGGTCGCGCCGGGTCGCTGCACCATTCACTCCATGACCCTGGATACAGACGGGCGCCGGGCAGACCGGCGAGTTCCAGCGCGAGCAGGTTGTGACAGGCCGTCACGCCGCTGCCGCACTGCATTACGAGGCTGCCGGCATCGCGTTCGCCGATCAGTTCGCACCATTCGGCCCGCAGCTGATCGGCCGGCTTGAAACGTCCGTCATCGACCAGATTGAGCTTGAAGAAGCGGTTCAGCGCGCCGGGAATGTGCCCCCCAACCGGATCGAGCGTTTCGTTCTCGCCGCGGAAGCGGTCGGCAGCACGTGCATCGATCAACAGCAAGCGGGCACTTTCAATATTGGCGAGTACGGCGTCGGCGTCGACCACCGGCATGTCCGCGCGCAACGGATGAAGCGTCTGCGGCAGCGCGCGCACTGCGGTGTCCAGTGCGCCGCCCGCTGCCCGCCAGGCGGTCAGTCCGCCATCCAGCACCGCCGCATCGGTGTGACCGATCCAGCGCAGCATCCACCACAGCCGCGCCGCGAACATGCCGCCGGCGTCGTCGTACGCGACCACGCGATGCTGCGGCGAAATGCCGAAGGCACCCAGCAGCGCCGCGAAGGTATCGGCAAACGGCAGGGGATGGCGACCATTGCGACCGGTCTTCGGCGCCGACAGGTCGCGATCGAGGTGCATGAACAGCGCCCCGGGAATGTGCGCGTCACGCCACGCCGCCTCGCCGGCCTCCGGTCGCGCCAGATCGTGGCGACAGTCGACGACGACGACACGCACGTCGCCGGCAAGGGCAGCGAGTTCCGTCGCGCTGATCAGGGGAGCCATGGCGTGCCCGGACGGCATGGTGTTCAAACGGGCTCGGCGAGCCACGCGCGAGCGCTCGCCTCGTCGTCGAACACGGTGACATCGGCATCGACGAACACCTGCGACAGCCATGCGGTCCAGCTGATCCACGGGCTGCCGGCGATCACGGCGATGCGGCCGAAATCGTGACTGTGCGCACGTGCGAAGCGCAGTTCCTCGAGCGCCATGTCGAGGGTGAAGTCGGTCATCTGACGCAGATCGATGAGCAGATTGACGACGCCTTCGAATGTGATGCGGTAGTTCACCAGTTCTTCGAACTCCCGGTAATCGGCGACCGTGAATTCGCCGAATGCGGACACCGTGACCAGATTGCCGTTGAAATCAGTTGCGATCATCGTGACACCTCCTGTTTTTGCGGGATCTTTGCCGGTGGTGGCCGGAGCAGCGCCAGCAGGCCGCTGGCGACGATCAGCAGCATGCCCAGCCAGACCGCGGCAGATGGCACATCATTCCACAGCAGCACGCCGTACAGCGTTGAAAAAGCAACCGTCGTGTAGGCCAGACTGGCAGACACCAGCGTGCGCCCGCCCTTGTAGGCTGCGGTCATGCAAAGTTGCGCAGCGGTGCCGAACACGCCGACGCCGATCAGCAGCGCCGCGGTCGGCGCGTCGGGTACGTGAAAGCCGCCGTCGGCCAGCGCCCACAGGGCACCGAGCACCGAAGAACAGGCCGAAAAGTAGAACACGATGCGCCACTCCGGTTCGCCCAGACGGCCGAGATCGCGCACGCTCAGATAAGCCACCGTGGCGATCAGCCCGGAGCCGAGGCCGAACAGTCCGCCCAGCCACTGTTCGCTGCCGAGGGTCGGCTGCAGCACCAGCACAACGCCGGCAAAGCCGATGGCCAGCGCCAGCATGAGTGGCCGCGACAGTTCGCCGGTCGCGGTGAAGCCCAGCCAGGCAGCCATGAAGAGCGGCGAGGTGTAGTTCAGCGTCACCGCTGTCGGCAGCGGCAGCATGGAAATCGCCTGGAAGTACAGAATCAGCGACACGGCACCCGACACGCCGCGCTTCAGGTGCACTGCGGCATGGGGCGTGGCGAACACCGCACCGCGCAGACGCATGACCACGGCGACCAGCAGCAGAGAAATGAAACCGCGGTAGAAGGCGATTTCGGACGCCTGCAGCACCTCGCTGGCCAGCTTGACGCAGACGCCCATGGATGCGAACAGCAGGCTGGCGAGCACCATCCACAAGGACTGCATGATCGTCTCAGGCGCGCAAAAAAACAGGGCACCGAAGTGCCCCGTCCTGCCTGCAGCGCACGGTGGCAATCATTGCGCAGTGCTCACAGCGCGCCCACCATCTCGCGGCGGTACCACTCGTGGAAGTGCTGCATGCCGTCTTCCATCGGCGACTGGTAGGGCCCGGTTTCCGAGCGCCCCTGCTTCATCAGCGCGCGCCGGCCGGCGTCCATGCGCTCGGCGATTTCATCGTCTTCGCGCGCGGTTTCCATGTAGGCCGCCCGCTCCGCCTCGATGAATTCGCGCTCGAACAGCACGATTTCCTCCGGGTAGTAGAACTCGACCACGTTCAGCGTGCGGTCAGGCGACTGCGGGTGCAGCGTGCTCACGACCAGCACGTGCGGGTACCACTCGACCATGATGTTCGGGTAGTAGGTCAGCCAGATCGCACCGTGCGGCGGCAGTTCGCCGCGATAGAAATCGAGTACGGCCTTGTGCCAGCGCGCGTAGGTGGGTGTGCCCGGACGCGCGAGGCGGTTGTTCACGCCGACCCGCTGCACCGAATAGTCGCGCGCGAACTGCCAGCTCAGGTCATCGCAGGTGACGAACTTGCCGAGGCCTGGATGGAAGGGCTCGACGTGGTAATCCTCCAGATAGACCTCGATGAAGGTCTTCCAGTTGTAATTGCACTCGTGCATTTCGACGTGATCGAGCCTGTAGCCCGAAAAGTCGAGATCCGGCGCCACCTGCATGCCCGCCAGATCGGCCAGCACGTCGCGCTTGCCGGAAAAAAGCAACCCGTTCCAGTTGACCAGCGGGCCGCGCTTCAGGTTGAGGCAGGGCGTCTTCGGAAAATGCGGAGCGCCGAGCAGTTCGCCGCGCGTGTCGTAGGTCCAGCGATGCACCGGGCAGACGATGTTCGGCGTGTTGCCGCGTCCCTGCAGCATCAGCGCCTGGCGATGGCGGCACACATTGGACAGCAGTTCGATGCCGGACTCGTTGCGCACGAGCATGAGCGCGTCGTCGGCCCAGGCCAGCGTCTGGAAGTCGCCTGCATTGGGCACCATCAATTCGTGCCCGACGTAACCCGGTCCACCGTCGAACAGCAGCCGCTTTTCGGCTTCGAAAAGCGGTGCATCAAAATACCAGGACACCGGAAACTGCGTTTGAGCCGGATCCAGACGGGCAATGGACTGTATATCGGACATTCCCCAACCCCCGAAGTCAAAGTTGGAAAACCGCGAGCCGGCCTGGGCGGGACACACGGCACAGTCGTCTGTGCGCGAGCGTGCGAGGGACGGCTGCGCGTGACAAGGCCGGGGAGTATAACCAGTTGCGGGTTTGACCGCCTGAGGTGGATCAGCTATTTTTCAGAGTTAGCCCAAGGTAACGCGACAGCATGATCAGAAAAGCAGAAGCGGAGTCTTCACCCGCCAGTTTCGAAAACGCCATCGAAGAACTCGAAACCATCGTACGCGCCATGGAAGACGGCAAGCTGCCTCTGGACAGCGCACTCGAGCGCTATCAGCGGGGAGTGGAACTGGTGCGTCACTGCCAGTCAGCACTGAGCGCCGCAGAGCAGAAAGTGCAGATACTGGAAGACGGATTGCTGAAGGACTTCCCGGCCGAAACGAGCAACGGCAATGACTGAGGTCGCACAGTCATTCGGTGAGTGGGTCGGCGCCATCCAGCAGCGCACAGAAAGCGCGCTGGATCATTTTCTTCCCGCAGAAACAATCGCTCCCGCGCGCCTGCATCAGGCCATGCGCTATGCCGTGCTGGGCGGCGGCAAGCGCATACGCCCGCTGCTCTGTCACGCAGCCGGCGCCCTGTCGGGCGCGGCACCGGCTGCACTGGACGCGGCCGCGTGCGCGGTGGAAATGATCCATGCCTATTCGCTGGTGCACGATGACATGCCGTGCATGGACGACGACGTGCTGCGTCGCGGCAAGCCTACGGTCCATGTCGCGTACGACGACGCCACCGCGCTGCTGGTCGGAGACAGCCTGCAGTCGCTGGCCTTCCTGCTGCTGTCCGAGCACTGCCGGGTGAGCGCCGACACACGCATCCGGATGATTTCGCAGATGGCCGTTGCATCCGGTTCGCGCGGCATGGCGGGCGGTCAGGCCATCGACCTGGAGTCGGTCGGTCTGTCGCTGGGGGTCGAAGAACTCGAATTCATGCATATCCACAAGACCGGCGCGCTGATACGCTGTGCGACCCGGTTGGGCGCCGCGTGCGGCGAACTGGACGTCGCCGGCTCGGCGCAGCTGGATCAGTATGCGGCAACCGTCGGACTGCTGTTCCAGGTGGTCGATGACGTGCTCGATTGCGAAGCCAGCACGGCCGCGCTGGGCAAGACAGCGGGCAAGGACGCCGCCGACAACAAACCGACTTATGTCAGCACACTGGGTATCGGTCGGGCACGCGAACGTGCCCGTGAACTTCACGGCGAAGCGATTGAAAGCATCTCCGGCTTCGGCAACAAGGCACAGCGCCTGCGCGAACTCGCCGACTTCGTGCTGACAAGGCGGAATTGAACATGGACAGATCCCTGCAAACGATGAGCACATACCCGCTGCTCGACACCATCCATTCGCCGGCCGACGTGCGCGCCCTGGATGCGCGCGAACTGGCGCCGCTGGCGACCGAGCTGCGCAAGTTCCTGGTCGAATCGGTGTCGCGCACGGGCGGGCACCTTTCGTCGAACCTGGGCACGGTCGAACTCACGGTCGCCCTGCACCATGTGTACAACACGCCGCACGACCGCATCGTGTGGGATGTGGGCCACCAGACCTACGCGCACAAGATACTGACCGGCCGACGCGAGCGCATGTCGACGCTGCGCCAGTATCACGGCGTGAGCGGTTTCCCGCGGCGCTGCGAAAGCGAATACGACACCTTCGGTACCGCCCATTCGTCGACGTCGATCTCGGCGGCACTGGGCATGGCGGTCGCCGCCCGCGCACAGGGGCAGAAGCGGCACAGCATTGCGGTGATCGGTGACGGCGCAATGACGGCGGGCATGGCGTTCGAAGCGCTGAACAACGCCGGTGTCGAAGATGCGGACATCCTGGTCATCCTGAACGACAACGACATGTCGATCTCGCCGCCGGTCGGGGCACTGAACAAGTACCTGACCCGCCTGCTGTCCGGCCAGACCTACAACGCTGCGCGCCGGGCCGGTGCAAAGGTGCTCGAACTGGCGCCCTCGCTGAAGGAATTCGCCAAGCGCGCTGAAGAACACGTGAAGGGCATGATCACGCCGGGCACGCTGTTCGAGGAATTCGGCTTTCACTACTACGGCCCGATCGACGGCCACGACCTCGACGCGCTGGTGCCGACGCTCGAAAACCTGCGCGAACTGCCCGGCCCGAAATTCCTGCACGTGATCACGAAGAAGGGCTACGGCTACAAGCTGGCCGAGGCCGATCCCGTCCTCTATCACGGGGTGGGCAAGTTCGATCACCATGCGGGCATCCAGACGGCCAAGGGCGCCGGCAAGCTCACCTACACGCAAGTGTTCGGCGACTGGCTGTGCGACATGGCGGCACAGAGCGAGAAGCTGATGGCGATCACGCCGGCCATGCGCGAAGGTTCCGGCATGGTGCGTTTCGCCAGCGAATATCCGAAGCGCTACTTCGACGTCGGCATCGCGGAGCAGCACGCACTGACGTTCGCTGCAGGCATCGCATGCGAAGGAATGAAGCCGGTGGTCGCGATCTACTCGACCTTCCTGCAGCGCGCCTACGACCAGCTGATCCACGACGTGTGCCTGCAGAACCTGCCGGTCATGATGGCGCTCGACCGTGCCGGTCTGGTCGGCGCAGATGGTGCGACGCATCACGGTGCGTTCGATCTGTCCTACCTGCTGTGCCTGCCCAACATCGTCATCATGACGCCGAGCGACGAGAACGAGTGCCGGCAGATGCTCTACACCGCCTACCTGTACGAGGGGCCGAGTGCGGTGCGCTATCCGCGCGGCAGCGGCCCCGGCGTGCTGCCGCAGGCTGAAATGACTGCCCTGCCGATCGGGCGCGGCGAACTGCGCCGACCGGGCACAGGCGAGGCGGCACTGCTCGCCTTCGGCGCGACACTCGCGCCGGCGCTGGCGGTGGCAGACGAATTCGATGCGAGCGTGGCCAACATGCGCTTCGCCAAACCACTCGACCGGGCGCTGGTGATCGAACTGGCGCAGCGTCATCGCGTGCTGGTGACGCTGGAAGAGAACGCGCTGATCGGCGGTGCGGGCGGCGAAGTGGAACGCGTGGTGAACGAGGAACGACTGGCTTGTCGCGTCGTCCGCATCGGCCTTCCCGACCGGTTCGTCGATCACGGCGATCCGGCGCAACTGATGGCGGAGGTCGGTCTGGATACAGAGGGCATACGGGCACAGGTGCTGGCGGCGCTGCAGTAAGGCGCCGCGGGCAACATCGGGGAGGCTGCCCGGCCTTCCTTGAGGTTGCCGTGACCGGCGCGGGATACCAATGAAAAAGGGACCTCGAAGGTCCCTTTTTCATTGCGGGTGCCTCGGCACCCGAACCGGCCTGGCTCAGCCCTGCTTCGCAGCCGGGGCTGCGCGACGGACCAGCTTTTCCTTGATGCGCGCCGACTTGCCCGAGCGCTCGCGCAAGTAGTACAGCTTGGCGCGGCGCACGTCGCCGCGGCGCTTCACCTCGATCGATGCGATCAGCGGCGAGTAGGTCTGGAACGTGCGCTCGACACCTTCTCCGCTCGAAATCTTGCGCACGATGAAGTTCGAGTTCAGGCCGCGATTGCGCTTCGAGATGACCACGCCTTCATACGCCTGGACGCGCTTGCGCTCGCCTTCGACCACATTCACGTTCACGATAACCGTGTCGCCCGGGGCGAAATCGGGGATGTTCTTCGCCAGACGGGCGATCTCTTCCTTTTCAAGCTGCTCGATCAGATTCATTAAAACAACTCCTGGTCAGTGGCATTGCCTTGCCGCAGAGCACATATTCCGTGATGCGCGCGTTTATTGGTGGGTGATCCGCATTGAAACCACCCTCTGCAACATCTGTGTTGCCTGCCGATCCGTTCAGAGCAGGTCCGGACGACGCCTGCGCGTCAGTGCCAGTGCCTGTTCCGCCCGCCAGCGCCTGATGCGCGCATGGTCACCGGACAGCAGTACTTCAGGTACAGCTTCGCCTTCCCACGTTTCCGGCCGCGTGTAGTGCGGACAGTCGAGCAGGCCGGACACGAACGAGTCCTCGACAGCCGAACTCGCGTCATTCAGCGCACCGGGAAGCTGACGGACGATTGCATCCATCAGCGCCATGGCCGGAATCTCACCGCCGGACAACACGAAATCGCCCAGCGAAAGTTCCAGATCGACATGGTGATCGATCAATCTCTGATCCATCCCCTCATACCGACCGCACAACAGGACGACCGCTTTTGCACTCGTCAGATCCATCACCCGGCGATGCGTCAGTCGCTCGCCCGCCGGCGAAAAGTGAATCACCTGCGCCGCGCCGCCCTGGCGCGACCTGCATGTCGCAATGGCCTGCGCAAGAGGCTCGGCCATCATCACCATGCCCGGACCACCGCCATAAGGGCGATCGTCCACCGTTCGATGCACATCCACCGCGAAATCACGCGGATTCGTGTAATGCGCCTGCCACAGACCGCGCTCCATCGCGCGACGCGTGATTCCGCTGCGTTCGATCGCAGCAAACATCTCCGGAAACAGCGTGACCACTTCAAACGTGATCAAGGCATCGGCCGGAGACGCCGGCAGTGCTTCATCCTGCACCCCTACCACTGGGCGTCCCACTCTACGCGCACGACCGCGGCATCGCGATCGACATCCTTCACCACCGCGGACACGAAAGGAATCAATCGTTCGACCGGCTTGTCCGAAGAGGCGGACGCGTCGACGACGACCAATACATCATCCGCGCCCGTTTCCATCAGGCGATCAATTCGTCCGAGATGCTCGCCCACCGTGTTGACCACGGCAAGACCGATCAGATCACCCCAGTAATACTCATCTTCCCCGGTCGCGGGCAGATCCTGACGAAGCGCTGCGACGTAAAGACCGACCAGCCTTTCGGCCGAATTCCGGTCATCGCAGCCCTCGAACCTCACGACCGGTCCGGTGTTCTGGAGCTTGAATCCCGCCAGTTTCAGCGTGTTCCACTGCCCGGCGGGCGCATCGGCATCTGCACTGACGCGCCAGTCCTTGATGACCTGCCAGGATTGCGGATCGTCGCCGAAGGCGTGCAGCCTCAACCAGCCCTGCACTCCGAACGGCGCCGACAATCGCCCCAGCACGACCATGTCGCTGCCGGAGCCGGAAATCAGGCGACCTGCTTGACCAGGCGGGCGACAGTCGGGCTCAGTTGTGCGCCGACGCTCGTCCAATAGGCCAGACGTTCCGCATTGACCGACAGGCCGGTACCTTCCGGTGCAACCGGGTTGTAGTAGCCGACACGCTCGATGAAGCGGCCGTCGCGGCGATTACGGGAATCGGTCGCAACGATATTGAAAAACGGGCGCTTCTTGGCGCCCCCACGTGCGAGACGAATGACGACCATTACACTTCCTTCAAAACGAGGAAAACCCGCGAGTCTAGCGAAGAACGGCCGAAGCAGCAAGCTGCCATCACAAAAGCCGGAACAACGACCTCATTCGGAAGCCTGATCGTACGACTGCGAAAGCACCTGCTGTATCAGCACGCGCAGTCTGGCCGGACGAACCGGCTTGTGCAGGACGGGATAACCCCGCTCTGCGGCGAGACGCCGGACGTGCGGATCGGTATCTCCGGTCACCAGTGCAGCTGCGATGTCGCCGGTCTCTTCGGCCAGCAGCGCATCGAGCACATCGATGCCGCTGGCGACTGCAGCAAGGCGAAAATCGCACAGGATGAGCACAGGCTGCTTTTCGCGCTGGCGCATCGCATCGCGCGCTTCCGACAGCGTTGCAGCACACAGGACATGACAGCCCCACGACGCCAGCAGGCCGGCGATGCTGGTGCGCGACGCAGCATCGTCGTCGATCACGACCACAAACAGTGAAATCCTGTCCGGCAGGACTTCCGGCGGACGTTCGTGCTGCGTACGTTCCACACCCTCGCCCCGCGGCACTTCGATCGCGAACACCGAGCCCTTGCCGGTGCGCGAACGTACCGTCACATCGTGACTGAGCAGCCCTGCCAGCCTGCGCACGATGCACAGGCCCAATCCCAGCCCCTGACCTCGTATCCGCGCCGGGTTCTGCAACTGATAGAACTCTTCGAAGATCATCTCGTGCGCTTCTTCCGGAATGCCCGGACCGGAGTCCCGCACTTCGATGCGTACGCGATCACCGAGCCGGCGTGCCGCGACGAGCACGCCGCCGTACTGCGTGTAGCGCACCGCGTTGGACACGAGGTTGATCATGATCCGCTCGAGCAGCAGCGGGTCGGATTCGACCCAGAGATCGGTCGCCCGCAGCTTCAGGCGCAGTCCCCACTGCAGCGCGTCTGCAGAGAAATCCTCCAGCACGCGGGACAGCAGCGGCTGAAGCGGAAATTCCGAACGCCTTGCAGTGACACCGCCGGCATCGAGCTTCGACATATCGAGCAGGGCATCGAGCAGGTCTTCCATCGCCCCCACGGACTCCTCGATCTGCCTGATCAGCGGACGATGCTCCGACCCGTGCAGCCGCTCGGCAAGTTCGGCCACGAACAGCCCCAGCGCATGCATCGGTTGCCGCAGGTCGTGACTGGCTGCTGCAAGGAAGCGGGACTTCGCGTGATTCGCGCGTTCCGCGTCATCGGTGCGGCTGCGCAACTGCCGGGTCGCGTCGGCGATCCGTGCTTCGAGCTCGTCGCGCGCGCGCGTCAAGCGTTCGGCCATGTTGTTGACACCGTCACGCAGCGTACGCAGCGACCCACCACCGGTGACGTCGACGCGCTCCGACAGATGCCCTTCGCCGATGCGACGGACCACGCGGGACACCTCGCGCACCGGGCTCGTCACGGTCAGGCTGATGCGCATGGCGAAGGCACTCGCTGCGAGCAGCGCGGCGGAAATGATGAGTGCGCTGTTGATGATGAAATCCCTTTTCAGCGCTTCGACCCGGCTGCGCGACACCTCGACCAGCACCCAGCCGGGCGCCCGCCGATCCTCGGGCCCGTCTTCCAGCCCGTCGAACACATCCTGATCGCTGAGCGCCGAGCCACGCATGATCGGCTCGATGAACAGGGTCGACGACTCGAGTTCGACCAGCGTCAGCCCGGGCACCCGGGCACCCGGGACATACGCCTCGCGGCTGAGCACACCACCCGACACGACCAGATCACCGTTGCCGCTGGACACCAGGATGCCCGTGATGTCAGTCTCGCGGCGAGCCGATTCGATCAGCGACACAAGGGCATCGGTATTGCCCGAAAACACACCGTAATCCGCCGAGGCGGCAACCTGGCGTGCCGTGGCATGCCCGCGCTCTATCAGCGCGACTTCGAGTTCGGCCAGACGGTGCACCACCAGCCATACGCCGCCCGCCAGGCCGCAGACCAGCAGCGGAGCCAGCGCAACGAGCAGCACGCGCGAGCGTATTCCCCAGTGCTTCATGGCAGCCTCTCCTGCCGCACCAGACGATCGCGCAGCATGTCGCCATCCTCGATGCGCAGACCCAGAGAACGCGCCACATGTGCGTTGACCGACACGGTGAAGTGACGCGGATGCTGCGCGACGGGCCAGATGCGATCGCGCGTCCAGCCAACCAGAGCATCGGACGCCTGCCGTGCCATCTGTTCCGGCGTCGAGTACAACGACATGACCGCACCGGCGCGCACGTAGGCTGCGGAAAATCCGATCACCGGCACGCGCGCGCGAAACGAGGTCAGCAACAGGTTGCGGACGTTGCCCGCGTTGTGGATCTGCGGGTCGGGCAGGGCCAGAAACACATCGGACTGTTCGAGTACCCGGGACAAGGACGGGAACAATCCAGATTCGCCACTGAAGGCTTCGAACACCAGCTGCAGGGGCGTGTCTGCAATGGCATCCCTTAGCGGCTGCATGTCATACGGTCGGGTCAGATCGCACAGCACGCCGATGCGGTTCGCGTCCGGCAGGGCGAGACGGATCAGCGCGAATTGTCTGGAGAACGGCTGATCGATATGGATGGCCGACCACCTGCGTCCGGGCACCGCGCCGGCAGTGGCGTCAAAGACGGGCCTCGGCACCAGCGTGCTGAGCACGGGAATGGAGGACTCGGCCTGGGCGATGGCACGCAGCGCTCCGGCACCGACGGCAACCGCCAGATCATGCGACTGCAGATCCTTGGGAGAGAAATCGGTGCGCTGCAGCACGACGATGGAGTAGCCGCCACGTGCATCGCGCTCGGCCTTCAGCGCTTCCGCGAATTCCGCGTAGGCGCCGCCCGCTTCGCTCAACACGACGAGCACCGACGTGGCCATCACTGCCTGACTCAGAAGGCAGCCGACCACGAGTGCGAACAGCCGCCACACCGCCATCCAGTGTGAGCGTGCCGAACGTGCCGGATATGAGTGTCCTGACGCGAGCACTCGAGCGCGGGTCTGCCCCGAAATTGACTTGGAATGGATCAAGTATGCCGCATGGACCGCATGAGCATCATCATCCGTAGGGCTGATCCGCTCGACGGTCCGGCTCAGCCGGCGCCCAGCGCCTGAGCGATCTGCTGCTGCATGCGCCAGGCGGCCGCTGCAGGGTCCGCAGCGTTGCGTATCGGACGCCCCACAACCAGATAGTCGGCCCCGTTGGCCAGAGCCTGGGCAACATCGACCGTGCGCTTCTGATCGTCGGCAGGACGATTCTCCACCGGACGGATACCGGGGGTGACCACCAGTACGCGCGAACCCAGTTCGGCACGAATGGCCGGCGCTTCGAGCCCGGACGACACGACGCCGTCGCAGCCCGCAGCGAGCGCGCGTCGCGCGCGCGACAACACGAGTGCCTCGACATCACAGGCGAATCCGAGATCGTCCAGATCGCCGCGGTCAAGACTGGTGAGCACCGTGACAGCCAGGATGCTGAGCGGTCCCTTGTCGGCACCGGCCGCTTCCATGATGGCCTGGTTGCCATGCACCGTGGCGAAGGTCGCACCGCTGCCCGACAGCGCCCGCACGGCCGAACGCACCGTTTCAGGCACGTCGAAGAACTTCAGGTCGACGAATACCTTCTTGTCGCGTGCCACCAGCCAGTCGAGCAACTCGAAATAGTTGCCGGTCATGAACAGTTCGAGTCCGATCTTGTAGAACCGGACTGCGTCGCCAAGCTGATCGACCACGGCCCGTGCCTGGTCTGCACTCGGAACATCAAGCGCGACGATCAGCCGGTCTGCAGGGTCGATCCGGGGTCGTTCGGACAAGGCGTGCGTGGAAGCATTCATGATCGGGGAGGAAGTGAGGCGTATGGCCTGCGCACTGAAAGCCCGAGTTTACTAGAATCACGCCTTTATCCGCTCCGGCAACGCACGCTGAAGATGTCTTTTCCCGCCTCCGTTTCGCCCGTGATCGAAGGCCTCATCCGAGATGCGCGAACCGGGGGCGACCTGCGGATCGTTCTCGACTGGCTCGCCACCCCGGCGGGCAGCCATGCTGCCGCAGAAGTCGCCGCGCTGTGCGTGCATCTCGATCTGCTCGAACGAACGGCTGTCGAACACGCCGCGCGCGTACGCATACTCGACATCTTCCATGATCGGGCCCTGCTCGCCTCGCTCGCGCTCAAGCCGACACTGGCGGCCAGCGCCCTGCCGGTCGAAGCCGGGCTGCGTGCCACTGCCTCGCAGCTTTGCGACGTAAACATGCGGCTCGCCCGGGACTACCTCGGTGCACTGGATGCGGGCGCAGCACTGCGTCCGGCACGCGCATCGGGCCATGCGATGGTGTGCGTGCTGGACGCGTACGCACTGCATGTGCTGATCGGCGCCGACGACCCGAAGGGCATGTGGCGGACCGCCAACGCGCTGCTGCCCTATGCACGCACGCCCGGCGCCCCGGGATATCAGGGCACGTCGGGCACTGCAGACGCCGAACAGCTGTACCGGCAACTGGTCGCACTGGCGCTGGCCCAGCCCCCCAACCTGGCGCCTGCCGATTTCTTCAACGTTGCCGAATACGTACGCAGCTACTCGGGCGCGGTGCAGATACAGATGCAGCCTCCGCACCGCGACCTCGACTCGTGGTACTGGCTCGACGACGATCTGGACCAGGGGCCGATCGCGCTCCTTCGCACACCGGCCGACAGCGAACGCGGCGGACACCTGATCTTTTGCTCGTGCCAGCGGCTCGGTCAGGTGCTCGGCCAGCATCTGGACCTGATTGATGAAGGTGGCGACGCCGGCGATGTGCATCTTCCTGCGTGTCTGGAAGAACGATCGACACGGCGCCTCATGCGCATGCTGCAGTCCCGCTGGATGGCAATGCCGCGGCGTCAGCACGCGCGTCGTACGCGGACCCAGCAGGTACTCATGCTGATCGGCTTCGAAGCCATCTGGCAGCTGCTCGAACATCGCAATCAGTCGAGCGACTGGGAAAGCCAGGCTACTCGGTGGGTGGTGCGCAACGACAGCCCGGGCGGATTTTCACTCGATCTCGAGAGTGGTCAGACGGGTCTGATCCGCCCTGGAACGCCAGTGCTGATCAAGAGTCTCGGGTCCCGCAACTGGATGATCTGCGTCGTCCGCTGGGCGCGCAGCAGTCAGCCGGAACGGGTCGAAGCGGGCGTCGAACTGCTCAGCCATGGCGCCCAGGCGGCGACAGTCGTTTTCAGCGACGGAAACGGCGCACCGCGACGCCCGGTCGCCGCCCTGCGGCTGCCGCCGCTCACCAACCGGCGGCCGCATCCGGCGCTCATGTTCCGTGCCGGTACTGCTGACGGTCGCGACCTGTTCATCGCCCACGCGTCGGCCACACGCTGCCGGCTGGGCGACGCCCAGCTGTCGGACCTCGACCTGCAGACGCATGCTTTCGACCTCTTCGAACTCAAGGAACTGTCAGCCAGCTAGGGTCTGTCCACACTCGACCGCAATCCGGGCGCCGATGTGGTCACACGCGCGGATGCGTTCGGATCGAGGCGTACCGCGGTCGAATGTGAACAGACCCTGGAACGTGTCCGACGACAAGCCTGTACACTCCGGTATCCGATTCCGCCGGATCACCCGCAGTGAAAGAAATTCTCGTCCTTTATTACAGCCGCTACGGCTCGGTGCAGAATCTGGCGCGCCAGATCGGGCGCGGCATCGATTCCGTCGACGGCACTTCGGCACGCATCCGGACGGTTCCGGCGGTGTCGGCGACATGCGAAGCCGTGGCGCCCTCCGTGCCCGACAGCGGTGCGCCCTATGCGGAAGCGCGCGACCTCGAGGAATGCATCGGCCTGGCACTCGGCAGTCCGACCCGCTTCGGCAACATGGCGGCACCCCTGAAATACTTTCTCGACGGCACCAGCCCGCAGTGGCTGTCGGGCGCCCTGTCCGGCAAGCCCGGCGCAGTGTTCACAGCCAGTTCATCTCAGCACGGCGGACAGGAAAGCACGCTGCTGTCGATGATGCTGCCGCTGCTGCATCACGGCATGTTCATCGTGGGACTGCCCTATTCGGAACCGGATCTGGCGACGACACCCGATGGCGGGACGCCCTATGGTGCAAGCCATGTTGCGGGCACCAACGGTGTGGCACACCTGTCGGAGCCCGAAGCACACCTTGCCTTTGCGCTCGGCCGCAGGCTGGCACTCACCGCACTGAAACTGACCGATTGACATGAACGCACGCCAATGGAACCTGATTGCCAGCATCAGCCTGATCGGACTCATCCTGCTCGGACTCGCCTGGGAGCTGTGGCTTGCGCCGCTGCGTCCCGGCGGCTCCTGGCTGGTGCTCAAGATTGTGCCGCTGCTTGCCGCTCTGTTCGGCATCCTGCGCGGCAAGCGCTACACACATCAGTGGATGTCGCTGCTCAGCCTCGTGTACTTCACCGAGTCGATCGTGCGCGCGACCTCCGATACAGGCCTGTCTGCACAACTCGCGACGCTTGCCACGGTGTTGTCGACGACGCTGTTCCTCAGCTGCATGTTCTACTCGAAGCTGACGGCGCCGAGCCGGATGGCCAAGCCCGCCTGAAGACCGACGCCCGTCGCGCCGGCATCCGTCTTCAGATCGGTCCTTCGCCCTGCGGGTTCAGCTTCTGGCCGCCGCGCAGCTTGTTCAGCGCGTTGATGTAGGCCTTGGCCGAAGCGACGATGATGTCGGTGTCGGCGCCCTGGCCATTCACGATGCGTCCGTTCTTCGCGAGCCGCACGGTGACTTCACCCTGGGCATCGGTGCCGGTCGTGATGGCGTTGACCGAATAGAGCAGCAGTTCGGCACCGCTTGCTGCCAGAGTTTCGATGGCCCGAAATGCTGCATCGACCGGGCCACTGCCGTTCGACTCCGCTCGCTGCTCGCGCCCTTCGTCGGCCAGGGTCACCACGGCGTGCGGTGTTTCGCCCGTTTCCGACTTCACGCTCATCGCAACCAGCTTGTAGAGCTCTTCTTCCGGCGTCACCGATTCGTCGCTCATCAGCGCCTGAAGGTCTTCATCGAAGATTTCATGCTTCTTGTCGGCCAACTCCTTGAAGGCGGCGAACGCGACATTCAACTGCTCCTCCGACTCAACCACGATGCCGAGATCACCCAGGCGCGAACGGAAGGCATTGCGACCGGAGTGCTTGCCCAGCACGAGCTTGTTTGCGTTCCAGCCCACATCTTCGGCGCGCATGATTTCGTAGGTTTCACGATGCTTGAGCACGCCGTCCTGATGAATGCCTGATTCGTGAGCAAACGCATTGGCTCCGACCACGGCCTTGTTCGGCTGCACCGGATAACCAGTGATGGTCGATACCAGACGCGAGGCCGGCACGATCTGCGTCGCATCAATGCGCGTCTCCAGCCCGAACACGTCGCGGCGCGTGCGCACCGCCATCACGACCTCCTCGAGCGACGCATTGCCCGCGCGCTCGCCCAGACCGTTGATCGTGCATTCGACCTGACGCGCACCGGCCATCACTGCCGCGAGGGAATTCGCGACCGCCATGCCGAGATCGTTGTGACAGTGCGTCGACCAGACGACCTTGTCGGCGCCAGGTACGCGCTCGATCAGCATTCTCATGCGCTCGGCCCATTGCGCCGGCACCGAGTAACCGACCGTATCGGGTACGTTGATGGTCTTCGCGCCGGCCTTGATCACATCCGAGAATACGCGCACCAGAAAATCGATGTCGCTGCGCACCGCATCTTCGGCCGAGAACTCCACATCGTCCGTGTACTCGAGTGCCCAGCCGACCGCCTTGACGGCCTGCGCAACCACCTGATCAGGCGTCATGCGCAGCTTCTTTTCCATGTGGATCGGGCTGGTCGCGATGAAAGTGTGGATGCGGCCGCTGGCCGCCGGCCTGATGGCTTCGCCGGCACGGCGGATATCGCTTTCACTGGCCCGGGCGAGTGAACACACGGTGGATTCGCGGATCGCTTCGGCGACTGCACGTACCGATTCGAAATCACCATTGGACGCGGCGGCGAAACCGGCCTCGATCACGTCGACCCGCATTCGTTCAAGCTGTCGGGCAATGCGCAGCTTTTCGTCACGCGTCATCGACGCGCCCGGACTCTGCTCGCCATCGCGCAAGGTGGTATCGAAAATGATCAAGCGTTCGGACATGACTTTCTCCAGTATCGGGGCGACATTGACGCCATAAGGCATCACACCGCAGCGGCTCTCGAGCGCTGCGGACGGACTTCAGCAAATTGTGGGGAGGTTTTTTAGCGCGCGCAGCGCAGCAGCGGCCGGGCGAGCAGCAAGCGGCGCAGCGAGAGGGAGGAAGACGGAAGGCGGATCGCATTCATGGCCTCGAATATAAATGCAAATCCACCGCTCGGCAACGTCCGGCCCGACTCAATCCGCGGGTGGTCTCGGTTTCCTGCCCAGCACCTTCACGAGCAGCATCACATACCCCGAGAACGCGTACGCCACGAACAAACCGAACAGCACCACAGGCGGATTGACGGAGATCGCGACAAATGCGAGCACGAAACCGAAAATCACGATGAAAGGCACACTGCGGCGCAGGTTGATGTCCTTGCCGCTCCAGAACTTCACGTTGCTGACCATCGTGAGTCCACCAAACAACGTGATGCCGAATGCCCACCAACTCATGTCCGGCCCGGTCACGCCATTGTCGGTCGTCACCCACACCAGTCCGGCAACCAGCGCGGCCGCAGCCGGGCTGGGCAGCCCCTGGAAATAGCGCTTGTCGACCGTACCCATGTTGGTGTTGAAGCGCGCCAGACGCAGCGCAGCGCCGGCACAGTAGATGAACGCGGCGATCCAGCCCCACTTGCCGAGGCCACGCATGGCCCACTCATAGGCGATCAGCGCCGGCGCCGCGCCGAAGGAAACCATATCGGACAGGGAATCGTACTCCGCACCGAATGCTGACTGCGTGCGGGTCAGCCGCGCCACGCGCCCGTCGAGGCCGTCGAGCACCATGGCGACGAAGATTGCGACTGCCGAATACTCGTAGCGGCCGTTCATCGCCTGCACGATGGCGTAGAAACCGGCGAACAGCGAGGCCGTCGTGAACAGATTGGGAAGGATGTAAATGCCGCGCCGACGCTTCAGCGGATCGGCTGGCTTGATGTACTGCGGCTCGAACTCTGACATGCGTTCACTCCGGCAAACCGCGCACAGCATTGCTGAGCGGGGCAGAACAGTGCGTTCGGGGCACTTCGGCGGGAATCGCCCGACAGCGCGCGCTGGCCCTGACGCAACAAGGCAGGCTCCTGACGATCAGCCCCCGCCAGCCCCACCGTCATGACATCGCTACCGCGCCTCGTCCGCATGCACGGGCGGATCTTTGGCCCTTCGGCACAGGACGCTGCGGAATGCTGCGAAACCGGATGGAGAACGGGGTCACAACCAAGGCAGCGGCAGCCAGACTGGAATCTCGCGTGCCTTCAATGCAAAAACCCGGTCAGACCGCGTCCGCATGCGGCCTGACCGGGCACAACCGGAGCACGATCAGTTCTTCGACTGGTCCACCAGCTTGTTCTTCGAAATCCACGGCATCATTGCGCGCAGCTCTGCACCGACCTTCTCGATTTCGTGATTCGCGGTCAGGCGGCGACGCGCGGTCATTTCGGGATAGTTGGTACGGCCTTCGAGAATGAAGCGCTTGGCGTAGTTGCCGTTCTGGATGTTGTCCAGACATTCCTTCATCGCAGCACGGGCTTCGGCACCGATGATCCGCGGACCGGTCACGTACTCACCGTACTCCGCGTTGTTCGAGATCGAGTAGTTCATGTTGGCGATGCCGCCTTCGAAGATCAGATCAACGATGAGCTTCACTTCATGCAGACACTCGAAGTAGGCCATTTCCGGCGCATAACCGGCTTCCGTCAGCGTTTCATAGCCGGCCTTGATCAGTTCGACCAGACCGCCGCACAGGACGGTCTGTTCGCCGAACAGGTCGGTTTCGGTTTCTTCGCGGAACGAGGTCTCGATAACGCCGCCCTTGGTACCGCCATTGGCTGCCGAGTACGACAGCGCGAGATCACGCGCCTTGCCCGACTTGTCCTGATAGACAGCGATCAGCGACGGCACACCGCCTCCGCGCAGGTACTCGGAACGAACGGTGTGGCCAGGGCCCTTCGGCGCGATCATCACTACATCGAGGTCGGCACGTGGCACGACTTGGTTGTAATGGATGTTGAAACCGTGGGCGAAGGCCAGGGTCGCGCCCTTCTTGATGTTCGGCTCGATGTCGCCGTAGTAGACCTGCGGAATGTTCTCGTCAGGCAGCAGGATCATGACCAGATCCGCTCCCTTGACTGCGTCAGCTACTTCCTTGACCTTGAGGCCGGCGTTTTCAGCTTTCTTCCACGACGCGCCGTCCTTGCGCAGACCGACCGTGACCTTCACACCTGAATCCGACAGGTTCTGCGCGTGTGCATGGCCTTGCGAACCATAGCCGACGATGGTGACTTTCTTGCCTTTGATGAGGGACAGGTCAGCGTCCTTGTCGTAGAAGACTTTCATGGGTTTTCCCTTTTGAGTGTGGGTTTGAGCGGTGGTGTGGTGCTTGAGCTGTGGTGCGGGTACGTGACTGCCTACAGGCGCAGTATGCGGTCGCCGCGGCCAATGCCGCAGACGCCCGTGCGCACTGTTTCAAGAATCAGCGATGCATCAATGGCACCGACGAAGGAATCCAGCTTGGCTGTGTTTCCCGTCAGTTCGATGACGTAGGTCGAATCGGTGACATCGATGACGCGGCCGCGGAAGATGTCTGCGACGCGCTTGAGTTCTTCGCGATCCTTGCCGGTCGCACGCACCTTGATGAGCATCAGTTCCCGCTCGATGTGCGCCGCCTCGGACAGATCGACCACCTTGACGACCTCGATCAGCTTGTTCAGCTGCTTCGTGATCTGCTCGATGATGTCGTCCGAGCCGGTGGAAATGATGGTCATGCGCGACAGCGAAGCGTCTTCGGTCGGCGCGACGGTCAGCGATTCGATGTTGTAGCCACGAGCCGAAAACAGTCCTGACACGCGCGAAAGCGCACCAGCCTCGTTTTCGATCAGTACGGAAATGACATGCCTCATTGCGAGCGCCTTAAATGGAATTGCTGGAACCGTCACTGCGGATACGGACTGCCGGAGGCCGGTGCCCGCTGTCCGACAGGCGGGTAATCCTGTCGGACGACCCGGCCGGCAACGCCGGACCGGTCCGCGTGAAAGCAGTATCGGTTGTTGTGCCTAGAGATCCTCGGACGAAAGGATCATGTCCGTCAGACCCTTGCCGCCCATCACCATCGGATAGACGTTTTCGGTCTGATCAACCTGAAAGTCGAGGAACACGAGGTCGTTCTTGCGTTTGAAAGCTTCGCGCAAGGCGCCTTCCACGTCGCCCGGCTTTTCGATGCGCATGCCGATGTGACCATAGGCCTCGGCCAGTTTCGGGAAATCCGGCAGGGAATCCATGTAGGACTCCGAGTAGCGGTTGCCGTGGATGATTTCCTGCCACTGACGGACCATGCCCAGATAGCGGTTGTTCAGGCTGCAGATCTTGAGCGGTATGCGGTACTGCTTGCAGGTCGACAGCTCCTGGATGTTCATCTGCACCGAACCTTCGCCCGTCACCACCGCAACCGGCGAACCGGGATGGGCAAGCTGAACGCCGATGCCGTAGGGAATGCCCACGCCCATGGTACCCAGACCACCGGAATTCAACCAGCGGCGCGGCTTGTCGAACTTGTAGTACTGGGCCGCCCACATCTGGTGCTGACCGACGTCCGACGTGACGAATGCATCGCCCTTGGTCACTTCCCAGAGTTTTTCGATGACGAACTGAGGCTTGATGATTTCATCGCTCTGCTTGTACTTCAGGCAGTCGCGGCGGCGCCATTCGTCGATCTGCTTCCACCATTCGGCGAGCGCTTCCTGATCGGGGCGGTCATTCGATGCATCGAGCAGACGCAGGATGTCGTCCAGCACGTCGGGCAGATTGCCGACGATGGGCACGTCCACCTTCACGCGCTTGGAGATCGACGACGGGTCGATGTCGATGTGGATGATCTTGCGGGCGATGCGCGCAAAGTCAGCCGGGTTGCCGATCACACGGTCATCGAAGCGGGCACCGACGGCAATAAGCACGTCGCAGTACTGCATTGCCATGTTGGCTTCGTAGTTGCCGTGCATGCCGAGCATGCCCACGAACTGCTTGTCGGTCGCGGGATAGGCGCCAAGGCCCATCAGCGTGTTGGTGCAGGGCGCGCCGAGCGTGCGCACCAACCTGACCAACTGCTCAGACGAATCGGACAGGATGACGCCGCCGCCCGCGTAGATCATCGGGCGCTTGGCTTCCAGAAGCAGCTGGACGGCCTTCTTGATCTGGCCCTGATGACCCTTGACGATAGGGTTGTACGAACGCATCGAAACCGTCTTCGGGTATTCGAATTCCGCCTTCGCGATGGTGATGTCCTTCGGAATATCGACCAGCACGGGACCGGGACGACCGGTTCGGGCGATGTAGAACGCCTTCTTGATGGTGCTCGCGATGTCCTTGGCGTCCTTCACGAGGAAATTGTGCTTCACGCACGGACGCGTGATCCCGACCGTGTCGCACTCCTGGAAGGCATCCTGACCGATGGCGGCCGTCGGAACCTGACCGGAAATGATCACCATCGGGATCGAATCCATGTAGGCCGTGGCAATGCCGGTGATCGCATTGGTCACGCCCGGGCCGGAGGTGACGAGCGCGACGCCGACGCGATCGGTCGAACGCGAATAGGCATCCGCTGCGTGCAGCGCTGCCTGCTCATGCCGGACCAGAACGTGCCGGACTACGTCCTGCTTGAACAATTCATCGTACAGGTAGAGAACGGCGCCGCCGGGATACCCGAAAACGTATTCCACCTTTTCTTCTGCAAGGCACCTGACTACAATTTCCGCTCCGGTCATAATCATAGAGACCACCTGTATAAAAATTCCGGAAAAGCATTAAAGGGTAGCGCCCGGCCCATGCCCGGTCAAGGCATTTGTCCGCAGGCGCACGGGCGCCGGAAACGCCGCCCATCACCCATCCGCAGGGAACGATTCTTCCTTCAATCCGATCGGAATTCACCGTATCGGCCTTTGCCGCTCACCCCAGGAAAGAATCATTCTGGCTTCCCGAGACGAACTCTCAAGCTTTCTCGCCGCAGTCGAACGGCGCGCATTCAAACAGGCCGTCTTCGCCCTGAGGGACGAGGAGTCAGCGCTGGATGCGGTGCAGGACGCCATGATGAAGCTTGCCGAGAAATATGGCAGCCGACCGGCGGAAGAGTTTCCGATGTTGTTCCAGCGCATCCTGCAAAACGTGATCCGGGATGTATTCAGGCGGCGCAAGGTCCGTTCCACATGGACCACCCTGCTATCGGCCTTCGGCAACTCGGATGAGGACGAAGATTACGATCCGCTGGAAACGATGGTGATCGACGAGCCTTCCTCGCTGGGCCGGACACCGGAGCAGAACATGGAGCAGACGGAAGTCATGGCTTTGATAGAACGGGAAATTTCCCGCCTTCCCGGCCGTCAACGCGAAGCCTTTCTGATGCGTTACTGGGAAGAAATGGATATTTCCGAGACTGCCTCGGTGATGGGTTGTTCAGAGGGCAGTGTCAAGACACACTGCTCGCGTGCAACGCACGCCCTCGCCGCCGCCCTGAAATTGCGTGGCATCAAGCTATGAACAAAGACGAACTCATGCCGTTGCTCGCCCCTTCCGACGAAGCTGCCATCGGCCGTCGCGCGCGTGCTGCGCTCGAAGCGTCATCTGCCGACCTCTCTCCCGATATCGCATTTCGACTTGCGCAGTCGAGACAGCGGGCGATCGCGCTATACACGCCCCGACGCAGCCTCATCGCGCGCCTTCAGCCCGCCGGTTTTTTCTCGACCGGGCTCGATGGCTGGATACGCGAAGTGCTTGTTCCGGCAATCGGCATCGTCATGCTCGCCCTGATCGCCGCTGCGGCCGGCAGTTACTCGGAAGCCGAGAAGCGTGATCGCATGGTCGACATCGACAGCGCGTTGCTGACCGACGACCTCCCCATAGATGCCTACCTGGACCGTGGTTTCGGTGCCTGGGTGGATGGTCAGGGAGGCCGCTGATGCGCGGTCTGCGCACATGGCTTTCGGCGTGCATGCTGCTGGCCTCTGCAGTCGCCCAGGCAGATTCCCCGCCGGACTGGCAGCAACTCGACCCGGCGCAGCGTGATGTGCTGACGCCTCTGGGCGGCGACTGGAACCATCTCGATGCCGAACGTCGTCGCAAGTGGCTGGATCTGGCCAAACGTTTCCCTTCCATGACCCCGGAAGAACAGACCCGGATGCGTGCGCGCATGAGTTACTGGGCGACCCTCACGCCGGAAGAACGCGTCGAGGCGCGCGAACGGTATAAACGACTTCAGTCGCTCCCCCCGGATCAACGCGAAACGCTTGCCAAACAGTGGGAAGCGTACGAAGGGCTGTCACGCGACGAACGCAAACGGCTCGGCGCCAGTCAACGTCCCGCTGGCAAGATGCCGGGGGCTGTTCCTCCGGTTCGTCAATAAGGTTTTTCCGCAGCCACTCGCTGCCGGTTACATCCAATGTCCGACACCCTCCGCTTCCCTGCCGCCGGCCTGCGCCGGCGCCTTGCATCACTCCTTTACGAGTCGCTTCTGCTGCTGGGCGTACTGGCGGCCGGTTTCATGCTGCCTAATCTGCTGGTCGGTGTCTTTTTCGAGGTTGCGCCGCAGGGCTGGTTCGCCTGGCTGCACGCGACACTGCTGCTCGGGCTCTACTTCGTGCACTACTGGAAGAGCGGTGGCCAGACCCTCGCGATGCAGACGTGGGGCATCCGGCTGGTCGATGCCACGCAGGACACACCACCGCAGTTCCGGCGGGCGCTTCTGCGCTACCTGCTGAGCTGGCCATCACTGCTGTTCTGCGGCGCCGGACTGATCTGGGCCCTGTTCGACCGCGAGCGCCAGTTCCTGCACGACCGGCTGGCCGGCACGCGCGTCATTCGCATCAAATAGACTTCAGCGCCGGTCTTCCCACCACAGCATCGCAGCCGCAGCGAACATGAAAAGCAGGCCGGGTGTCAGCGCGGCCGCATAGGGCGGCCACGAGTTGATTGCTCCAAGGTTTGAGAACAGGCCGTTCAGCATGTGGAAGAACACGCCTATCATCACACCGGTGAACACCTTGATGCTGACCGCAGAGTTGCGGTTGTGCATGTAGGCGAACGGCAGCGCCAGCGCCAGCATCACGATGCAGGCCAGCGGATACGTGAACTTCTTCCACAGCGCGATCTCGTAACGGCCGGTTTCCTGATGGTTGTCGACAAGATGCTGGATGTAGTGCCACAACTTCCAGGCCGACATGCGCTCGGGCACGACCAGCATCACGCTCATCACATCGGGACTCAGCGCAGATTGCCAGGCCAGCCGTTCATGCTGGCTCACTTTTGCACCTTCGCCGGAGAACTCCGTGCGGCTGACGCCGGTCAGCATCCAGCCTTCCTCGGTCGAATAACCGGCCGCCTCCGCCTCCGACACCGACAGCAGCACGCGCCTGCCGTCGAATTCGAAGATCCGCACCTTCTGCAGCTTGCCGTCAGGTGTGACCCTGCCTACATTGACGAAATTGTTTTCGTCCTTGATCCAGAAGCCGCTGCGGAACTCACTGGTCAGCAGCTGCGAGCGGGCTGCCAGCTTGAGCTCCTGGGCCGCCCTTTCGGCGGGCGGTGCAATGAATTCACCCGTCACGAAAGTGAGCGCAACAAAGGGCAGCCCGATGCGCGCAAGCAGCCGCAACAGCCTTGCCGTCGACACACCGGACGCACGCAGCACCGTGATTTCGGAATGACGCGACAGGGTCGTCAGGGCGTACAGACCGCCGATGAGTACCGCGATGGGCAGGGTTTCATACACCCGGCCAGGCATGGTGAGCACCGTATACATCACGGCGTGCTCGAGCCCGTAATCGCCGCGCCCGAGGTTGTCCAGCTCGTTGATCAGGTCGAAGAACCCGAACAGGCCAAGGAAGGATGCCAGCACCAGCAGCGATGCGAGCAGGACTTCCCGTGCAATATAACGCTCGTGTATCAGCATGATCAGCGACTCAGCCAGGCGCGGGGCATATTGGCGTAAATACGCCACGCAAACAGTACGGCAAGCAGCAGGAACATGCCGCCGTGCAGCGACCACAACGCGCTGGCGAACGACAGCTTGCCCTGCGCGACCCACGCCTGCGTGATGCTCAGCAGATTGGAGTAAGTCAGATAGATCAGCAGCGCCATGAGCAGATTGGTCGCACGACCGGCCCGCGGATTGACGAAGGACAGCGGAATCGCCAGCAGCGCGAGGTTCAGCGCGGCGATCGGAAGACCGACGCGAAATGCGAATTCAGCCATATTCGGCGGCGTAGGCGCAGCAAGCAGTTCATCCACGGTCAGCAGGTGGGGGCGTACTTCGACACCCTGCGCTTCCCGGGTCTCGATGCGCACCGCGTAGCGTTCGAACTCCATCACGCGATATTCCGGACTGCCCGGCCTGCCCTCGTAGCGCCGGCCATCGAGCATGACGACGAAGCGGTCGCCGTTCGCCACCGTCTGGGTGTAGCCGTCGCCGGCCACCATCACACCGAGCTTTTCGTCTTCGGTGGTGCTGACGAAGATGTTCTTGACCGCACCGTCCTTGCCGTCGCCGCTCTCCACGAAAAACACGCGGTCTGCCTGCGACGACTCCCGAAAACTGCCGGGAGACATCTGCGCCACGTCGTCGCGATTGCTCATGCGAGTCCGGAACTCGGCACTCTTGTTGAGCGCCCAGGGCGCCAGGTAAAGGGACAATACGGCAACCGCAACGGCCATCGGAACGGCGAAAAACAGTACCGGACGTATCCATGCCGACAACGGCACACCAGTCGAGAACCACACCACCATTTCCGAATCACGCCAGCTGCGCGACATAGACAGCAATATCGCAATGAACAGCGTGAGCGACAGGATGACCGACAGGTAGCGGAGCGCGCCGAAACCGAGCAGTGCCATGACGGCTTCGGATGCCACTTTTCCGCCCGCGGCCTGTCCGAGCAGGCGGACGAGTTGCGTCGACAGGACGATGGCAAACAGGGCCACGAAGACCGTCAGTGCAGTGCTGGCGAATTCGCGCAGGGCGGCGCGCTGGAAGATCAAGCCTGGGGCTCCGTGCAAAACGGCTGTGCCATGGGGCCGCAGCGTTCTTTTTGACTCGTGTGCGGCTTCACACCGATAATCGGTCGATTGAAGCGGCGCGAATTGACCAGAGGAGAAGCGGGTGGAATTTAGCATAAAGAGCGGTAGCCCCGAGAAACTGCGCACCGGCGCAGTGATCGTCGGCGTGTACGAATCGCGCAAGCTCACCCCCGCTGCGGCGGCCATCGACGCGGCGAGCAAGGGTCGCATCACCGAAATCGTCGGCAGCGGCGACATGGAAGGCAAGGCAGGCAACACGCTGCTGCTGCACAAGTTGCCGGGTGTTGCGGCCGACCGCGTTCTGCTGGTCGGTCTGGGCAAGGAAAAGGATTTCGGCGTCCGCGAGTACCGCGACGCGGTCGCCGCCAGCGTACGTGCCTTGCGCGACACCGGCGCAGCGGACGCCGTCAGCACCCTGGCGGACGAAGCACCGCGCAAGTCGGGCGCAGTCTGGGCACTGCGTCAGGCCGCGAGCATCGCACTCGACGTGCTGTACCGCTACGACACCCACGCGCGCCACAAGAAGGACGATTCTCGCGCGCTCGCCGCCATGGCCTTCACGCTGCCGAAGAAATGCAGCGCAGCAGCGGCGGAATCCGCCCTGCATCAGGGCGCAGCCATCGGCCACGGCCTGGCGCTGACGAAAACGCTCGGCAACCTGCCGCCCAACGTCTGCACGCCTACCTACCTCGCCGAGCAGGCGCAGGAGATCGGCCGCAAGAATGGCATTGCCGTTACCGTGCTGGACCGTGCCGACATGCAGAAGCTGGGCATGGGTTCGCTGCTGTCGGTATCGAACGGCTCGCGTCAGCCGCCGAAATTCATCGCCATGGAGTACCGCGCCGGCAAGAAGGCCGACGCACCCGTGGTGCTGGTGGGCAAGGGCGTCACCTTCGACTCCGGCGGCATTTCGCTGAAGCCTGGCGAAGGCATGGACGAAATGAAGTACGACATGTGCGGCGCTGCCAGCGTGCTGGGTACGCTGCAGGCGATCGCGGCGATGAAACTGCCGATCAATGTGGTCGGCCTGATTCCGACAGTCGAGAACATGCCGGGGGGTGCTGCAACGCGTCCCGGCGACGTGGTCAAGTCGATGTCGGGCCAGACCATCGAAATCCTGAACACCGACGCCGAAGGCCGCCTCATCCTGTGTGACGCACTCACCTACGCCGAACGGTTCGAACCGGCCTGCGTGATCGACATCGCCACCCTCACCGGCGCCTGCATCATTGCGCTCGGCCATGTAACCAGTGGCCTGATGGCCAACGACGACGCGCTGGCGGACGAACTGCTCGATGCCGGCAAGGTGTCGCACGACCGTGCCTGGCGCCTGCCGATCTGGGAAGACTACCAGGAGCAGTTGAAGAGCAACTTCGCCGACATGGGCAACATCGGCGGCCGGCCGGCCGGCTCCATCACCGCGGCCTGCTTCCTCGCGCGTTTCACCAAGAAATACAAGTGGGCGCATCTGGACATCGCGGGCACCGCATGGAAGAGCGGCAAGGAAAAGGGCGCCACCGGTCGCCCGGTATCGCTGCTGGTGCACTTCCTGATCGAACGCGCGAGCTGACCACCGTGCCTCGGGTCGATTTCCATCACGACGCGCCGGACAAGCTGCGCCACGCCTGCGAACTGGTGGCGCAGTGGCACGGGACCGGCCGGCGCGTATGGATTCATTGCACCGACGATCTGCTCGCCGCACGCGTCGACCAGATGTTGTGGACCTTCGAACACCTGTCCTTCGTACCTCACGTGCGCGACGGCCACCCGCTGGCCGACAGCACACCGGTCTGCATCGGCAGTCAGCCCTCGCGGGCGCCGGCCGATGCGCTGTTGCTGAACCTGTCGGCTCAGTTGCCCGACGGCTTCGAACAACGTCATCACATCGTTGAAATCGTCGGCCTGGACAGCGCCGACCGCGAAGCAGCACGCGCGCGCTTCGTACGCTACCGCCAGGGAGGCTTCGAAATGCACACCCGCCACGCCACGGCCGCCGAGGCATGAGCAACGACCTCCTCGGTCGTGCAGACAGCCTGATGCGGCGCAGCCGCACCTTCGTCGCCGGACACACCGCACCGGGACCCGTCGATGACGGCATACCGCTGCTGACCGAAGAGGTCGATCTGCAGGCGCTGATCGCCCCGCCCGAACCACCGGACCGGACGGAGGAAATCACTGCCGCGGTCACTGCCGAGGTGACGCAGCGTGTGACCGGGGAAGTCACTGCTGCAGTGACGGAGGAAGTGACGCGGCAGGTGACGGCCAGCGTTACGGCGGCAGTAACGGAACGTGTCAGCGCCGAAGTGAGCGCGCGCGTGACCGAGCAGGTGACAGCCGAAGTCACCGAGCGGGTGACGGCGGAAGTGACCGAGCGCGTCGCACGCGAAAACACGGCCGAGGTGACGCAGCGTGTGACCGCGGAAGTCACCGCTCAGGCGCGCGACGAAGCGCTGCAGAGCGCGCAGCGCGTGACGGCCGAAGCGTTGACGGAGCGTTTCGCGGATCTCGCCGGCCTGATCCAGAGCCTGATCGACGACTGGAGCACCACCACCCTGCCTGCACTGGTCGGCATCGAAATTCGGGCGGCCATGGAGCAGGCGGTCAGTGAAGCAGCGGGCAAGGCCACGACGCGCATCCGCGAACAGGCGGTACTCGACCTGCGTGACAGCATCGCCGGCGAAATCGAAGCGCGCTGCGCAGCGGTGACCGATGCGGCCGTGTTCTTTAAGCCATCGGAAGGGCCGGACCAGCCTCTATAATCGACGGTTTGCATTCACGCGCACCCGTCATGACGCTGGCCAAGAGCTTCGAACCGGCCGACATCGAGCGCCGCTGGTACCCCGAGTGGGAATCGCGCGGCTACTTCGCTGCCGGTCTGGACACCAACACCCCGAACAAGCCCAATTTCTGCATCCTGCTGCCGCCGCCGAACGTCACCGGCACGCTGCACATGGGTCACGGCTTCAACCAGACCCTGATGGATGCGCTCACGCGCTACCACCGCATGCGCGGCGACAACACGCTGTGGCAGCCGGGCACCGACCACGCGGGCATCGCCACGCAGATCGTGGTCGAGCGCCAGCTCGACGCACAGGGCGTTTCACGCCACGACCTCGGCCGCGAAGAATTCGTGAAGAAGGTGTGGGAGTGGAAGGAATTCTCCGGCTCCACCATCACGCGCCAGATGCGCCGCCTAGGCACCTCGCCCGACTGGACGCGCGAGCGCTTCACGATGGACGAAGGACTGTCGAAAACGGTGACGCAGACCTTCGTCCGCCTGCACGAAGAAGGTCTGATCTACCGCGGCAAGCGTCTGGTGAACTGGGATCCGGTGCTGGGCACGGCCGTGTCCGACCTGGAGGTGGTGCAGGAAGAGGAGGATGGCTCGCTGTGGCACATCCGCTATCCGCTGGCAGACGGCTCCGGCCATCTGACCGTAGCCACCACCCGTCCGGAAACCATGCTGGGCGACGTCGCCGTGATGGTGCATCCGGAAGACGAGCGCTACGCCGCGCTGATCGGCAGGACGGTGAAGCTGCCGCTGACCGACCGTGAAATCCCGGTCATCGCCGACGACTATGTGGACCGTGAATTCGGTACCGGTGTTGTCAAGGTGACGCCGGCGCACGACTTCAACGACTATGCGGTGGGCCAGCGCCATGGCTTGCCGATGATTTCGATCCTCACACTGGACGCGAAGATCAGCGACGACGCGCCGCTGCAGTACCGAGGCCTCGACCGTTTCGCGGCGCGCAAGGCCATTGTGGCCGACCTCGAAGCCGCCGGCCTGCTGGAGAAGACCGACAAGCACAAGCTGAAGGTGCCGCGCGGCGACCGTACGAATGCGGTGATCGAGCCGATGCTGACCGACCAGTGGTTCGTCGCGATGAGCAAGCCGGGCGCCGACGGCAAGAGCATCACGCAGAAGGCGCTCGACGTCGTGGCCAGCGGCGAAATCCGCTTCCACCCCGAGAACTGGGTCAATACCTACAACCAGTGGCTGAACAACATCCAGGACTGGTGCATTTCGCGTCAGCTGTGGTGGGGCCACCAGATCCCGGCCTGGTACGACGACAGCGGCAACGTATTCGTCGCGCATTCGGAAGCGGAGGCCTACCAGCGTTATTTCGAGCATCTGGCACAGACGAAACCCGACCTGAAGCGGCTGGCCGTCGCCGTCGGCATGGCGCGCGAAATGTCGGGCGACACGCTGCCCGACGTTGGCCGCAACTACGCGGCGAAGGAAAACCTGCCGCTGCTCAGACGCGACGAAGACGTGCTCGACACCTGGTACTCATCCGCGCTGTGGCCGTTCTCGACGCTGGACTGGACACCCGACTGGGAGCCGGGCAATCCCGAAAAGTCCAATCCGGCACTCGATCTCTACCTGCCGTCGTCGGTGCTGGTCACCGGTTTCGACATCATCTTCTTCTGGGTCGCGCGCATGGTGATGATGACGACGCACATCACCGGCAGGATTCCGTTCCGAGACGTCTATGTACACGGCCTGATCCGCGATGCGGAAGGCCAGAAGATGTCGAAATCCAAGGGCAACGTGCTGGATCCGATCGACCTGATCGACGGCATTTCGCTGGATGATCTGGTGAAGAAGCGCACCACCGGGCTGATGAATCCCAAGGACGCGCCGAAGATCGAGAAGCGCACGCGCAAGGAGTTCCCGGACGGCATTCCCGCCTTCGGCACCGACGCACTGCGCTTCACCTTCGCGTCCCTGGCCAGCCCGGGCCGCGACATCAAGTTCGACATGCAGCGCTGCGAGGGCTACCGCAACTTCTGCAACAAGCTGTGGAACGCCACCCGCTTCGTGCTGATGAACTGCGAGGGGCAGGACTGCGGCCTTGCACCGTGCAACGAAGACTGCGGCCCGGACGGCCCGCTGCACTTCCAGGCACCCGACCTGTGGATCGTCAGCGAACTGCAGCGCGTCGAAGCCGAAGTCGAAAGGCAGTTCGGCGACTACCGCTTCGATCTGGTGGCGCAGGCCATCTACCGCTTCGTGTGGGACGAGTACTGTGACTGGTATCTCGAATTGGCCAAGGTGCAGATCCAGAACGGCACGCCGGCCCAACAGCGCGCCACCCGCCGCACGCTGCTGCGCGTGCTCGAAACCGTACTCCGCCTCGCCCACCCGCTGATTCCCTTCATCACGGAAGAGCTGTGGCAGACGGTCGCCCCTCTGGCTGCCCGCAAAGACGCCGATTCGATCCAGATCGCGCGCTACCCGCAGGCCGTGCTGAACCGTATTGACCCGACGGCCGACGCCTGGGTGACCCAGCTCAAGGCCATGGTGGATGCGTGTCGCAGCCTGCGTGGCGAGATGGGCGTTTCGCCGGCGACGAAAGTGCCGCTGCTGGCAGCCGGCAACGCCGAAGCGATCACCGGTTACGCACCCTATCTGGCGGCGCTGGCCAAACTGTCCGACGTGCAGGCGGTAGGCGACACGCTGCCGCCGTCCCCTGCGCCGGTGCAGGTCGTCGGCGAGTTCCGGCTGCTGGTGAAGATCGAAATCGACGTGGCCGCCGAACGTGAGCGCATCGGCAAGGAGATCGCCCGTGTGCAGGGCGAAATCGTGAAGTGCGAAGCCAAGCTAGGCAACGAAAGCTTCGTCGGCCGGGCACCTGCGGCCGTGGTCGAACAGGAGCGCAAGCGCATGGCCGACTTCAGGCACTTGCTTGCCAGGCTCGCCGAACAGCTCGATCGCCTCGCCTGAAAGCCCGACGCAGGCGGCTGCACAAGGGTAACCTTGCTGGCCTCCAGCCGCCTGCGTCTGTTCGAGCGTTATTTTCGACGCATCAGGAAAGTGTATTCCTTGTTGGCTTCGCTGCTTTCCAGCAGCGTGTTGCCGGTCTGACGGGCAAAAGCCTCGAAATCCCGCACCGCGCCGGAGTCGGTCGCAACGATGCGCAGCACCTGACCACTGGTCATTTCGGACAACGCCTTCTTGGTGCGCAGGATGGGCAGCGGGCAATTCAGGCCGCGCGCGTCCAGTTCCTTGTCGAATTCCATGTCTGCTCCAGATCCTAGGGGTGCGCAAGTTTATACCTGTCGGTACCGGCCTGATCAACGTCAGCCCCGCCGCGCTCCGGCTTGATTTCGGGCCGTCTTCGGGCCACTCCCGCTACAGGCCGTCGCGCCGCAGTTCCATCAGGCGTTCGCGCAGTTCGCGCAGCCGTGCGTCGACCACCGACTGCTGGAAGAAATCTCCGTCGGCCGAACGCTGGGCCAGGTCAAGCTGTTCGATGGCGGCCTGATACTGACCGTTCAGCGCATACGACTCCGCCTGGGCGCGATGCTGCGCCAGCCGCTGATCGAGCGCCGCATGCGCGCGCGCCTGGTACCTGAACAGCTGCGGGTCCTGCGTGAACAGCTTCACCTCATCATTGACCAGCATCAGTGCTTCGTCGGCCCGCTTGTCCGCCAGCAAGGCGTCGAGCAGACCGTACACGAGCGCTCGCGCATGCGGCGTGCGCTCCAGCCCTTCACGGAAACGCTCAGCCGCGGTGCGCACATCGCCCGCTTCGAAGCTGATGCGCCCGGCCAGGTTGTCGAGCATGGCCGAGTCGAGTCGCTCGGCGCGCAGCGCATCGGCTTCGGCCTGCGCGCGCGTGAAATCGCGCACGCGCAGCGCCGCGTGCGCCAGACCGAAACGCGCCGCGATGCGCGCCGGGCCCTGCACGTCACGCAGGCGGTTTTCGAATTCGCTCATTGCCTCCCGTGCATCGCCGTCATGGGCGCGCAGCTTGGCGCGCACCAGCAGGAAGTCGAGACTGTCGGGCACCTGTCGATAGGGCGTTTCGGCAATGCGCGCACTGGCGTCGGCAATCCGGTCGGCGGTGAGCGGGTGGGTGCGCAGATAGGTCGGCGAGTTGCTTTCGTAGAAACGCACCGAGCGCTGCATGCGCTCGAAGAATGAAGCCATGGCGCGCGTATCGAAGCCGGCGCCGTTGAGCATCTGCAGGCCAATGCGGTCGGCTTCGCGTTCGAAGTCGCGCGTGTAGGCTAGTTGCGATGCCACCACGGCGGCCTGACCGGTCACCATCGCGGCCTGCGCGACCTGCGAACTGCCACGCGCCGCCAGCACGGCGACGATCAGTGAAGCGAGCGCAACAATGGTCGACTCGCTGCGCCGGGAAAATTGCCGCGCGATGTGACGCTGCGTGACATGGGAAATTTCGTGTGCGATGACCGATGCGAGTTCCGATTCGCTCTGCGCGGCGACCATCAATCCGCTGTGCACACCGATGAATCCACCAGGCCACGCAAACGCATTCAGCGTCGGATCACGCAGCGCGAACAGTTCGAAATCCTGCTGCGACGCAGGCAGCTTCGCAATCAATCGGTCGGCAAGGCTGTTCAGGTAGCCGCTGATCTCCGGATCATCGATGTAATTGCGTTCCCGCACCCGCGCCTGGCGCCACAGGGACTCACCGATGCGACGTTCGAGCGACGGCGACAGATCCGCCTGGGCAGCATCACCGAGATCGGGCAGGTTCTGCGCAGGCACGGAGAGCGGCACCAGCAGAAGGACGATGAAAGCCGCCCGCACGCGGCGCATGGAGAAGAACTGGGTCATGGCAATGCTATGATACCGATGCAAATTGAACGGTCGTTCGGACGTCGTACGGGCGACAAGACGTGTCGTCGCGTGCCGAAGCCAGGCATCGCTGAATCACCGGGATGCATGCAGGCGGAACACTTGCGGCCTTCGCACGAAAAGATGCGGTCATCGTGACAAATGGCACTGGGTGTTTCCGATCCATGCCTCCCAAGCTGGCGTCACTCCACACATATTCAAGCCTACACATCCGATGTCATCGATTCCGGTTGGTTCGCACGCACTGCTGCTGATTGAAGATGCGCCCGAAGATGTAAAGCTCATCACCACCGCGCTGCGCGGCATCGTGGCGAGCGAGCAGATCAAGGTAGCGGCTTCCGGTGAAGAGGCGCTCGACTACCTGTTCGGCCGCGGCAACTACGCCGGCCGTGACACGCGCAATCAACCGGCGCTGATCATGCTCGACCTGAGCCTGCCGCGCATCAACGGACTGGAGGTTCTGCGACTGGTGCGCGGCGACCCGCAGACGCACGTGCTGCCGGTGGTTGTCGTATCGGCATCGTCGCAGCAGCGCGACATCCGCATGGCGGCCCAGCTGGGCGCCAACAGCTTCGTGCGCAAATCGCTCGATTTCGTCAGTTTCTCCGAAACGCTGACGTTGCTGGCGCGCTACTGGCTCGAACTGAACATCCCGCCGCCGCATCCGTCGGCGATGACCCGATAGGCAGCACGCAATGAGCGCAGACGACACTTCCGGCCGGAATCCGATGCCCGAGGGCCCGCTTGGCACAAGCCCGCTGACCCATTTCGATGCCGAAGGCCAGGCGCACATGGTCGATGTCGGCGGCAAGGCTCACACGGCGCGCATCGCGCGGGCGGCAGGGTCGATCAGCATGCTGCCGGAGACTTTCGCGCTGGTGCGCAGCGGCACGGCGAAGAAGGGTGACGTGCTCGGCATCGCCCGCATTGCCGGCATCCAGGCTTCCAAACGCACGTCGGACCTGATTCCGCTGTGCCACCCGATCGCACTGACCAAGGTCAGCGTCGAATTCACACTCGACGCCGCCTCGTCGCGGGTGCTGTGCGAAGTGACTGCACACACCACCGGCCAGACCGGTGTCGAGATGGAAGCCCTGACCGCCGTCGGCGTTGCATTGCTCACCATTTACGACATGTGCAAGGCGATCGATCGCGGCATGCAGATCGGCGACATCCGCCTGCTGGAAAAAGCCGGCGGAAAATCAGGGCACTGGCAGGCCGGTTGATCCTGCAGGCCGCGCCGGCGAGGCGACGGACAAAACACCCTTTTCGTTCTACCATCCGGCCTTCTCGGGCAGTGCCGCCCGGCGCTATGAAAAGATCATGGGTCGAGAAACGGAACTCAAGCTGGCACTCGCCACGAACGGCTGGCGCCGATTCCTGCGGCATCCGCTGCTTGCCACGGCGCTGGCTGCGCCGCACGTGCAGACGCTGCGCAACATCTATTTCGACACCCCGGATTTCGAACTTCGCAGGCGACGGGCCGCGCTTCGCCTGCGTCGCGCCGGCCGGCACTGGCTGCAGACGGTAAAATGCGCCAGTGTCGCCAGTGGCGGGCTGTCGACGCGACCGGAATGGGAACAGCCCTTCACCGGCCGCTTCGATTTTTCGATGATCGAAGACCGCCCGCTGCGCCAACTGCTCGAACGGTTGCGAGATCGCGGCAGCCTGAGCGAAGTGTTCGAGACGCGCTTCGAACGTCGCGAATGGCGTTTCGCTGCCGACGGCGGCGAAGTGCTGCTGATGGCCGACCGCGGCACGATCGATGCGGCGGGGCGCAGCGAAGCGATTTCCGAACTGGAGATCGAGCTGGCCGGAGCCCCGGTCGACGCCCTGTTCGATCTGGCTGGGCCGCTGGTGCAGTCGCTGCCGCTGCGCGCCGAGTCGCGCAGCAAGGCCCAGCGCGGCTACGACCTGATCGAAGGCAGGGTGCCGGCTGCCGTACGTGCCGGTGGTTCGCCGATCGACCCGGACGCAGGTCCGATCAGTGCCTTTCGTGCGGTGACGCTCGACTGCCTGCAGCACTATCAGCTGAATGAAGCGGGCGCCCTGCTGTCCGACGCGCCGGAATTCGTGCACCAGATGCGCGTCGCGCTGCGCCGGCTGCGCAGCGCATTGCGACTGTTCTCGCCGGCTCTGCCTGATGGCATGGCGAGCGATCTAACCCTGTCCCTGCGCGCGCTCGCCGGTGATCTGGGCGAACTGCGAGATCGCGACGTGCTGCACTCGGAGCTGCTTGCACCGGTACTGGCCTCGAACCCGGGCAGCGATGTCATCCGGCTGGAACAGGCGCTTCATGCGGCGCGTCAGGCGGTCCGCGAACGCATGCTCGCGGCGCTGCAGGACGGCCGGCAGGCGCGGCTGATGCTGGCCCTGCTGCACGCCCTGCATCGACTGCCGGACGATGGCGAGGATGGCGCGAAGACGCTGCATGCACTGGCCTGCAAGCGGCTGGCCCGGGCGCACGCGCGCATGGTCGCGGCAAGCTGCCACGCATCGCCGGGCGACGTCGGCGCGCTCCATGCCTTGCGCATCGACGTGAAACGCATGCGCTACGCCATCGAATTCTTCTCGCCCCTGCTCGGCCACGGCAAGACCCGTCGCGCACTGAACGCGCTCATCGACGCGCAGGAACAACTGGGATTCCTCAACGATCTTAGCCAGGCGGGACCGATGCTGCTCGCCGTGGCTGACGATGCTGCTCAACTGCTCGCCGCCGTCGGCCAAATGGCGAAATACCACATGCCGCGGTACCGCAAGGTGGTCGGCAACGCACCCAAAGTGCTCCGTCGCCTCTCCCGGATGGCGATACCGCGCTGAACCGGACACTCCACCGTCACCGGCCTGTCACGGCACGTACCCACACTGCCGCCCCTCGGTGACGAAGACACGAAAGAGACGAAAATGGACCTGATCCTGTGGCGCCATGCCGAGGCGCTCGAAACAGTGCCCGATGCCTCGCGCAAGCTGTCGGAACGCGGAGAGCGGCAGGCAAAGCAGATGGCGCAATGGCTGCTGTCCCGCCTGCCGAAGGATGCACGCATCCTCGTCAGCCCCGCCAGGCGCTGCCAGCAGACCGCGCAGGCATTGGGCCTCGACTTCGAAACCTCGCGCGCGCTCAATACCGACGCGTCGGTCGCCGACCTGATCGCCGCCACCGAATGGCCTACGGTCAGCGGCACTGTGGTGGTAGTCGGCCACCAACCCGCGCTCGGTCGCGTCGCCGCGCTGCTGCTGGCGGGGCAGGAAGCGGAATGGACGATCAAGAAGGGGGCGATCTGGTGGTTCACCAACCGGGTGCGGGGCGGAGAGACGCAGACCGTGCTGCGCGCAAGCCTCGGCGCCGATCTGGTAGCCGCTTGATGGATCAGGGCTCCGGAAAGATCACGCCCTGCACCCAGAAGCGCGGCTGAAAGTTGGCTATTCCTGTCTTCTGCAGACCTTCCAGCTCCCACGCCTCGAGCCGCGACAGTTCGGGCCACAATGAAGACCACAGGGCGAGCACCATGAGCAGAGGCAGAAAGCGCATAACCTGCCATGCGCGGGCTTGCCACAGCGGAAGGGGCGCGGTTACCGGAGGGTCTAGCGACATCAACCAGGCGCAGAGGACCACAAACATCAGCTGGCTGTGCGGAGCAATCAACAAGCCATCCAGTTGCGCTTCGATCAGCGCGCCGGTGAAGCACATCCAGAGCACAAGACGAGTCGAATCCATTTCGATCCGACCGCGCATGAACTGACGCCACATGAAACGCAGCGTGCCACCGATGACCAGCAGTGCGAACGGCACCCCCCACTCGTAAGCCAATTGCAGAATAACGTTGTGGGTGGTGCTCGCAGCGCCAGTACCCGTCGCCGAAAACATCATTGGCCCCGCGCCGAACAACGGTCGCTCCACGATACCAGTCCATGCAACACCCCACAGCAGGTCACGGCGCGTCAGAATCATGCCGCTGCTCAATCGATCGATCGAATTCAACGCTTCCAGACCCGTGGAAACAGTAGGCCAGTACACGAAAAACAGCTGATGCAACGCAAAACCTGCAGCAACAGCCAGTGCTCCTCTTCTTGCCAGATCACGCCCCGTTGGGCCGCCCAGCGCTACGAGCCCGAGCATGACAAAGGCAGCAAGCCACGCAGCACGGGTACCGGAAAAAAAAACCATCGACCACCACGCCGCAGCAAAGATGAAAAGCAGCGCTGGAAGCAACTTTTCATGAATGAAACCAGCATGCCGGAAAATAGTTGGTCGCAACAACAATAGCGGCCAAGACAACGTAACCCATGCGCCGAACAGACGGGGATTGACGAACCCATCGAAAAAGGTGAATGGGTTCGGAAGAATGTCGTTGGTCACCAACAGCACCAGCCACTGCATCGATATCAGTGTGTACCAGACAATCGATAGCTGAGCTGCCAGTAGAAGCGCGTCGCTCAGGTTGAATTCGCGGATCAGCCCCCCGCCCCAAACGGCGACGATCACGAGCAGCGCCAGCATCAGGGATTCAATCATTACCGGTCGGCCATTTGTGCCGTGCACCAGAAGGACGACAAGCAGCACGACACACAGGTACAGCAAAACCTTGAAAAGCCGGGATGAATTTCCGGCTGGAAGAAATGGCAAGAAGACGGCTGCCAGGGTGATGCCCGCGAGTTCCACCAGCCTCTGATAGTCGTACCCGGACTGCGGAAACTCCGGCTTGGACAGAAGGAGCATCTTGACTGCTGCGAAGACCCCGAGTGGCACAAGCAATGCAAGGCGGACGATCACACATCTGTTGTACCGTCTTGTGATGTCGCCCTTGATCATGTTTCGGCTTGTGTTCATTGAGTTTCGAGTGAACGCAAAAAAGGGGCTCCTGGAGCCCCTTTTCATCTACGACCGACGTATTACGGGCTGGCCGGTGCTGCAGCGGCCGGGTAGGCCTTGATGATGGCCTGCTGAGCTGCCGTGTTGGTCAGCGTGTTGGCGCTCGACCAGGTGATGTTGGCCGCACCGGATGTAACGGCCGGCGTCAAGGTGAAGGTCAGACCATCCACACCCGTACCGATACCGGTCGCGAAGGTGACGACGATCACGCCATCGGTGGTCGTGGCGCTCGCTACTTCCTTGGTGGCGACAGTCGTCGGGATGTTGTTGCTGCCACCATCACACGTCGTCAGCACGCCACCAGCTTCTTGGGCGCAGATACCGACCGCGGTCTTGGCCGACGCAATCGACGTCAGCGCGGCGGCAACCTTCGCACGCACTGTGTAGTCCTGATATTGCGGAATTGCGATCGCGGCAAGAATGCCGATGATGGCGACCACGATCATCAATTCGATCAGCGTAAAGCCTTGTTGAACCTTTTTCATTGCACTCTCCTGGGGTTTGAACATGACGGGCGCTGTTGCGCTCAGGTTCTTATCGAGCAAGGCCGGTGCCAGCTTTAGCACTTTTTTACAAACCCTTGAAGATCAATCGCTTGTGCATGCACGCGTGCTGACACAGTTCGAAACACATGCCTGCGTAATGACGCTCGCGGGCAGCATGTGACGAAAATCGTCAGTTCAGGGACGGAAACCGGGGATGCCCGAGAAGTCGACGTCGTCGATCTGCTCCGGGTCGAGGTAGGTTTCGGCGTATTTGAGGTACACCCGCTGCCGTACGAACACATCGAACAGGTCGGGATCGATGTGGCCGTTGAGGCTGAACTTGCCGAGGATGGTAAGGGCTTCGGACAGGCGCATCGGTTGCTTGTAGGGGCGGTCCTTTGCGGTCAGCGCTTCGAAGATGTCGGCGATGCCCATCACCCGCGCCTGCACGCTCATCTGGTGGCGTGCCAGTCCGCGCGGGTAGCCCTTGCCGTCCATGCGCTCGTGATGGCCGCCGGCGTATTCAGGCACGTTCTTCAGGTGCCGCGGCCAGGGCAGGGCCTCGAGCATGCGGATGGTCGACACGATGTGATGATTGATGATTTCACGCTCGCCCGCAGTCAGCGTACCGGCGCGTATGGTCAGGTTTTCGACTTCCTCCGCACTCAGGCATGCGCGCAGCACGCCGCGTGAGTCCGTCCAGTTCCATCGGCGGGCGATGGCGCGGACCCGTTCCATATCGGCATCGCTCATGCGCTCCGATCCGACGTTGGCGTGGTGCAGAAAGGCGCGGTCCGCATCGAGATCCTGCAATGGGTCCGGATCATCGCCTTCGATCTTGCCCGACGCCGCCTGCGCTGACGTTTCGCCGGCAGCCAGTCTGCGCTGCAGCACCGTCATCTGGATGTCACGACGGATCAGTTCGAAGCGGGTATCGATCAGTTCGATGCGATCGAAGATGGTCTGCAATTTGGTGGCCTTGTCGACCACATGCACGGGCGTGGTGACCTTGCCGCAATCGTGCAGCAGACCCGCGATCTTCAGTTCGTAACGATCGGCATCGCTCATCGTGAAGGCAGCGAGCGGGCCGTGCTGCGTATCGTTCACTGCCTCGGCCAGCATCATCGTCAGCGTCGGCACGCGCTGACAATGTCCCCCGGTATAGGGTGACTTTTCGTCGATCGCGTTGTTGATCAGCGTGATGAAGGACTCGAACAGCGCCTCGAGCTGGTTCAGCAACTGACGGTTGGTCAGTGCGATCGCGGCCTGCGATGCCAGCGACTCGGCCAGCTGGCGATCGGAGTCGGAAAACACACCCACTTCACGGGTAACCGGGTGCACCGCGTTGATCAGCTGCAGCACGCCGATGACGGCACCTTCGTGATTCATCATCGGCACGGTGAGGAAACTGGTCGAACGGTAGCCGGTGCGTGCGTCGAAACTGCGCGTACCGGAAAAATCGAAGCCTTCGGTACGGTAGGCGTCCGCAATGTTGACGGTCTGCCGTTTCAGCGCACTGTAGGCGGCGACCATCGACACATTGGGCGTGCCGTCGGCAAGGTGCAACGGCAGGGGCGGGAAGACGATGGGCTGTCCTGTGGTACCGCCCATCGCGATGCCCAGGGAATCGGTACGCAGTATTTCGAAGCGCAGATGTTCCTGCGCTTCGTCCATGCAGTACAGCGTTCCGCCATCGGCATGCGTGATGGCTTTGGCCGCCAGCAGGATCTTTTCGAGCAGCGCATCGGTATTGCGCTCGTTCGACAGCGCGCTGCCTATCTCATTGAGCTGTTCCAGGCGCCGCAGCAGGTCTTCGATCTGTTCCATCGCGCGTCGTCCGGACCGGTTGCCAACTGTCGGGAATTACTTGATGCAGACGGCACGGACCTGTTTCATGTCTGTCATGCCGGCCAGCACCTTCTCCATGCCGTCCATCTTCAGCGTGCGCATGCCTTCTTCCAGCGCAGTGGCCAGCATGGTGGCCACACGCGCACGCTCCTGAATGTTCTTCTTGATGGCGTCGGTGCCTATCATCAGTTCGTGCAGGCCGAGCCGGCCGCGATAACCGGTTTCGCCGCATTCGGCGCAACCCTTGGCCCGGTAGAGGGTGAAGCGGCCCTTGTCGTCGGCGTAGGCTTTCTGCCACTCCCTGGAAATGCGGTCCATGGCGGCTTCCGCATCGATCGCAAAATCCGGCGTGTTGCGCATTTCATCGCAATATTCTTCGAGGAAACGCCGTGTTTCCTCGGGACTCGGGTGCCAGGCCTCCTTGCAGACACCGCACAGGCGCTTGGCCAGTCGCTGGGCAAGCACGCCAAGCAGCGCATCGGCAAAGTTGAACGGGTCCATGCCCATGTCGAGCAGACGGACGATGGATTCGGGCGCGCTGTTGGTGTGCAGCGTCGAGAAAACCAGATGGCCGGTCAGCGACGCTTCGATGCCGATGGCGACCGTTTCCTTGTCGCGCATTTCCCCGACCATGATGACATCCGGGTCGGCCCGCAGGAAGGCACGCATGATGGCCGGAAAATCCAGCCCGGCCTTCTTGTTGATCTGTACCTGCCGCAGACCCTTCTGCGTGATTTCGACCGGATCTTCGGCCGTCCAGATCTTGGTTTCCGGCGTATTGATGTAGCCGAGGATTGAATGCAGTGTGGTGGTCTTGCCTGAGCCGGTCGGACCGCACACGAAGAACAGGCCGTAGGGTTTGGTGACGGCGTCCTTGAGCTTGCCGAGATTGGCAGGCAGCACCCCCAGCTTGTCGATCGGGATCGGCTCGCCGGCCGCGAGGATGCGCATCACCACGTCTTCGACGCCGCCGGCGGACGGGATGGTCGCCACCCGCAACTCGATGTCCAGCGGACCGAACTTGCGGAACTTGATCTTGCCGTCCTGCGGCTTGCGACGCTCGGAAATATCGAGGTCGCACATGATCTTCAGGCGTGCAACCAGGGCGCTGCGATAGCTGGCCGGCACCTCGATGTACGGGTGCAGGGTACCGTCCTTGCGGAAACGTACGTGCGTCTTGTCCTTGCCCGGACGCGGCTCGATGTGGATGTCCGACGCACCCTGCTGGTAGGCATCGATGATGATCTTGTTGACCAACCGCACCAGTTCGTTGTCCGCCGCCGCACCGACATCGTCGGAACCGGCGTCGAGCGCCTCGTCTTCTTCGCCCAGCATGTCCGACAGCAGATCGCCGACGTTGGTCTGGTCCATTGTCGAGCCGTAGAACTGATCGAGCGTCTGCAGGAACTCCTTGGTCGTCGTAACGTGGAAAAGCAGCTTGGACTTGGGGAAGATGTTGTTCACGACACGCGAGCTCTTCACCTTTTCAGGGTCGAGCGCGACGATGGTGATGCCTGCCTGCCCCTCTTCCACCGGCACCCACTGCTGCTCTTCGAGATATTCGCGTTTCAGGTTCTTGATCAGGTCGAAGGGCTTGATGCGCTCAGGCCGGAACGCTTCGTAAGCCACGCCGAAAAACTTGGCAAGCGACGCGCCGATGGCCGGCAGCTTGACCTGGAAGTCACGCGCCAGAACATCCTCGACATCCACACCCTTGCGGCGAGCCGCGCGCGACGCGAGATCGAACTCCTGCGCCGACATGACTCCATCGACCACCAGATAATCGTATTTCGATTTCACGACGTGCTGCGTGCGGCTGCGCTGCTGGAACGCCACCGCCAATGTGTGTGCCATGCTGAGCAGGCCCTCTTCCGCAAGGGCTGAAAAGGGCAGGCCGGACTTGTTGTTGATCAGCTGGACGACGCCGAGCAGATCCTTCTTTTCAGGGTCCAGGATGGGCGCAACCAGCATCTGCTTGGTGCGGTAACCTGTTTTCTTGTCGACGCCGTCCAGAAAACGCAGGCTGGACGAATGGGAGCGCAGCTCTTCCTCGTCGTAAACATCGCGAAGGTTCAACAGGCGCCGACTCATGCCGACGAAGCCCGCGATCGACTGTTCGGTCAGCGGGAGACGCAGATCCTTGAACGAATTCAGGCCGGTCTTGACCTTGGAAACGATGGTGGACTTGTCGTCACCCATCACATAGATCGTCAGGCGGTCTGCATTGAACAATGCAGATATCTCCTGCGACAGTTCAAGCATGATTTCATCGATGTTCGTCGTGGCGTGTATCTTCGTCGTCACGCCCTGCAGGTTCTTGAAGAACGCGAGCCGACTGGATACATCACTCATTGCGCCCAGATCACTGGCCGGCGGCAGGACTGCACTCATCTGATCACCCCGTTTCCGCTGCATGACGTGCCGCGCTCCGCGTGAGCCGAAGCATGCGCCGGATGCAGATCAGAAATCGAAAACATGATTGTTTCGCAACATGTGCGGTCTGCGATCGCCGAGTGTGTCGGCGATCTCGCGCATGGTCATTTCCATCTGGCTGGGTTTCAGATGGGTGACATAGATATCGGCTGGCCGCCCGAGCTTCTGTAGCTCGCTGGCCAGCATGTCCGGGCAGAGGTGGCGGGACATCACGGCCAGCTGGCGGTCGCGGTCCGGAAAGGCGGTTTCGATGATCAGATAGCGCAGATCGGGCAGGTCATTCACGGCCGCCCAGAATTCATCGCATACCGTCGTGTCGCCGGAAAAGGCCAGCGTGCCACCGCTCGAACGCAGTGCATAACCCACCGCCGGGACAGTGTGCTGCGCCGGAAGCACGCGCACGGAACGCCCGCGCATATCCACTTCGTCGCCTACGCGAATTTCACGAAAGCGCAGGAAAGGTTTCTCGGCTGACGGAATTTCCGTGAAATCCGGCCAGATCGACCAGTTGAAGATGTGACGGCGCAGCACTTCGAGCGTCGGACCTGTTGTCCATACCGTCAGCGGCTGCTCGCGCAGTTCTCCAACGGTATCCACCATCAGGGGCAGGCAGGCGATGTGGTCCAGATGGCTGTGGGTGATGAATACATGATCGATGCGCGTCAACTCGGCAATCGACAGATCGCCGACACCAGTACCGGCATCGATCAGGATGTCGTCGTCGACGAGCAGCGAAGTGGTACGCAGGTTTGCGCCACCGATGCCGCCACTGCAGCCGAGTACCCTTATCCTCATCTGCTCCTCATGTGCAAGAACACTACTTGGTCTCGAATGTGCGCACGCCGTCCCAGCCCTTGCCGGGCGGATGCAGACGGTAGTGTGCGATCTGTTCCGCGTACAGCCGATACAGACCGCAACCCGGATTCATGCGCTGAAGATTGAACAGCGTCAATTCAGCCTGATCCCACTCCTGCGCCCGGAATTGACGCAGCGCGAGGTTCCATAATTTCAGTTCTTCGACCCGGCTTCGATCGAATTCACTCTCGAACGCGAGCGGTTCGTAGATCGATACCGGCTCGTCCTTGCCCTTGACCCGTACCCGATCGACCTCGCGGAACACAACGTCCTTCACCGCGCGTCGCGTCGCTTCGCCGACCAGTATTCCCGCCTCGTACTGCTTGGTGAGCGATTCAAGCCGGGACGCCAGATTCACCGCATCGCCCATCACAGTATAGGCTTTGCGTACCGGCGACCCCATGTCGCCTACCGTCACCGGCCCCGTGTTCAGACCGATGCCTATCTTCAGTTCAGGCCATCCGCGAGCCACCAGTGACCGGTTCAGATCTGCCAGTGCCACATGCATCTTCAGCGCGGCTGCGACAGCATGCCGGGCATGTTCCAGGTCAGCTACGGGCGCACCCCAGAAAGCCATGATGGCGTCGCCGATGTACTTGTCGAGCGTGCCACGCTGATCCTGAATGACGGACGTCATTTCACCCAGGTATTCGTTCATGAGCTGCGTCAATTGTTTCGGTTCGAGCCCCTCGGAAATGCTGGTGAAGCCCCTGATGTCGGAAAACAGCACGGTCAGTTCGGCATTGCGCCCTTCCATGCTGTAGTGCTCGGGGTTGCGGCTCATTTCCTCAACCAGTTCGGGCGGAACGTATTGCCCAAACATGCGTGCGAATTGCCGTTTGGAACGTGATTCGAAGAAATAGCCGTAGGCCATGTTCAGCGCGTAAAGGCCGACGATGAGCAGCAACGCAGCGGCGACCGGTAGAACGAAGTCCGCCAGCTGCCAGAACAGGAAATTCATGCCCGCCACGCCGAACAGCATGCCGCCCGCCAGCAAAGTGGCGTTCTGCGGCGACAACCTCGGTAGCGCCCAGATCAGCACGATGCCTACCAGGAGCAGCAGTACGACGTCGAAGCCGGTGACGTACTGCGGGCGGTGCTTGATGCGCCCGTCGAGCATGCCTGCGATCAGGTTTGCGTGGATCTCCACCCCGGGATAGGTACTGCCGACCGGCGTCGCCCGCAGATCGAGCAGACCGGGTGCCGTGGTGCCGAGCAGCGCGATGCGCCCCTTGAGTGCATCGACCGGCGTCCTGCCGGACAGCACATCTGCAAGCGAGTGATAGGCGAAGCTGCCTTGCGGCCCGCGATAAGGGATCAGGGCCGACACGTTTTCGTCCACCGGAACGCGCAACGTACCTTGACTGGCCTTCAGTTCCAGCCACTCAAGCCCGGCGTAGTCCCGGCTGGATGCTGAAAAAAAACCGCCCTCCGCGTAGCCCGGCACCAGTCCGGGATTCCCCAGCAGGGTGCGCACGATGGCGAGTGACAGCGATTCGTAATAGGCGCCCTTGTACTCGACCAGCATCGGAACGCGACGGTTCAGACCATCGAAGTCGGGCAGCGGGTTGAAATGTCCGGCGCCGAGCGCTGCATCCTGGAAGCGCTGCAGATTTGCACCGAAGCTGCTGAACGAAGCGAAAGCAATGTTTCGTCCGCGAAAGGTGCCGGCTGGAAGCACCGGAGCCGGTAATGCCCCGCTGTTCAGACTGTCGGTGCGATCACCGAAGTAATAGCCGAGCAATATCGGGCGCTCCTTGAGCGAAGCGGCGAAGCGCGCGTCGTAATCGAGTTCGGGCCGCAACCGGTCCAACGACTCACGGAATCCGGCGTTGTCGACCAGAGGTCCCTGCGCCAGTCTCTCCAGCGTGGGCAGGCCGGAACTGGTGTCCGGCTCGGCGAACACCACGTCGACACCCAGCAGCACAACGCCGTAGCGTTGGAACAATGTGTCCATGAGCGCGGCGAGTCGCTCCCGGCTCCAGGGCCAGCGGCCGATCTCGGCCAGCGAGCGCTCGTCGATGTCGAGAATGACGACGCGGCTGTCTACACCGCCCGGCATCGTCAGCGACAGCTTCGTGTCGTAGGCGATCTGGTCCAGATTGCCCAGAACCGGTATCTGATAGAAGCGCGCAGCATGCCCGAGCAGCAGGAGCAAAAGAAACAGGCCAATGCCGTAACGCAGCGTGTGCTGATTCATCGGCACGCACCGGCGCAGGAGGGACAAACCGCACCGGGCACCAGGCTCGCTTCACGGCGGGTGTAAGGCAGCGAAGGCAACATCATCGGCGCGTATCTGTGAGCGTCGTTCAGCGCTTGATGAAGAACTCCATCTTGACCCCGGCGATCTCGATCACGTCATGATCCTCCAGTGGGTGAGCCTGTGCGTCGAGCTGACGACCATTGACGATGGGCATGTTCGTGCCTTCGACATGGGTGATGAAGTAGCCCTGCGGACGCCGTGTGATGACGGCAACCTGCAGACCGGGCTTGCCCAGAGTCGTCAGGGTCTTGGTCAGCTCCAGTTCCCGGCCCGCGTTGGCACCATTCAGTATCTGTATGGCACCGAGGTAACTGGCACTCGCCGCCACCGGCGGCGCAGCGGCGGGAGCGAGGGGCGGCGGCGGCGGGAAGCCGGCGTTGCCGACCGAAGAACCGGCAGGAAGCGACTGTCCCGGCCGGAAGCCGGCCTGTGTGTCGGTACCGGCACGCACCACGGGCGCGGGCGCGGCGCTGGTTTCCGCCGGCGGCTTGCGCATCATGTCCGGACGCAGGACCATCGTCTTCTCGAAATCCGGCTGCGGCGCAGTGGCCGGTACTTCATTGATGTACTTCAGGCGGTACTTGCCGAGTTCAACAACATCGTTGTTCTGCAGGAAGTGTTTCTTGATCGGCTGCCCGTTCACATAGGTGCCGTTGGTGCTGTTCATGTCCTCGAGAAACGAGTCATTCAAGATGGTGACGATGACGGCATGCTCACCACTGATGGCGAGGTTGTCGATCTGAATGTCGTTGTGCGGCTTGCGGCCGATGGTGGTGCGCTCCTTGAGGAGCGGCAGTTCCTTGAGGACCAGACCATCCATGCTGAGTATGAGTTTTGCCATTTTCCAGTCCCTTCACTTCAACCAAGCAAGCAGGCGCGCCATCCAGCCACGTTCGGTGGCCGGAAAGGCTTGCAGCACCCTGACCAGTATCACCGACACATTGTCGCGACCACCGTTGTCGTTCGCCATCTGGACCAGCTGTTCAGCCGCCAGATCCAGGTTGGCCGAGAGCGCCTGGAGCGTGAGCGCGATGTCTTCGTTCTCGACCATGTCGTTCAAGCCATCCGAACAGAACAGGTAAAGATCGCCGGGGACCACGTCGTAGGTATGAATCTCCGGTTCGACCACCGGATCGACACCGAGCGCACGGGTCACCAGATTCTTGTTCTGAGAGCGACGGGCGTCTTCCTCTGTAATCATGCCGCTGTCGATTTGCTCCTGCAACAACGAATGATCACGGGTCACGCATTCGAACACGCCCGCGCGCTGGCGGTACATGCGCGAGTCTCCGATATGCGCAACCGATATGTGGTTGTCGCGAAACACAGCCATGACCAGCGTCGTACCCATGCCTGCATATTGAGGCTGGCTTTCCGCTGCCTGGTAAATCGCATTGTTCGCCTGCCCGATCACCGCCTCGAGCAGCTCCGATACGCACCGCTTCGCCTGACGCAGCCCCTGCGAGAGTTCGGCGCCGATCACGGCGGTGGCCATGCCGCTGGCAACTTCGCCGGCGTTGTAGCCGCCCATGCCGTCAGCCAGTATCGCGAGGCCGACCTCAGCCTGGGTGAACACCGCATCTTCGTTGTGCGTTCGGACCATGCCCGCATTGCTGCGGCTGACCATCTGAAGTGCCTGGCTGAGATCCTGAGTCATGTCAGATGTCGAAATCGACGTGTGTGATGGATTGTGTGAGGTTTCCAGCGCAGGTACGCAGGTCGGCTGCCATGTCGTTGCCGGACTGGTAGCGGACTTCGACATCCTTGGCCAGAGCGCGGTCGATGATCGCCGACAGGCAGTCCGGGACGTCAGGGCGAATGTCACGGATGTCCGGATGTGCTTCGTTGGCAATGCGGTACATCAGCTGCGCCATGGAATCGCCCTGGAACGGCAGTTTGCCGCACACCAGCTGGAACAGCATCACACCCAGCGAGAACAGATCCGACCGACCGTCGATCTTCTTGCCGGCGAGCTGTTCGGGCGACATGTAGGAGGGGGTCCCGAGCACCATGCCGGTCTTGGTACGCGATGAATCGGTGATGCGGGCGATGCCGAAATCCGTCACCTTCACCTGATCGGATTCCGGTTCGTACATGATGTTGGCCGGTTTCACGTCGCGGTGCACCACATTGTTGCCATGCGCATAGGCGAGCGCCTCGGCGACGCGCGCAACCAGATCCATCACCTTCGGCAGGGGCAGCAGCTGCCCCTGTTTGGTCTGGGGCACGAGATCCCGGCCCTTGAGAAACTCCATCGCGATGTACGCGAGATCATGTTCTTCACCGGCGTCGAAGATGGTGACGATGTGCGGGTGATTCAGCCGCCCGGCTGTTTCGGCCTCGCGGAAGAAACGTTCCTTCACGTCCGCCAGTTCATCCTCGTCGAACTCCTGAGACAGAGCCATGGTCTTGATCGCGACTACGCGATTGATCTTTGGATCGCGACCCAGATAGACGACACCCATGGCGCCCTTGCCCAGTTCCTTTTCGACCTGGTAACGACCGAGCATCGGTTTTTCCATCGTGCCGTCCTCGAGGATGCCGGCGTTGCTTCGCCCGCCGGCACCGCCGAGCATGACCGTTTCCGACATCGCCTTGGCACGCTGCACGCGCGTCTCCAGGTCCTTGAACTTGGGATTGAAGTCAGCCATGTGGCGGAACACGCTTTCCGCCTTGTTGAACTGGCGCTTGCGCTCGAAATCGAGTGCGAGGTTGTAGAGATTCTCCATGACCGCGTCCGACAACGGCACCTGACGGAACTTGTCCCAGGCCATGTCGAGTTGACCCTGTCCCTGGAAAGCCAGCGCGAGCATGCGGTTCGATTCTGCAGACTGCTCGTCGGACCTGTCCTTGCCGCGTTCGGTGACCAGAAATCGCTTCGTCGTCAGCAGCAGGTGGCCCACCAGCAGGAGCGTCGCCGGAAGCATCAGTTGCAGCCAGATGAGCTGACCAGTCATGAGCATGAAATGAGTGACGAGGAGTGCGACAAAGATCGCCGTCGTCACGCCGGCTCCCAGACCCGCCTTCAGACGGGGCAGCAGCACGATGAGATAGAGCGCAATCAGGAGGAAGGCACCGAACTCCGCTGCAACGGACCACGAAGGTGTCACAAAGAAGTGTTCCTGCAGGATGCTGGAAAGCCCGTGTGCCATCACTTCGACCGAAGACATGGCCGGCGATACAGGCGTGGCGTAGAAGTTGCCGATGCCTGGCGCCGTCTGGCCTATCAGTACGATCTTGTCCCGATACTTGTCGAGCGGAATCTTGCCGTTCATCACATCGAAGAAGGAATCGACAGGGAATGCGGGTTTGCCCGCTTCGCCGCGGTAGTAAAAGCTGTACATGCCTAGACCGGGGTCAGTCGCGACCTTCAGACGTGCGAGCGAGACGGATTCGCCGAGCGTCACGTTGATGTCGGCCACACCCAGATTCAGGCTCCTTGCCGCGATCAGGAGCGGCAGCGACGGATACAACTGATCGAAGTGGGTCATCACCAGCGGATGCAGGCGCAGCCCGCCGTCCCGATCGATGGAGGGGTTCAGGTGGCCGACAGCGCTTGCGACCTTGCCGAGTTGTTCGATGACACCGGCCGATACATCCAGCGTCAGCGGCGGCAGCGGGTCTGTACCGGTAACATTGGTCAGCGCAGTCTGACGCACGAAATCAGGCAGAGGACGATCCGGCCTGCCTTGCGGCTCGCCATCGAGAAAGAGCATGGGCAGCGCCACATTGCCCGCCTTCCCGATGCTTTCGGCCAGCTGACGATCGGTGTTCAGGGCAGCTTCCGCTTCGCGCAGCGTTGCACCGAATGCATCGAGCGGATTCACGGCCGGCGGCGGCGGCTCGCTCGCCGTGGCGGCCCCTCCCCCCTCAGGCTGAGCAAGCGAGGTCGCCTGCTGATCACGCAACTGTTGATCTCGGGCCTGCTGCTCGAGCGCCAGCAGCCTGTTTATGTAGACCAATCCCGGATCGAGCTGCGGCTCGGCGAAGAAGATGGTAGTACCAACCACCTTGGCCTGCGCCTGGGCCAGCTTGTCGACCATGCGCGCATGCACATCGCGCGGCCAGGGCCAGCGCCCGATGTTGTCGATGCTCTGCTGATCGATCGCGATGATCGCAATGCGCGGGCTCGGCGTTCGTTCCGTCGCACCGACGCCGATGTCGTAGGCCTTGCGCTCCAGGCTCTGGACGATATCGGTCTGGGCGGAAAAGAGAAACAGCAGGCTGATGATGACGCCCAGGAACCAGTCCGTCTTCCACACAGCGGCTTTGGCCACGCTCACCCCCGGAATGATTCTGTCCGCTGGCCCCGTGCCGGTGACCAGCCGTTGTTGATTGCGCTGACGAAGCTTTCGCGCCTGAAAGTTACGCGAAAAAACAGCGACCTGTCACATATTCTTGCAGTTCGGCCTCAAGCCCGTCAAACGTCACTGTGCCAATCGCGGCGGAATATCACAATCCAGACACATCAACAAACGGCAAAGAAGATTCAGTAGGGCAGCTCGCGGCCTAGCGATGCCGCCCGCGCCTTGTCGAGAACGCGGGCAGCCAGCGACAGATCCTGGATGGCCATGCCCTGTGATTCGAAGAGCGTGATGTCGGTATCCGCACAGCGCCCGGGTCGCATGCCGGCCAGTACTTCGCCCAATTCCGCCATCGCGTACTCGGTCAGCCGACCCTTTTCCAGCGCCGGAAGAAGATCACCGGATTCGCGCAAGGCCGTCGCACGCGAGTCGACGACAACCCGTGTCGCGCGCCGCACCGCCGTTTCGTCTACTTCACGGCGTATCAACGCATTGGAACCGGCCGCCGTCACATGGCAGCCGGGCTGCAGCCAGCGGCCGTCGAATACGGGATCAACCGCCGTCGTGATGGTCACGACGATGTCGGCAGCCTTCACCATCTCTTCAGCACTCTCTGCCGGACGCACCCGGCGCCCCAGACGCGCCGACTGTTCCGCACAGAACGCCTCGAGACGGTCGCGCTTTCGTGCAAAGACCTGTACTTCATCGAGTTCGCGTACCGCGCACAGCGCTTCGATCTGGCTACCGGCCTGCCACCCCGCACCGAAGACGCCGGCCACGCGCGCCCCCGGACTGGACAGCAGGCGCGCGGCAAGGCCGCCCGTGGCACCCGTGCGCATCATGCCGAGAAAATCCGCTTCCAGCACCGCAACCGGGCGCCCTGTGGCCGCCTCGAAAAGGTGCACCCAGAAACGCGCAGCCTCGCGACTCGTCGTGTAGCTCTTGTAGCCGATAAGACCCAGCGGCAGTACTGCACCGTGCAGAAGATGGAGCGCGGAGGACGGAGTACGGCTGCGCGCACGCGGCGTGTCGATGGCCTCGCCTGAAGCATGCCAGCGATGGGCATCCTCCACCGCCAGCAGGGCGTCCGGCATGGTCAGTACCTGCCGGACCTCGCCTTCGGTGAGATAGAGCGCCATGACGAATTACCGTATCGGGTAATCGACGGGCTTCTGGCGCGATGCCACGACCTTTCCGACCGCAAGCACCAGCAGCGCACATACCGCACCCGCCGCGTAACGCACAAGTGCCTCTACCTCCGGCCGGTCCGGTTTGCTCGCCTCGGCATCGAGCGGCAGGTAGGCGACGATGGCCGGATCCGTAACCGCCATCGTGCCGGCGATCCAACCCAGAAGCATCGCACCGAGCGTGACGATGAAGGGGTAGCGCGTCATCAGCCCGAGCACGATCTGGCTGCCCCAGACGATGATTGGAATCGACACGAGCAGGCCGAAGATGACCAGCGGCATCTGGTGATCGCCCCCGGCACCTTCCGCTGCACCGGCGATGGCGATCACGTTGTCCACGCTCATGACGAAGTCCGCCACGATCACTGTCTTGACGGCACTCCAGAGCTTGTCGCTCGACTGGATGTTTGCATGCTCGCCTTCATCTTCGGGCATCAGGAGCTTGATGCCGATCCACAGCAGCAACAGGGCACCGACCAGCTTCAGGTAAGGCACCTTGAGCAAAGTGAGGGCGAACATGATGAGCACGACGCGCAGCACCACCGCACCGGCGGTACCCCACAGGATGCCCAGCCTGCGCTGCGCAGCCGGCAGTTTGCGGCAGGCCAGCGCGATCACGACGGCGTTGTCGCCGCCGAGCAGGATGTCGATCATGATGATTTGACCGACGGCGAGCCAGAACTCGGGAGAACTCAGATCCATTTTTGGCGCGAGAAATTTGCAGAAGCGCGGATTCTACCGGTGACGCCACACGAAGCACACAAATGAAAAGGCCACCGCACAGGCGGTGGCCTTTTCAGGTGCGACGCCGCATCAGTGCAACGGAATCAGAGCAGGCCCTTGAGCAGTTTGGCCATCTCTGACGGATTGCGTGTCACGGTGAAGCCACACTCTTCCATGACGGCAAGCTTGGCATCCGCCGTATCCGCACCGCCCGAAATCAGCGCACCCGCGTGGCCCATGCGCTTGCCCGCCGGTGCCGTGACACCCGCGATGAAACCGACGATCGGCTTCTTCATGTTGGCCTTGCACCACTGGGCGGCCTCCGCTTCGTCGGGGCCGCCGATCTCACCGATCATGATGACCGCATCGGTATCGGGGTCATCATTGAACAGGCGCATCACATCGATGTGCTTCAGCCCGTTGATCGGATCACCACCGATGCCGACGGCGCTCGACTGACCGAGACCGATTTCGCTGAGCTGCCCAACCGCTTCGTAAGTCAGGGTTCCCGAACGGCTGACCACACCGATGCGGCCCTTCTTGTGGATGTGGCCCGGCATGATGCCGATCTTGATTTCGTCGGGTGTGATGAGACCCGGGCAGTTGGGTCCGAGCAGCAGGGTCTTCTTGCCGCCGGCGGCTTCCTTGGCCTTCATCTTGTTGCGCACCATCAGCATGTCGCGCACAGGAATGCCTTCGGTGATGCAGATGACAAGATCCAGGTCGGCTTCGACCGCTTCCCAGATCGCGGCAGCTGCGCCGGGAGGCGGCACGTAAACCACCGAAACCGTGGCGCCGGTCGCCGCCTTGGCTTCAGACACCGTCGCGTGGATCGGAATGCCCTCGAAGTCCTCGCCGGCCTTCTTCGGATTCACGCCGGCGACGAAACAGTTCGCACCGTTTGCGTAGTCACGGCACATGCGGGTGTGGAACTGGCCGGTCTTGCCGGTGATGCCCTGCGTGATGACGCGGGTGTCCTTGTTGATCAGAATCGACATATCTGGTTCTCTCCCCTCAGTGTCCGGCCACGGCGGAAACGATCTTCTGTGCCGCATCCGCCATGCTGTCGGCCGTAATGATGGGCAGACCCGAATCAGCCAGTATCTGCTTGCCCAGTTGTTCGTTGGTGCCCTTCATGCGCACCACCAGCGGCACCGTCAGATGCACTTCGCGCGCCGCCGCGACCACGCCTGTGGCGATGGTGTCGCAGCGCATGATGCCGCCGAAGATATTGACCAGAATGCCGCGCACATTCGGGTTGCGGAGCATGATCTTGAACGCTTCGGTCACCTTCTCGGTCGTGGCACCGCCGCCCACGTCGAGGAAGTTCGCCGGCTCGGCGCCGTACAGCTTGATAACGTCCATGGTTGCCATGGCAAGACCCGCGCCATTGACGAGACAGCCGATGTTGCCGTCGAGCGACACATAGGAAAGGTCGAACTTCGACGCTTCGATTTCCGCCGGATCCTCTTCGTCCAGATCGCGATAGGCCACGATGTCCTCATGGCGGTAGAGCGCGTTCGAATCGAAATTGAACTTGGCGTCGAGCGCCTTGATGTTGCCGTTGCCTTCGAGGATCAGCGGATTGATTTCCGCCAGCGAAGCATCGGTTTCCATGTAGCAGGTGTATAGCTTCCGGAAGGTGTCCATAGCCTGGGCCTGCGACGCTGCGGGAACACCGATGCCGTCCGCCAGTTCCTTCGCCTGCGCATCGGTCAGGCCGACCAGCGGGTCAACGAACACCTTGATGATCTTTTCCGGCGTGTTGTGGGCCACTTCCTCGATGTCCATACCGCCTTCCGACGAGGCCATGATCGCCACTTTCTGCGTCGCGCGATCGGTCAGGGCGGCAACGTAGTATTCCTTCCGGATGTCGGCGCCTTCCTCGATCAGCAGGCGGCGAACTTTCTGGCCTTCAGCGCCGGTCTGGTGAGTCACCAGCTGCATGCCCATGATCTGCTTCGCGAAATCACGCACTTCGTCGAGAGACTTGGCGACCTTTACGCCACCGCCCTTGCCGCGGCCACCGGCGTGGATCTGCGCCTTGACTACCCAGACCTTGCCGCCCAGCGATTCCGCTGCAGCAACAGCCTGATCGACCTCGAAACAAGGTACTCCGCGCGGTGTCACGACACCGAAACGGCGCAATACCTCTTTCGCCTGATACTCATGGATCTTCATGCGTATTCCTCGCCTTGTTGTCTGCACTGGATGGTGAAACGCCCGCTTCGGGATTGTGGCCCTGGCAAGTCTGGTTGGCACTGAACCGAACACACCCGGTCAGGCATGCGAACCGGCGTCTCGGCTGGCTCGCATAATCCATAATTATACAACGCATTTCGGTGCACTGCAGCGAAACGCTAGAGCGACCATCAGGCCGCCGCAGGCCCGATGCGTACCTCAAGTCCGCTCACCCCATCGACCCGCGCAACGACGACATCGCCGGGCTCAAGCGCGGCGACGCCTGCAGGCGTACCCGTGAACAACAGATCGCCGGCGCGCAGTTCAACCAGACAGGAAAGGCGCATCAGCAGGTTTTCGACATCGAGAATCATGTCCGAGATATTGCCCGCCTGACGCGTGCGTCCATTGACCGACAGTTCGATGCGTCCTTGGCGCGGATGACCGCACAGCGCAACGGGCACGAGCTCGGATACCGGCGCGCTCTGATCAAAGCCCTTGCCCATGTCCCAAGGCTGGCCCTTGTCACGTGCTGTGCGTTGCAGGTCGCGCCGTGTCAGATCGAGCCCCACGCCGTATCCGAAAATGCAGTGACGAGCCTGTTCGGACTTCAGATTGCGCCCACCGGCTTTCAGCGCAACCACCAGTTCGACTTCATGCTGAAGATCACGGGTACCCGGAGGATACGCAATGTCAGCCGGCGCAGCGACCAGCGCGTCGGCCGGTTTGGAGAAGAAGAAAGGCTGCTCCAGCGTCGGGTCATGACCCATTTCGCGCGCATGGTCAGCGTAGTTCCGGCCCACGCAGTAGATGCGGCGCACCGGAAAAAGCATGGCATCGCCTCGAATCGGCGCTGCGGGTTGTGGCAATTCGAACAACATGGAACACATGTATATCTCCTGCACGGTCGTACGGACACACAATTTTGCCTCTTCCGGCTCAGCGTTGCCGGGCAAGGCTCGCAAGGGCTTGCGCCATTAAAGTAAAGTTTCCCCTCGCAGTGCCGAAAGATCTACCAATCGCGAACCGTCGCATACATTCAAGGCACGGAGAATCTTGTGACCGAACGGAATCAGGCACGCCAACACGCATGTTTGCGAATGCGCCCAACGATGCTCGCAGCAGCGCTGCTGGCATTTGGCATGCATGCGCATGAAGCGCGTGCGCTCGGTCTCGGCGCCATCAAGACGAAGTCCGTTCTGGGCGAGCCCTTTCGAGCTGAAATCGCGCTGCTGGGCGCTGACGGTCCGCCGCCCGGCAGCACCTGCTTCTCGATCGACACGCCCGCCGCGACATCTGGCGATGACCTGCCCTGGCTGACCAATGCCCGCATCCGCACGCAGGGCAACACCATATATATAAGCAGCCCGCTCTCGATAAACGAGCCGATCGTGATGGTGGGCCTGAAAGTCGGATGTGGCTACGAACTCGCTCGCGAGTACGCCGTATTGCTGGAACCGGCTGACCGGGCGATCGCGGAGGAACGACCGGCGGTTGCTGTTGCTGTTGCGGCTGCATCCGCAACAGCAACAGCCGCGCCGATCGCTCGCCGTCAGCGCGGTGCGGCCGGTTCTTCGGCAGAACCTTCGGGCAGTGCGTCCCGTGACTTAAGTGAAGGCGCCCCGCCTCAGAAACCCAAGGCACGCAAGCCACGGCGCAGCGCGCCCTCCGTTCCGGCGCCGTCATCGGATCGGCTGTTTGTTGCGCCGTCCATTGATTCTGGCAACGGCCTGAAAATGTCCGGCGGCCTGGTGCCACGGGCGGAAGCCAGCGAAGCTGAACGCGAGGCCCTGCGTACCCAGCACAAGCTTCTCGCTGCGCTCGACGAACAGATCGCAACGCACCTGGCGATCGCAGACAAGGTAAAGCAGCTCGAATCCCGGATGGCCGAACTGCAGAAGCAGCTCGGTCGCACCGAGAACGCACTCAACTCCTCGCAACCGGGTGCGATCCGCACCCTGCCAGAACCCATCATTTCGCAGGACACCTCCGTGCCGGCCGCGGCAGCGCCGGAACCTGCCGCAACTGAAACGGTGGCAGCCGACCCGGCGGTCGAGGCTCCGAACGAAACCGTAGCTGCCGGCGAAGCGCCGGCCCAGCCGTCGCCGCCTCCAGCCGGACTGACAAACGAACCGGTCAAGGTTATCAACAAACTACCGCCCGAACAGGCCCAGGTGGCAGCGGAAACATCCGACGCTGCCGGCGTGAACTGGCTCGTTGCTGCCCTGGGTGCTCTGGCCGCGGGAGCGGTACTCGGCGGATCGTGGCTCTGGCGTCGTCGCGCGCAGAAGCTGTCGGTGACGACAGCCATGCGTCAGCGCCACGCTGAAGAGGCCATCACGCGGATGATGGTGGCGAAGCCGGTCGTCGAAACGGCTGCTTCTTCCAACTGGGTGAAGGACCCCGACGATCAAGTGGAATATCTGCCGGAACAGCCTCCCGTCGTCGTCTCGGTCGTGCCGCCAGTACCCGTCGAGTCGTCGTTCCAGTACTTCCCGGGTGAAGCGCCTTCCGAGCACATGGAAGGCATGGAAGCAGCCGCCATATCGCCGACAGTCGAACCGGCGGCTGCGGGGCTTGCCGCGCCAATCACCACCGACGCCCCGCTCGATGCCGTCGGCATGGACATCGAACTGGCCGGCAGCGACACAAATGGAATGACATTCCCGGCAAAACTCGATCTTGAGTTCGACAGCTTCGTCGGATCAACCAGCAGCAGCGGCTCCCGGGAGACTGCCGTCGTTGCGAGTGGGCCAAGGCTTGTCAGCAATTCTTCGACGATCGCGACCGGATTACCCTTCGATCAGACCGCAACGCCAGCCAACGAGGAAGAAGCACCGTCGCACGAACACGTGCTCGAACTGGCCGAAATCATGATGTCCTTCGGGCGCGCCGAGGGCGCCGCACAGACCCTGTCGGAGTTTCTGCGCGACTACCCGAAGGAATCATTGATTCCATGGCTGAAGCTGCTCGACCTGTATCACACGAGCGGTCGGCGTGGTGAATACGACGACCTGGCACCGAAACTCAACCGCGCATTCAACGTGAAGGTTCCCGATTGGGAGCACTTCAACGGTCCGGTCGCATCCGAATCAGTGGAACAGTTCGGTCACATCATTGCGCGGATCAACGCCTGCTGGCCCTCGCAGGACTGCCTCGACTACATCACCGAACTGCTGCGTGACAACCGCGCCGGTGCGCGCATCGGCTTTCCGCTAGGCGTGATCGATGACATTCTGCTGCTCAAGTCAGTACTGGAATGGCACATCGCCAATCCGGAAATGACCTCCACGCAAGCAGCTCCCCGACTTGCGTTGATCTAGCGGCGGCCGCGCGTCTCAGCAGGAGAGCGCGCCCGAATCTAGGCCGGATTGTCGATATCGACGAATTCGACCGTCAATCCGAAACGTCCGGCCAGGTGAGCACCCAGCGCACGCACGCCGTACCGTTCCGTCGCATGATGACCCGCTGCGATGTAGGGCACCCCGGACTCACGCGCAATGTGGGTCGTCTGCTCGGAAATCTCACCGGAAATGTATGCATCGGCGCCCGCCTCGACGGCCTGTTCGAACATGCCCTGCGCACCGCCGGTGCACCACGCGACACGCCGGACGATTCGATCCGGGTCTCCGACCAGTAGGGGCTCGCGCGAAAGCTGCCTGCCCGCATTCGCACAGACTTCAGCGGCGGTGAGCGAGCAGTCCGGTGCGCCCAGCCAAAGCAGCCCCTGCTCGCCCGTGACGCCGGTTGGTTTGAAGCCGAGCACCTTTCCGAGCTGGGCGTTGTTGCCCAGTTCGGGATGAGCATCCAGCGGCAGGTGGTAGGCAAGCAGATTGATGTCATTCGCGAGCAGGCTGGCCAGACGCGCGCGCCGCAGGCCCGTGACGCGACTGTCCTCTCCACGCCAGAACCAGCCGTGATGAACCAGAATCGTGTTCGCCCCTGACTCGATTGCCGCTTCGATCAAGGCCATGCTTGCCGTGACACCGCAAAGCACCTTCGCCACCTCGGGCGCGCCTTCCACTTGCAGTCCGTTTGGGCAATAATCCTTGAACCGTGCGGTATCCAGCAGTTCATCCAGATAACGCTGCAGCAAAACCCTGTCCATTTTTCACTCTCCCCTCTTTTGATTATGCAGCGTCTGTGGCTGGTCTTTGCTCAATCCGTGACCGCTGCATTGGCGGTGCTGTTCGTGGTTGCAACACTTCGGCCTGACTGGCTGACATCACAAGGTACGTCGGCTGCCACCCAGTTCATCCCTTCTGCGCCAGCCGTGGCGCAGAAGGGCCCGGCGAATCCGCCGGCGAATGTCGAAGCGGTCAAGGTAGTGACCTACGCCGAAGCGGCGCAGAAGGCGCTGCCGTCCGTGGTGCACGTGTTCACGACCAAGGCCGTGCGCACCCCACAGCATCCGCTCATGAACGATCCGGTATTCCGGCATTTCTTCGGTGATCGACTGGGTAACCAGCCGCAGCGGCAAATGGGGCTGGGGTCGGGTGTGATCGTCAGCGAAGACGGCGTCGTACTGACCAACAATCACGTAGTCGAGGCAGCCGACGAAATCGAAGTTTCGCTCAACGATGGTGGCAAGTACCCCGCCACGCTGATCGGCAGCGATCCCGAGTCGGACCTCGCCGTGTTGCAGGTCAAGGCACCCAACAAGATGCCGGCGGCCCAATTCGCCGAAAACGACGCGCTGCGCATCGGCGATGTCGTGCTCGCCATCGGCAACCCGTTCGACGTGGGTCAGACAGTGACCATGGGCATCGTTTCGGCGCTCGGACGCTCACAGCTCGGCATCAACACTTTCGAGAACTTCATCCAGACCGACGCAGCGATCAATCCGGGCAACTCCGGCGGCGCACTGGTAGATGCCAACGGAAATCTGGTTGGCATCAACACTGCCATTTACTCCCGCAGCGGCGGGTCGCTCGGCATCGGCTTCGCCATTCCGGCCAGCACGGCCCGCAGCGTGATGGAACAGATCGTCGCGAACGGCTCGGTCACGCGCGGCTGGGTCGGCGTCGAAGTTCAGGAACTCACGCCCGAGCTTGCCGAAAGTTTCAAGTATCCGGCTTCGGGTGGCGCGCTGATTGCAGGCGTGATGCGGGGTAGCCCCGCAGACAAGGGCGGCGTGCGCCCGGGTGACGTGCTTCTTGAAGTCAATGGAAGCAAGGTGAAGGACGCGGCCGGCATGTTGCAACTCATCGCAGCGCTCGTACCCGGTCAGCAGGCAACGCTGAAGATCTATCGGGGCGGGGCGGAGAAAGCGGTCGGCGTCACCGTCGGCAAACGACCCGTCACCGCGGTCGCGCCCCGCAACGACGAATGATTACGCGTTTTCGGAGATGTTTTCCGACGATTTGGCTGCCCGCTCAGGCGACGTACGGATGAAACGGCTGAGCACAATACCCAATTCATAGAGCAGGCAGAGCGGAATCGCCAGCAGCAGTTGGGACACCACATCCGGCGGTGTGACGATCGCAGCAATGACAAACGCACCAACGATGACGTAGGGGCGGGCCTCCCGCAACTGCTTGAGCGTCACAATGCCGAAGCGCACCAGCACGATGACGACGACCGGCACCTCGAACGTGACGCCGAATGCGGTGAACATCGTGAGCACGAAAGACAGGTACTGCTCGATGTCAGGTGCCGGAGTGATGCTCTTGGGTGCGAATTCGGCAATGAACTGGAAAACCACTCCGAACACGAGGAAGTAGCAAAAGGCCATGCCGGTCATGAACAGCAGGGTGCTCGCGATCACCAGAGGCAGGCCCAACCGTCGTTCATGTGCATAAAGCCCTGGCGCAACGAAAGCCCAGGCCTGGTAGAGCACAACCGGCAATGCAATCAGGAACGCCAGCATCAGCGTCACCTTCACCGGAACGAAAAATGGCGTGACCACCCCGGTCGCTATCATCTTCGTACCTTCCGGCAGGGCAATCATCAGGGGGCGTGCGAGGAGGTCGTAGATGTCTGCCGCCCAGGGCATCAGGCAGACGAATACGATGATCACTGCTACAACCGCGCGCAGGAGCCTGTCACGCAACTCCACGAGGTGCGAAACGAAGCTTTCGGTCTGTTCGTTCATGTCTTGTCCCGTGCAACCGTCACGGGCTCATGCAGCGGGATGTCGAGCGGCAACTGACCCGACAACGGATCAGGTACCGGCGCTCCCGCCTGCGTCTCTGCGGCAGGAGCATCTTCCAGCTTATTTTCGACAGCCGCGTATTTGTCCTGTTCGGCCATGGCGGCACGCATCTGTGCGCTCATCCCGTCCGCCTCGGTGCTGACGGCACCGGCAGTTTCGTCCACCTGCCGTTCGACGTCCCGAACCTGCTGCTCGACCTGGGCCTGCAACTTGCGCAACTCGTCGAGTTGCATCTCTCGGGAAATGTCCGATTTGACGTCGCTTACGTAGCGCTGAAGACGTCCGAGCAAATGCCCCGCCGTGCGCGCGACGCGAGGCAATCGTTCGGGGCCGAGCACAAGCAGCGCGACGATGCCGATGATGAGTAATTCGGAAAAACCGATGTCGAACATGGACTGGACGGGAGAGGCAGCGAAGCGTCAGCTCCGCGCGCCGTTTGACTGTGCGGCGTGATTGCCGCGAAGGTCAGGACTTGACCTTTTCTTCGGCTTTCACATCGATGGTACGACCGACGTGCTGTGTCGGTTGCTCGGCTGGCGCTTCTGCACCGCCTTCAGCGCCCTTGACGCCGTCCTTGAAGCCCTTGACCGCGCCACCGAGATCGGAGCCGATGTTGCGCAACTTTTTCGTGCCGAATATCAGAAGCACGATGACCAGCACGATGAGCCAGTGAGTGATGCTGAATGAACCCATGATTACCTCTCGGAAACGAGCATGGGCGGAAGGGGATCCGGGCCGCCCACGACGTGCATGTGAAGATGATACACCTCCTGCCGCCCCACCCTTCCGCAGTTGATCAGCGTGCGGTAGCCGTCCGTGCAGCCTGCTTCCGAAGCGAGCTGCCCCACCTTCGACAACATGCGGCCCAGCACCGCTTCGTGCAAGGGCTCGGTATCTGACAACGTCGGAATGTGCACTCTCGGAATGATCAGAAAATGCACCGGTGCCGCTGGACGGATATCGTGAAAAGCATAGATCAGATCGTCCTCGTACAGCTTTCGGGACGGTATCTTGCCGCTGATGATCTTGCAGAAGATGCAGTCGATGTCGTGCATTGAATCAGTGTGTCCGTTCGGATCGGATTGTGGGATACGCGTATTACCGTATTGCGAACTAGCTCGTGCGCGATCGTTTCTCGTCCAGACCGGAAATACCTTCGCGCCGCCGGAACTCGTGGAGTACGTCATCCACGTTCAGGCCGTGATGGGCGAGCAGCACCATGCTGTGAAACCACAGGTCGCAGACTTCCTTGACCAGATGACCTGCGTCGCCGTCCTTCGATGCCATGATGGTTTCCGCAGCTTCTTCGATCACCTTCTTGCAGATTGCGTCCGTACCCTTGTGCAGCAGTGATGATACGTAGGATGAACCCGGCTCGGACAGCTTGCGGTCGGCGATGGTCTGCGCAACACGATGCAGCACTTCGATGTCGATCATTTGTAGATTTCGTCCGGGTTCTTGAGTACGGGTTCGGTCATCACCCATCCGCCGTCAACAAGCGAATGGAAGAAACAGCTGTGTCTTCCTGTATGGCAGGCGATGCCGCCGGTTTGTTCCACTTTCAGAAGGAGCACATCGCGATCACAGTCGAGGCGGATGTCCAGCACCTTCTGGGTGTGGCCGGATTCCTCACCCTTGTGCCACAGGCGGTTCCGCGACCGCGACCAGAATACTGCCTCGCGCAGCTGCGACGTGCGTTCAAGCGCTTCGCTGTTCATCCAGGCGAACATCAGCACGTCGCCGGACGACGCTTCCTGCACGATCACCGGCAGCAGCCCGTTCTCGTCCCAGGTGATCTCGCCGATCCAGGCCGGCGCACTCACAGCCTCACCTCGATGCCGCGGCTGCGCATGCGCAGCTTGGCCTCGCGTACCGTGTGCTCGCCGAAGTGGAAGATGCTGGCTGCAAGCACCGCATCCGCACGCCCTTCCAGAACACCATCGACGAGATGATCCAGCGTACCGACGCCACCGGATGCAATCACCGGAATGCGTATCGCGTCGGAAACGGCACGCGTGAGCGCCAGATCGAAGCCGCTCTTCGTGCCGTCGCGGTCCATGCTGGTCAGCAGTATTTCGCCGGCGCCGAGTGCCTCGACTTTCCGTGCCCATTCGACCGCATCGAGTCCAGTGGCGTTGCGCCCGCCGTGTGTGAACACTTCCCACCGCGGAACGCCATCCCGGTCGGCGACGCGCTTGGCGTCGATCGCGACCACGATGCACTGGGAGCCGACCTTGCCGGACGCACGCGCGACCAGTTCCGGATCCTTGATGGCGGCGGTATTCATGCTCACCTTGTCGGCGCCCGCATTGAGCAGACGACGAACATCTTCGACCGCGCGCACGCCACCGCCGACGGTGAGCGGAATGAACACCTGCTCCGCCACCTGTTCGACCACATGCAGCATGATGTCGCGCGCATCCGAGCTGGCAGTAATGTCGAGGAAGGTCAGTTCGTCTGCGCCTTGCTCGTCGTAGCGTCGGGCGATTTCCACCGGGTCACCGGCATCCTTCAGCGACAAGAAATTGACGCCCTTGACCACACGGCCGGCGTTGACGTCCAGACAGGGAATGATGCGCTTGGCTAGCATGATGGTCCCGCGCCATGCGCGTCGGATGATAGGTCAGACAGCGCCGTTGAGGCGATCGGCTTCAGCCTGGCCTGCGGCAAAATCAAGCGACCCTTCATAGATCGCACGTCCGGTGATGGCACCCATGATGCCTTCGTCCTCGACTGCGCACAGGGCGCGGATGTCGTCCATGTTGGTGATGCCGCCCGACGCGATGACCGGGATGCGCAGCGCCTGCGCCAACTTCACCGTGGCTTCAACGTTCACACCGCTGAGCATGCCGTCGCGGCCGATGTCGGTGTACACGACCGCTTCGACGCCCTGATCCTCGAATTTCTTCGCCAGATCGATGACATCGTGCCCGGTCATCTTCGACCATCCGTCCACCGCGACCTTGCCGTCCTTGGCATCCAGTCCAACGATGATGTGACCCGGAAACGCACCGCAGGCGTCATGCACGAAGCCTGGACTCTTGACCGCAGCCGTGCCGATGATGACGTAGGTGATGCCGTCGTCCAGATAGCGTTCGATGGTGTCGAGGTCGCGGATACCACCGCCGAGCTGGATCGGGATTTCATCGCCAAGCTCACGCACGATGGCCTTGATGGCCGCTTCGTTCTTCGGCTTTCCGGCAACGGCGCCATTCAGGTCGACCAGATGCAGGCGCCGCGCACCGGCTTCAAGCCAGTGCCGTGCCATGGCAGCCGGGTCTTCCGAAAATACGGTCACCGCATCCATATCGCCCTGCTTCAGGCGTACGCAGTGGCCGTCCTTGAGGTCGATGGCAGGTATCAGCAGCATGGCTCGAGGTTCTGTCTGTTCAGAAAAGGTGGATGGGGTGCGACTACGCCGAAAGACATCGTCCGGCGACGTTGGTCAAGGCGTCCAGCCGACGAAATTCGCAAGCAGGCGAAGCCCCGCCTGCGCGCTTTTCTCCGGGTGGAATTGAACGGCAAAAATATTATCGCGCGCTATGGCGCTGGTAAAGACCGCGCCGTAGTCGGTTTCTGCAGCGATCAGGGCTGGATCAACCGGCGCGACATAATAACTATGCACGAAATAGAAGCGCTCTTCATCGCCGATTCCTGCCCACAGCGCGTGCGGGCGAGTCTGCCGAACACCGTTCCAGCCCATGTGCGGCACCTTCAGGCGTGCGCCATTGGCTGGATCGATCGGGTCGATGAAGCGCTTCACATCGCCGGCGAACACGCCCAGCCCTGGCTGATCGCCCTCTTGGCTATGCTGGAACAGCATCTGCAGGCCGATGCAGATGCCGAGAAAGGGTTTGCTGGCGGCAGCATCGAGTACCGCGCCGCGCAGCTGCCGCTCGTCCAGTTCGCGCATGCAATCCGGCATCGCTCCCTGACCGGGAAACACCACGCGGTCTGCACGGGCAACTTCTATCGGATCACTGCTGACGATTACCTCGGCCGAGGGCGCAACGAACTCGATCGCCTTTGCCACCGAGCGAAGATTGCCCATGCCGTAATCAATGATGGCAACGCGAGTCATGGATGGCGCATCGAAATGTGTAGCGTCGGGCCCGGTGTAAGCTCAGAGCGAGCCTTTGGTGGACGGGGTCTGACCGGCAGCGCGCTCGTCCCGCTCACTGGCGGCACGCAAGGCGCGTGCGAAAGCCTTGAACACCGTTTCGCACTGGTGATGGGCATTTATGCCCCGCAGATTGTCGATGTGCAACGTCACCAGAGCGTGATTGACAAACCCCTGGAAAAACTCGCGGATCAGATCGACGTCGAAATCGCCGATGCGCGCGCGCGTGAAATCGACATTGAACGCAAGCCCCGGACGGCCTGACAGATCGACCACGACGCGCGACATTGCCTCATCCAGCGGCACATAGGCATGTCCGTAACGACGTAGCCCTTTCTTGTCGCCAACCGCTTCGGCAAAGGCCTGGCCGAGGGTGATGCCGACATCTTCGACCGTGTGGTGGGCATCGATCTGCAGGTCGCCCCTCGCCAAGACATCGAGGTCGATCAGTCCGTGGCGAACGATCTGGTCAAGCATGTGGTCAAGGAAGGGGACGCCCGTATCGAGCTTGCCCCTGCCGCTGCCGTCGAGATCGATGCGGACGCTGATCTGGGTTTCCAGCGTATTGCGAGTGATGTCTGCTTGCCGCATGAATAGTGGGGAACGCCGTCAGGAAATCGATCCGGCAACGCACCGGATTCACAATTCGCGAATGATAACATCGACTGGTTGTTGGTCATTCCCGACCCGTTTCCGCATGATGGCCACGCCCCGGCCTCGTCACCGCAACATGATTGATTGCCATGAGCCAGTTCTGGAGTCCCGTCGTCCATACCCTCTCTCCCTACACGCCGGGAGAACAGCCCAAGATCGAAGGTCTGATCAAGCTGAACACGAACGAAAACCCCTACCCGCCCAGCCCGCAGGCGGTGGCTGCCATGAAGGCGGAACTGGGAGCCGACGGTGACCGGCTGAAGCTGTATCCGGACCCGACCGCCCTGATCCTGCGCCAAGCGATCGCCGATCATTTCGGCGTCACGGACCCCCAGGTATTCGTGGGCAACAGTTCGGACGAAGTGCTGGCGCATGTGTTTCTCGGCCTGCTCAAGCATGAGCGCCCGCTGGTGTTTCCGGACATCACCTACAGCTTCTATCCCGTCTATTGCCGGTTGTACGGCATCGAACACGAATGCGTGCCGCTCGACGCCCGGTTTGCGATACGCGTCGACGACTTTGTTGCACGCCGGCCGGGTGCCGTGATTTTCCCGAATCCGAATGCGCCGACCGGTTGCCTGGTCGCACTGTCCGACATCGACCGACTGGCGAGCGCCCTGCCCGAATGCCCGATAGTCATCGACGAGGCTTACATCGATTTCGGCGGTGAATCGGCGGTTTCACTGGTCGCGGCACACCCCAATCTCCTGATCACGCAGACGCTGTCGAAATCGCGCTCGCTGGCCGGACTGAGGGTGGGCTTTGCGATAGGGCAGGCGCCACTGATCGACGGACTGACACGGGTGAAGGACAGCTTCAATTCCTACCCGCTCGACCGACTGGCCCTTGCCGGAGCCACCGCGGCGATGCAGGACAGAGCCTGGTTCGATCAGACGCGCCGTCAGGTCATGGCAAACCGCGAAACCCTGCGAACAGGACTTTGCAAGCTCGGGTTCGATGTACTGCCCTCGGCCGCGAACTTCCTGTTCGCCCGCCACCCGTCGCATGACGCTGTGACGCTTTCGGCTGCCCTGCGGGCACGCAAGATTCTGGTGCGTCACTTCACCGCCCCGCGCATCGACCAGTTCCTGCGCATCACCGTGGGCACCGGGCCACAGTGCGAAGCCCTGCTGACGGCCCTTGCGGACCTCACACAGGGCGGCCACGCCTAGAATCGGGATGGTCGCCATCCGGCCTCCCTCTGCCGATCGGCAGAGGGAGCGCTTCTTGCTACTTCATTCGGATCAACCACAACCCGGTCGTCCGACATGTCACGCACTCAGGCCATCCCTCTCTTTTACTGTCTGGTTGCCGGTGCGCTGAGCGCCTGCAGCAGTGTTTCTTTCAAGCAAGGCGCGAGCGGTGACGAATTCCGCCAGGCCGAGAAGACGTGTCAAAGCACCACTTCGGAGCGCAGCGCCTTCATGCAGTGCATGGAGGCGAAAGGATGGTGGTCGCGCTCGGTTGAAGAACTGTCCCAGGCCGGCTTCGTCCCCGTCGACAACGGGGACGAAGCCGGCACCGAATCCGAGCTCCCCACGGTTGCCGAAGGACCGGCCCCATCTTCTCCGGCAGCCCGTGCTCCCGCAGCACCCGACAGGGCTACCCCAGCGAAAGCGTCCGGCGCGGTGCCTGTCGTGCCGGCAAAGGCTGCTGCCCCCAAGGATCCGCTGTCGAGAATGCGCATTGCGATGTGGGCCAAGGCCGGTGCCGATGGCGCGGCGCTGACGCAGGCACAGAACACCTGCCTGACCACCCTGGGCGCAGGGCACGAACCCGATCCGGTTGCGGGCACTGTGACACGCGGTCTTTACGACTGCCTGAGGAAGCAGGGCTGGACCGGCATGACCCTGCGGTGAACAAGCACGAACATTTGCCCCGAAAATCCATTTGGAATACTCTTCCCCTCGGGTGAATGCACATGACATAAAAAGAAAAGCTGCTGCAGTCGACTGACTGCCGGAGACACCACCCGAAAAGTGCCGCTCCGCCCGGGGCGGTTCGGCATATTTCCGAAGGAGAGTCTTCATGTTGTCAGCACGCACAATTCTGGTTGCATCGCTTTGCCTGTCCTCTGCCCCGGCGTTCGCCGTCACCATGGGAGACATCGCCTTCACGTCGTTCAATGCCGACGAAGACGGCTGGAGCATCGTCGCACTGACGGAACTCACGTCGCACGGCACGCTTTATTTCACCGACAGCAACTGGGACGGAGATGCCTTCGCGACAAACGAAGGCTTCTACGCATGGGATACCGGCGCCGACGCAATCGTCGCCGGCACAGTCATCCGCTTCAGCCAGATCGACAAGAGCAACCGCTCGGTATCGATCGGCGCACTGAACATGCTGAGGAACGCAGCATTGAGCGGCACATCGGAAACGCTTTACGCGTATCTCGGTGAAACGGCCGACAGGCCAACCGTCTTTCTCGCCGCCGTGACTACCGAAGCGCCTGTTCCCGCCACCGCAGCGCTGACATCAGCCGGTCTGACGGCGGGCGTCAATGCAGTATCGCTGCCGGAAAGCACCGATTATTCGGAGTACAAGGGAGCGCGCAACGGCCATTCTGGCTATTCGTCATACGGAATGCTGATCAACGATCCTGCCAACTGGTCAGGCTTCACCGATGGCAGCCATGCGGACGCACAGCCGGCAATGGCTGCATTCAGCGTGTCCGCAGTGCCCGAAGCGTCCGCAGGGTGGATGATGCTTGCAGGTCTCGCGCTGGTGGCGGCCCGCCGGCGACGCTAGAACGTCAGTCGGGCTCGGGGCGCTCGGGCAGGGGTTCAACCAGCGCCCTGTAGGCATGCCATGTTGCGTGACCGATCAGTGGCATGAGAACGATCAGACCGAGGAAGAATGTGGTGAAGCCCGCCACCGTGAGCAACACGATGAGCAGCGCCCATATCAGCATGGGGCCCGGGTTGTGACCGAGAGCGATCAGACTGGCCAGCATCGACGTCACGGCGTCCTGGCGGCGATCAAGCATCAGCGGGATTGCAACCACGCTTGCGCCGAACACGAGCGAGGCGAAGATGAAACCGACAAACGCGTAAGCCATCAGGAACTCGATGTTCTCCAGGCCCACGATCTGCTCCACGAACCGCGCCATCGACGGCATCTCCGACGTGTAGAACAACGCGAATACCACCAGCGACGCACGCGCCCACACCAGAAAGATGATGATGAGCACGACTGCAAATACACCGATCGCCCCGGCGTTGTGCTGCCCGGCAGTCAGTGAATGAGCCAGTACGGTCGGACGCCCCGCTTCGCGTTGCCGGGACAGGTCATACAACCCGAGGGACACGAAGGGACCCAGCAGCAGGAAACCGCAGACCAGTCCGGAGGTCAGGTGGTAAGCGTGGCTGAAGACGGTCGACAGCAACAGGCCCATGAATGCAAAGCACACGCCATAGAAAATGCTGGCACCCGGATGGCTCGCAAGATCGGCTGCGCCTTTGGCAAGCCACTCGAACGGTGCAAGCAGACCGACCTCGCGAACAACCGGAAAGGGCAACCCCTGCGCGTCTTCATCAACCTGCTGTTCTCCGGTCGGCAACTCTGACGGCTGCATTCGGAAGCTCCCTCGCCTTTTCACAACTCCATCGACGTTCGCCGTCACCTTCAACCGAGCTTGCCGACGAACGACCCGACGCTAGTTTACGCCGTGTGACCGCCACACGGTGGTCAGTCAGCGAGTCGCATTTCTGCTGACCGCGCGTGCGCCTGAAGCCCTTCGCCATGCGCAAGCACGGAAGCGATGCGTCCCAGCGTCTGCGCACCCTCTGCAGAAATCTCCAGCATGGAGGTGCGTTTCTGGAAGTCATACACGCCGAGCGGACTCGAGAAACGCGCGCTGCGCATCGTCGGCAATACGTGATTGGGACCGGCGCAATAGTCGCCCAGTGCTTCCACCGAGTAGTGGCCAAGGAACATGGCGCCGGCGTGCCGGATGCGATCGACCAGGTCACGCGGTGATTCGGTGCAGATTTCAAGGTGCTCCGGAGCAATCCGGTTGGCGATATCGCACGCCTCGTCAAGATCACGCACCTTGATCAGCGCACCGCGATTCGCAAGCGAGGTCGCAATGGTCTGCCGACGCGGCATGTCGGGCAGAAGACGATCGATCGCCTCCCGGACCCTATCGAGAAAAGCTGCATCGGTGCTGAGCAGCATCGATTGCGCAAGTTCGTCGTGCTCAGCCTGGGCGAACAGATCCATCGCCACCCAGTCCGGATTTCCGTGCCCGTCGGAAATGATCAGCACTTCCGACGGGCCGGCAACCATGTCGACACCCACTGTGCCGAAAACGCGGCGCTTCGCGCTTGCGACGTAGGCATTGCCCGGGCCGACGATCTTGTCGACCTGAGGAATGCTTTGCGTACCGTAGGCGAGCGCGCCCACCGCCTGCGCGCCACCGATGGTGAACACACGATCCACACCGGTGATCGCCGCAGCCGCAAGCACGAGCGCATTGCGTTCGCCACCGGGGGTCGGCACAACCATGATCAATTCGCCTACACCGGCCACCTTGGCCGGAATTGCGTTCATCAGCACCGAACTGGGATAGGAGGCACGTCCCCCTGGCACATAAAGTCCCACGCGGTCAAGCGGCGTGACTTTCTGGCCCAGCTTCGTGCCATCGGCTTCCGTGTACTCCCAGGACTCCTGACGCTGGCGCGTGTGGTAGAGCCGGACTCGTTCCGCCGCCTCGACCAATGCTCCCCGCTGGCTGTCATTCAGACTGGCGTACGCCTCGTCGAGCACGCTCCGCGGCAACTCGAGCTCAACCATCGCGGCGGCGTCGAGCCGGTCGAAGCGGCGGGTGTAGTCGAGCACTGCATCGTCGCCCCGCTTTCGTACATCGCGCAGAATCCCGGCAACCGCCATTTCGATCGCATCATCGGTCGACGCATCGAATGCCAGGAGCGCGTCCAGCCTCTCGATGAAATCCGGCGCACCGGAATCAAGCCGACTTATCGGCGTGCTCATTTAACCGCTCCGGAAATGGCTTCCAGAATCGGCGCAAGCGCGTCGTGCTTCACCTTGAGTGCAGCCTGATTGATGATGAGCCGGGAACTGATGTCCATTATGTGTTCGACCTCGACCAGATTATTGGCACGCAGCGTACCGCCGCTGCTCACCAGATCGACGATCGCATCCGCCAGACCGACCAGCGGCGCGAGTTCCATCGATCCGTACAGTTTTATCAGGTCGACGTGGACGCCTTTTCCGGCGAAATGTTCGCGTGCCGTATGCACGTATTTGGTCGCAACCTTCAGTCGGGCGCCACGACGTACCGCCTGATCGTAATCGAACCCGGCCTGCGTCGCCACGCTGAGGCGGCAGCATGCGATATTCAGATCGATCGGCTGATAAAGACCGGCACCACCGTGTTCGAGCAGCACGTCCTTTCCGGCGATGCCCAGATCTGCCGCACCGTATTGAACATAGGTGGGCGTATCGGATGCGCGCACGATGACCAGCCGCACATCCGGCCGGTTGGTCCCGATGATGAGCTTGCGCGACGTTTCAGGGTCGTCGGTCGGCACAATACCTGCGGCCGCGAGCAGCGGCAGCGTCTCTTCAAAAATGCGTCCCTTGGACAGCGCGAGCGTAATGCCTTGCAAGGTATTCCCCGTTGAGTTCTCGGTGGTCTGCAACACGTCAGGACACTCGCCGGACAGACGCACCCAGCGCCGTCAGCTTGCGTTCGATGTGTTCGTAGCCGCGGTCAAGATGATAGATGCGTTCGATCAGCGTTTCACCGCGCGCGACGAGACCGGCGATGATGAGTCCGGCCGAGGCACGCAGATCGGTCGCCATGACCGTGGCGCCATCGAGCTTCGCCACGCCCCGCACCACGGCCGTGTTGCCGTCGATGCGGATGTCTGCGCCCAGTCGTGCCAGCTCGACGGCATGCATGAACCGGTTTTCGAAGATGGTCTCGCGGATGATTGCAGTGCCGTCGGCAACGGTGTTGATCGCCATGAACTGAGCCTGCATGTCAGTCGGAAAGGCCGGATAAGGCGCGGTACGGATCGACACCGCCTTGAGCCGTTCGGGCGCCCGCAGCACTATGGCTTCGAAGGACGGTGATTTCTCCGTGCGTATGTCGCATCCGGCGTCCATCAGCTTGTCCACCACCGCGTCCAGATAGCCTGCCGACGTGCCCGTGAGGCGTATCTCGCCGCCTGCCGCTGCCGCCGCGCAAAGGTAGGTCCCGGTTTCGATGCGGTCCGGCATCACGCGGTGGGTTGCGCCGTGCAGACGTTCAACCCCCTGAATGCGGATCACATCGGTGCCTGCACCGGATATGCGGGCGCCCATGGACACCAGACAGTTCGCCAGATCGACCACCTCGGGTTCGCGCGCCGCGTTCTCGATGACCGTCTCGCCTTCGGCCAGTGCAGCCGCCATCATCAGGTTCTCGGTCCCCGTCACGGTGACCATGTCGGTGAAAAGCCGGGCTCCGCGCAGACGAGACGCGCGCGCCACGACATAACCCTGCTCGACGGAAATCTCGGTTCCCATGGCCGTCAGGCCCTTGATGTGCTGATCCACCGGTCGGGCACCGATCGCACAGCCGCCCGGCAGGGACACACGCGCTTCGCCGCAGCGGGCGATCAGCGGTCCGAGCACAAGAATGGACGCCCGCATGGTCTTGACCATTTCGTAGGGCGCCACCGGATTATCGAGACCCGATGCATCCAGCGTCACCGTGTTGCCGTCCCGATGGACGACAACACCCATCTGCACAAGCAGCTTCAGCATGGTGCCGATGTCGTTGAGCTGCGGCACATTGGTCAGCGTGAGCGTCTCGCGCGTCAGCAGTGCAGCGCACAGGATGGGCAGCGCTGCGTTCTTGGCACCCGACATTTCGGCTTCACCGGACAACCGGTGGCCGCCTTCGATCAAAAGCTTGTCCATGTCGTCTGCAGAGTCAGCGGGCTTGCCATTCGGCTGGCGTCACGGTTTTCATCGACAAGGCGTGGATTTCTTCGCGCATTCGATCGCCGAGCGCACCGTAGACCAGCTGGTGGCGGCGTACGCGATTCAATCCTTCGAACGCCGGCGACACGATGACAGCCTCGAAATGATGGCCATCGCCGGAAACCTGACAATGCTCGCAGGCGATGCCCGCAGTGATGGTTGCCTGGATGCTTTCTGGAGTGACCATGTCAGTTTCTCAATTTGTAGCCGCGTGCGAGCATCTTCAGCGTCGCTGTCGCCAGCAACGCGAAACTGCCGCCCACGACGAGGGCGCTGATCCACGGAGACACATCGGACTGGCCGAAGAAACCGAAGCGGAAACCGTCGATCATGTAGAAAAATGGGTTGGCATGCGATACCGCCTGCCAGAACCCGGGCAGGGAGTGTATCGAGTAAAACACACCCGACAGGAAGGTGAGTGGCACTACGACGAAATTCTGGAATGCGGCCAACTGATCGAACTTGTCGGCCCAGATACCGGCGATCACGCCGAGGCTGGCCAGAATGGCGCCACCCGTCGTCGCAAAGAACAGTATCCAGAGCGGGTGGACATAAGGCAGGTCGACGAACCACAAGGTCACCATCCACACTCCTGCCCCCACCACCACACCCCGGATCACCGCCGCCAGCACATACGCAGCGAAGAACTCGCGGTAGGAAATGGGCGGCAGCAGCACGAACACGATATTGCCGGTCACCTTGGACTGGATCAGCGACGACGAACTGTTCGCGAAGGCATTCTGCAGCAGACTCATCATGATCAGGCCCGGCACGAGAAACGCAGTGTAGGCGACCCCGCCATACACTTCGACCTGCCGGTCAAGCACATGCGAAAACACAAGCAGGTAGAGCAGCGCCGTCAGCACCGGTGCGGCTACCGTCTGAAAGCCAACCTTCCAGAAACGCAGCAGTTCCTTGTACAGGAGCGTACGCAGCGCAATGCTCACGCAGCCTCCTGCATCATCGAAATGAACACGTCCTCGAGATCGGGGCGCACCAGTTCGATGTCCTCAAGTCCCACGCCGGCTTCGTGCAACGAACCCAGACAGGCGGCCACCGCATCCGCATTCTCAAGCGCAATCGAAAGGCGTCCGTCCGGCAGCACCCGCGCCAGCGGCCGCCACAGTGGCGGCAATGCCGCTTGACCCTGCAGACGAAGCCGCAGGGTCTGCTGAACCGGGCGTGACAGCAGGTCCGCAGTGCGTTCAAGCGCGATCACGCGTCCCTGCTTGAGCATTGCGATGCGCCCGCACAGGTTCTCCGCCTCTTCGAGATAGTGCGTGGTCAGCACGATGGTATGGCCCTGCCGGTTTAGATCACGGACGAAGGCCCAGAGGCCCTGCCGCAATTCGACATCCACACCGGCTGTCGGCTCGTCCAGCACGATGACCGGCGGTTTGTGCACCAGTGCCTGCGCCACCAGCACGCGCCGCTTCATGCCACCGGAAAGCGCACGCATATTGGCATCCGCCTTTGCGCCCAGATCCAGGTGGTGAAGGATTTCGTCGATCCAGTCGTCGTTCCGGCGCATGCCGAAATAACCCGACTGAATGCGAAGGGTTTCACGTACGCTGAAGAAGGGGTCGAACACCAGTTCCTGCGGCACCACCCCGAGATTTCGCCGCGCACCGCGATAATCGGCGACAACATCGTGGCCCATCACCAGGATGCGTCCAGCATCCGGACGGGACAGCCCGGCCATGGCTGAAATGAGCGTCGTCTTGCCGGCGCCGTTGGGACCGAGCAGGCCGAAAAACTCTCCTGGCTGCACTTCGAACGAAACCCGGTCGAGTGCGGCAAGCGAACCGAATCGCTTGCAGACGCCATCAATCAGCAACGCAGGGGGTGCATCAGACATGGGGACATTCACGCCCGGCCAAGCGTGGGAAAGACGTGCCGGTCAATCAACGCGCCGACGAATCAGCATCAAGCCCGCAATAAGATCCGACTTCGTACAGATGAGCGAGGCTGCGCAGCCCCTCAGGCGCCCCGACCACCGGCAGCGGCCCGCCATCCATACCGCCCGACGCACGTTCCCACGCGATGAGTACCGCGAGAGCAGACGAATCGACGGAGCCGACGCCGGAAAGGTCGATCGACTTCGCGGACTTGATCAGCGCCAGACCTGCGTCACGCAGGCGTGCTGCTTCGGCCAGGCGCATTTCGCCGCCGACTTTCAGCACATCGCCATCGAGTGAAATCATTTGGCGGCCGTCGTCGTGTTGTTCTTGGCACGCAAGGTCTTGACCAGACCATCGACACCGCCTGCGCGGATCTCGGCCGCGAAGGTTTCACGATAGTTGGTGACCAGACTGACGCCGGCAACGCTGACGTCATAGACCTTCCATGCATCGTCAGTCTTCTCGAGCGCGTAGTCGATCGGAATCGGACGACCACCCGCACGGATGATCTGCGTACGTACCGTCACATCCGTATCGCTCGGCGCCATCTTGAACGGGCGGTACTCGACGGTTTCATTCTTGTAGCTGGTCAAGGCGTTCGAATAAGTCCGCACCAGAAGCGTGCGGAATTCGCCGGTGAGCTGCTGCTTCTGTTCCGCCGTCGTTTCACGCCACTCACGGCCTACGGCGAGCGCGACCATGCGCGAAAAATTGAAATGCGGCAGCACCTGGGTTTCCACGAGCTCCGCCGCGCGCTTGACGTCGCCCGCCTTGATGGCAGCGTCGGTACGCAGGGTGTTGAGGACCTCCTCGGTTACGTCCTTGACGAGTACGTCAGGAGCCTTGGCGACATTTGCCTGGGCACTGACGCTGACTGCAAACAGCACGAGGAAGAGTTGAAACGCGCGCTTGAACATGTGTTCTCCCAGATGAAAAAGGCCTGTCGGGATGCGACAGGCCATTGAGACCGAAGGCCCTGTCCGCTTCGACAGGATAAGGAAAGTGTCAGTTCGCCGCTACGGCAACACCTTCCGTCGAGGCCGCGACGTCACCTTCAACGCGCTCGGTCAGCGGTGCGCTGACAAGCATGAAGGTCCACGTGGACTCGATGGGTGCCATCGTCAGCAGATGCTCGCTCGGGCCGAACTGCGTGTAATGGCTCTCGCGGGGCGGATTGCCATCGTGGATCAGGCTGCGGCGGCGCTGCAGGTACGCATCGCGAACATAGGAATATTTGTCGAGCGCCGCAGCTTCGATCGTGCTTTCGACATCGAGGAAGCCGGCACGGTCATCAACTGCACGCAGCGCCAGTGCAATGTTCCGTACATCGACCGGATCATGATTCGAGACCGGATCAACCCAGACATCCGCAAGCAAGCCACCGGTATCACGCAGCGTACGCGGCCCGAAGATCGGCAGCACGACATAAGCACCGTCACCCACACCCCAGCGGCCCAGCGTCTGGCCGAAGTCTTCTTCGTGCTTTTCGAGGCCCATGCCGGTCGCCACGTCGAACAAACCGACGATGCCGACAGTCGTGTTGATCAACACGCGGCCCACGTCCGACAGCGCCTCGCCCGGCTTGCCCTGGATCAGGTTGTTGAAACCGATCCACAGATCCGCGATGTTGTCGAAGAAGTTGGATACACCCGTCTGAACAGGCTGCGGAGTGACGTAGTCATAACCCTGCGCAACGGGCTTGATCAGCGCCTTGTCCACCGTTTCATTGAACGAGAACATGGCACGGTTGAAGCCTTCGATCGGATCCTTCGGGTTGCCGGAGGTCGCACAGCCCGTCATCAGAGCTGCAGCAGCGACGACAGCCAGCGCCGAACGGGCGTTGTAAGCGTATTTTTGTGTTTTGGTCATATTGCAAGCATCCCGGCTAGGCATTCCGTACGTCACTGCTCGGGAGCGGGTGGGCTCTCTGCAGCCTTGTTGAACATGAATTGACTGATCAGCTTTTCAAGCACCACAGCAGACTGCGTTTTCTTGATGGTCGCGCCGGCTGCGAGCATTTCGGTGTCGCCACCGACCTCGAACCCGACGTACTGCTCACCCAGCAACCCCGACGTCAGAATGGTGGCGAAGGTGTCGCGCGGGAAAATATAGCGCTTGTCGACATCCATCTTGACAACGGCGACATAAAGATTCGGGTCGAACGTAATTTCCGTCACTCGCCCGACCACAACACCCGAACTTTTGACCGGCGCCCGGGGTTTCAAGCCGCCGATGTTATCAAAGTTGGCGTGCAGCCTGTATGTCTCACCTATGTTAGCGGACGCGAGGTTGCCAACCTTTAGTGCCAGAAACAACACTGCGGCGACGCCGATGGCGACAAAAAAACCGACCCATAGGTCGAGCACAGTACGGTTCATCCGTTGCCCCTGAACATGAAGGATGTAAGCACGAAATCCAGCGCCAGAATGGTCAGCGCCGAATTCACGACAGTTCGCGTGATCGCCCTCGATACGCCCTCGGCCGTCGGGGCCGAGTCATAACCTTCGAAAACGGCTATCAATGACACTGCAAAACCGAAGACAACACTTTTGATGATGCCGTTGACGATGTCGTAGCGGAAATCGACCGACGCCTGCATCTGCGACCAGAAGGCCCCGTCATCGACACCGATGAACACCACGCCGATGAACCAGGCGCCGAAAACGCCCATCATCGAAAACAGCGCCGCCAGCAGGGGCATGGAAATGACACCGCCCCAGAAGCGCGGCGCAACCACGCGGGCGATGGGATCCACTGCCATCATATCCATGGCCTTGAGCTGCTCGGTCGTCTTCATCAGACCGATTTCCGCCGTCAAGGCGGAGCCGGCACGACTGGCGAACAGCAGGCCGGCCACTACCGGACCCAGTTCGCGCACCAGCGAAAGCGCAACAAGAATGCCGAGCGCTTCGCTGGAGCCGTAACGCTGAAGGGTTTCATAACCCTGCAGGCCAAGCACGAGTCCGACGAAAAAGCCCGACACCATGATGATGATGAGCGACAGCACACCCGTCGAGAACACCTCGCGGATGGTCAGCGAGAAACGCGTGAATGCCGTACCTGAACGCATCAGCACAGCCAGGAGGAAGCGGCTGGCGAAACCGAGGCGCCAGATGCCATCGACTGTCCGTGCGCCCATCGAGCGGAGAACGCGGACGATCATGAACCGGTCTCCATGAGCATTTTCCGATAGTCGCTGCCGGGGAAATGAAACGGCAGCGGACCGTCGATCTCGGCATTCACGAACTGATGAACGAAGGGATCGGTCGAAGCGCGGATCTCATCGGGCGAACCTTCCGCCACGACGCGGCCGGCGGACAGGAAATACAGATAGTCGACGATTTCCAGCGATTCATGCACATCGTGCGTAACCATGATGGAACTTGCGCCGAGCGCGTCATTGAGCCGCCGGATCAGCTGCCCGACAACGGCAAGCGATATCGGATCGAGGCCGGCGAACGGTTCGTCGTACATCACCAGCATCGGATCGAGCGCCACTGCCCGCGCCAACGCAACGCGGCGCGCCATGCCTCCCGACAGTTCGGCCGGCATCAGATTGTGCGCACCGCGCAGACCCACTGCATGCAGCTTCATCAACACGAGATCGCGAATCATGTCCGGCGGCAGATCCGTATGTTCGCGCAACGGAAACGCCACATTGTCGAAGACGGTCAGATCGGTGAACAGGGCGCCGAACTGAAACAGCATGCCCATGCGTCGCCGCAATGCGTACATTTCGCGACGCGACAATTTCGACAGGTCCTGACCGTCCACCTTGAGTTGCCCGGCTGTCGGCTTCAGTTGCCCGCCGATCAGACGAAGGAGGGTCGTCTTGCCGCAACCGCTGCCGCCCATGATGGCAACAAGCTTGCCGCGTGGAATGCGCAGATTGATGCCGGACAGAATGGGCCGCGTGTCGTATGCAAAATCGACGTTGGCCAGATCGACCAGAACATCTTCGGCCGGAAGGGAAACTGACACGTGCAGTGAAGATTCTCATTGAAGGACGACAGATTGTAGCAGACCCGTAATGTGCCGCTGCGCGTGGCCCCGGGCATCGCCGGGACGCTGCGCTATCATCGGGCATGCCCACGCCGAATGCCGCTCCCCCACCGAGACCCGGACCGGATCGCCCGCGTCTGCTCATCGTCGATGACGACCCGCTCATCGCGGACTCGCTATCCTTCGTGCTGGGTACCGACTTCGACATCACGGTTCATGCCTCCCGCGCCACCGCCATCGAGTGGCTGCGCAGCCAGGAGACGGCGCCGGCACTTGCCCTCATCGACCTCGGGCTGCCGCCCTGCCCGCACCGGCCCGATGAAGGCTATGCACTGATTGCAGACCTGCTAGCACACACTCCCGACACCCGCATCGTGGTGCTGTCCGGACAGGGCGAAGACGGTCTGGCACGCCATGCACGCGCACTCGGTGCCACCGAATTCGTATCGAAGCCCGCGTCTCCGCATGCGCTGCACAAGCTCTTGTGCCAGCTGGCGGAAACCTGCGACGCACCGGTACCCGAACTACCTGCACTGATCGGCCAGAGCGAGCCGGTTTCAAGATTGCGCGCACAGATCGTTCAATACGCCGAACTGCCCTACCCGGTGCTGGTGGAAGGTGAGTCCGGCACCGGCAAGGACATCGTTGCGAACTGCCTGCACGCAGGTACTGTTCGCCAGGGCAAGCCGTTTCTTGCGCTGAATTGCGCCGCCATTTCGCCGAACCTGGTTGAACCCACGCTGTTCGGGCACACCCGGGGCGCCTTCACCGGTGCGCAGAGTGCGCGCGCCGGCTATTTCGAAGAAGCTGCCTCCGGCAGCCTGTTTCTGGACGAAATCGGCGAATTGCCGCTCGACCTGCAGGCCAAATTGCTGCGCGTACTCGAGAACGGCGAATACCAGCGCGTGGGCGAAACCCAGCTGCGTCGCTCCAGCGCACGCATCATCGCGGCCACCAATCGCGACCTGAGCGAAGAGGTGCGCGCGGGGCGCTTCCGGTCCGACCTCTATCACCGGCTCAGCGTCTTCACCATCACGCTGCCGCCACTGCGCGACATGGGCGAAGACCGCCTGCTGCTGCTCGAACACTTTCGCGGCCAGTTCTGCGCACAACTCGACCGTCCGCCCTTCTCGCTGGGCAAGGAATCCCGCTTGGCGTGGCTGGCCTACACTTTTCCCGGCAATGTGCGCGAACTGCGCAATATCGCCATCCGGCTTGCCACGAAGTACCCGGGTCAGGAGGTCGGCGTCGACGCGCTGCAGGCCGAATTCGATCCCGCCGCATCGCAGCCGCCTGCCGCCGGATCGTCGCCGACGGATGAACGTGATCTTGCCGGCGTAGCGCTCGAACACCTGCGCGCCGGCGGATTCAGCCTGGATGCGCGGCTGCGCGAATGGGAAACCGCATATATTGATGCCGCCATGCGCCTCGCGCGCGGCAATGTCAGCGCGGCAGCTCGGCTGCTCGGCATCGCGCGCACCACGCTGTATCACCGCATGGATACACCGGACGCCAGCGCCGAACGCCAGGACTGACATGTATCTCGAACATTTCGGACTGCGCGAAACACCGTTCCGCATCACGCCGCACGCGGATTTCTTCTTCGGCGGCGCCAATCGCAGCGCGCTGCTCGAAGCGCTGGTCTACGCACTGGGCCGGGAGGAAGGCCTGGTGAAGGTCAGCGGCGAGGTCGGGACCGGCAAAACCATGCTGGCACGGGTCCTGATCGAGCACCTGCCACCGCACCTGCGCGCCATCTACCTTGCCGACCCGCTGATGAACCGCGGCGAACTGCTGGCAGTGCTGGCCGACGAACTCGGCTGCCCGCCGGCGGAAGCAGCCGACGGCAGCGCACACCGGCTGCTGCGCGCGGTGCAGGAAGCACTGGTTGCCGAATTCGCGTCCGGCCGGCAGGTGGTGCTGCTGATCGACGAGGCGCACGCCATGCCGGCCGATACGCTCGAGCAGATCCGGCTGCTGTCCAACCTCGAATCCGAACGCCACAAGCTGATCAAGATTGCGCTTTTCGGGCAGCCCGAACTGGATGACCTGCTGGCGCGCACCGACATGCGCCAATTGAAGGACCGCATCACCCAGCACTTCCGCCTCGATCCGCTGCGGCCGGACGACGTGAGCACCTACATCGACTTCCGCATGCGCGCCGCCGGCTATCGCGGCCCGACTGTCTTCGAAGCCGCAGCCACCGCACGCATCGCCCGCGACTCGGGCGGCCTGACCCGGCGCATCAACATACTGGCCGACAAGGCGCTGCTGTCATCCTTTGCCCGCGGCGCGCACGCCGTCACGGCGGCCGACGCGGACCGCGCCGCAGCCGACACGCAGATGGACGCAGGCAAGACAACAGGGCCTGCTGCCCGGCACGTCGCCCTGATGGTTACCGCCGCCGCACTGCTGCTGGCGGCGGGCTTTCTGCTGGGGCGTCAGACAGGCGCGCCTGCGCAGCCCCCGGCTGATGCTGAAGCCACGCCGGCCCGGCCCGCGTTCAAGTCACCCGAACCACCACAAGCCCGAACCGAACCGCCTGCCGACGCCACGCCGACGTCAGGCACGTCAGCCGGCACGGCACCTGACACGGCACCGCCGGTACGGACGGAGTCAGCTCCGTCAGCCAATCCGGCCACAGCATCGACGGTCGCCGACACCGCGCTCGCTGCAGCGCAGGACGACAGTATTCCTGCGCTGCTGGCCCGCAGCCGCAGCTGGTCCGATGCCGCGTCCGGCAGCCACTGGTTTCTCCAGCTCATGTCGGTGCCGGCCACACAATCGACTTATGTAGAAAACTACCTGCGGCGGGCGCGCCGCTCGCTCGATGCCGGGCAGCTGCGGCTGTACCGCGCGGAGACAGCGGCTGGCCACCAGCTTGCCGTGATCTACGGTGATTTCCCGGACCAGCGCAGCGCGCTTCAGTCGCTCGTCGCAATGCCCGACTGGATACGTTCCACGCGACCGATTGCCCGACAGGTACGCAGCCTGCGGCAGCCATGAAATGCCATTTGCATTGACCTGGCACCGCAGACTGAGCATGATGTTGATCAAGTAAGGATTCCGCGTACCATCCCCAACCGAGTCCAGCCACCCCAGCGCCCATGACCGCCTTGATGCGCCCTGCCCTTGCCTGCGCCCTGACCTCGCTGCTCGCCGGTTGTGCGATGCACACCCCTCTGCCCGCTTCGGGCGCTCATGTGCTGGCCCCGAAGACGGCGCCCGCCACAACGTCGCGCGATGACATTCCGCCACCGGTCGCACGCCCGCTCTCGCCGCCCCTGCCCCAGCCGCGCCACAAGGCGGAAACCTACAGCGTGGTGGTCAATCAGGTACCGGTGCGTGAATTGCTGTTTGCCCTGGCGCGCGATGCGCGGGTCAATGTGGACATTCACTCGGGCATCGAAGGCACGGTCACGCTCAACGCGATCGACCAGACCCTGCCGCAGCTGCTGGCCCGCATTGCCGGTCAGGTCGACATGCGTTTCGAACTGGATGGCCCTAATCTCATCGTGCAGCCGGACACGCCCTTCCTGCGCAGCTACCGCGTCGATTACGTGAACATGTCGCGCGACGTGACGGGCGCAGTATCGATCAACACGCAGATCGCCTCGACCAGTTCTGCCGCGGTGACCGGTTCGGGCGGTGCGGGGGCCGCGGGGAACATCGGCACGCAGGGCGGCAACGCCGGAAACAGCTCCAGCACCCGCATCGAGAACGTGGCCCGCAACCGCTTCTGGGAATCGCTCGAACGCAATATCCGCGACCTGCTGCACGAGACCGACAAGATGCTGCCCGACACCATGAGCACCCCGGGGCCTGCCGCGCCCGCCGCCACGGATGCTGCAGGTGGACCGCAGACGCCGGCCGCGGTCGAACGGCGTGCGACCTTCCGCGAGGCGGCGTCGGTCATCCTCAACCCTGAAACCGGTGTCATCAACGTGCGCGCCACATCGCGCCAGCACGAAAAGGTGCAGGAATTCATCAGTCAGGTGACGCGCATTGCGCGCCGCCAGGTACTCATCGAAGCGACCATCGCAGAGGTGCAGCTGACCGACAACTACCAGCAGGGCATCGACTGGACAGCCTTCGCCGGCGGCGGCAAGCGCGGCGGTGCCACGGTGTCGCTGAACACCAGCTCGCCCGACCTGACCACCAACGCACCCTTCGCCATCGGTCTCGGACGCGGCCGCGAACTGGTCGACAGCATCAAGCTGCTGGAAACCTACGGCGACGTAAAGGTGCTGTCCAGCCCCAAGCTGTCGGTGATGAACAACCAGACCGCGCTGCTGAAGGTGGTCAACAACATCGTCTATTTCGAGATCAAGTCCGATGTGGTCGCCAACACCAACACGCAGGCAATTCGCAGCTTCACTGCAACGCCGCGCTCGGTGTCGGTCGGACTGGTCATGGCAGTCACACCGCAGATAAGCGCGGACGGTTACGTTCTGCTGAACGTACGGCCGACCATTTCGCGCAAGGTCGGTGACGCGCAGGATCCTACGCCTGATCTCAGTTCGCCCAATCTGGTGCCGGTAATCCAGACTCGGGAACTCGAATCGGTCATGCGCGTGGCCAGCGGTGAAACTGCGGTGCTGGGAGGCCTCATGCAGGACGAACTCAATTTCAAGCGCGACAGCATTCCCGGCGTATCGGCGCTTCCGTTCATCGGCGCACTGCTGTCGGCGCGCAACGAAACGTCACGCAAGACCGAACTGGTGGTACTGATTCGCCCGGTCGTCATCAACGACGCCAGCCTCGAGGGCGACTACCGGTCGCTGATCGACGCCCTGCCCGACCGAGACTTCATGCAGCCGAGTTTCCCGCTGCCCGGTACGCGCCCGAAGACGGAGCAGGGACAGTGAGCCTGCTGCTCGAAGCACTGAAGAAGGCGGAGGCGGCGAAGCGACGCGACGATGAACAGGACGTGGCCGGCACAGCCGCGAAACCCGAAGCACCGACGCCGGCGCCATTGCCACCCCGCATCACGCCGGCGCACGAACTGGAACTGATCGACGACGAAGTCGCCCAGGCCGCCAGATTCGCCGGCCTGGATGTTCCGGAACCGAGGCCGGCTGCACCGGTTGCCCCCGCTCCCGGCGCGGAGGCGGCGCGCATGCTGTTCGACGCGAAGCGCCCGCCACCGCGCAACCGCTCCATCCTGCCGTGGGCGCTCGGCGCAGCCGCGCTCGTGCTGCTCGGCATCGGCGGCTGGGTCATGTGGCAGATCGGCCTGCTGGAAAGAGGTCACGGCACGGGTACGCTTCAAGCGCAGAACCCGGTCCCGGTGGCCGTTCAGGCACCGACCGTGACGACTGCACCCGTCGCCGGCACCGGCGACACAGCACCCGGATACGTCGCGACCGATCGCACCCCGACCACTGCCGACCGGCCGCCTGGCGACCCCACAACATCCGCCGCGACACCCACTGCTGCATCCTCCACGCTGTCCGCCGAACCGCAGGTCGCCGAATCGTCTCGCTTTCTCGCCGGGCAGGCCGCGCCCACTCCTCCCGCATCGGCGCAGATGACGGAACCGGTCGCCACGCCGATACGCGTGCTGCGCAATGCACCGAGCGTGCCGCAGGATGTGAGCGAAGGCTTTGCCGCCTTCAACGCAGGTGAACTGGATCGCGCCCGCATCGCGTACGAACGCGCACTGCGCGCCGACCCGCGCAACCCCGATGCCCTGCACGGACTGGCTGCGCTGGCCCGGCACAACGGCGACGAAGCGAAGGTGAAGCAGCTGATGCGGCGCATCGCGGACGTCGCACCGGACGACGCATCGGCACAGGTGGCGCTGAGCGAAAGCGTCGATCCGGCCATGCAGGAAGCCCGGCTGCTCAACATTGCCGCCGCGCAGCCGCAATCGGCCCCCACCGCACTCGCGCTGGGCAACCTGTATGCGTCGCAGGCACGCTGGCGCGAAGCGCAACAGGCCTACTTCAATGCGTGGACGCTGGCACCGGATCAGCCCGATCATGCCTACAACCTCGCAGTCAGTCTGGATCAACTACGCCAGTCGCGCCTGGCCCTGCAGTACTACCGCGAGGCGCTGTCGCTGCGCGGCCCGCGCGCAGCCGCGTTCGATGCGGAAGCCGTGGCCCGGCGCATCGCATCGCTGCAGGCCCGGCTCGAGGATGCACCCGCACGATGAACGCACCGGCCACGCCGCCCAGAAAACCACTCGGTCAACTGCTGCTGGCGCAGGGGCTGGTGACCGAAGATCAGCTGCGCATCACGCTGCAGGAGCAGCAGCGGCAGAACATCCCCATGGGGCGCCTGCTGGTGCAGCTCGGCTTCGTCAGCGAAGCGACGCTGCGCGAAGCACTCGGCGTGACGCTGGGCAAACGAACGGTCGACCTGTCGCACGCGCTGGTCGATGCCGACGCACTGCGGCTGGTTCCTCAGGCGTTGGCCAAGCGCCATCACCTGCTGCCGCTGCACTACGTCGCGAGCACGCGCAAGCTCACCGTGGCGGTGTCGGACGTGAACAACATCGTCGCGCTCGACCAGCTGCGCGCACTGCTGCCCGAAAGCATCGAACTCGACACGGTGCTGGCCGGCGAAACCGAAATCGCGCACGCGATCGACCAGTCCTACGGCCATGAGCTGTCGATCGAAGGCATCCTCACCGAACTGGAAACCGGCGAGGTCGACTATCGCTCGCTCGCTGCGTCGGTCGACGAGTACAGCCAGCCGGTGGTGCGCCTGATCGACGCATTGCTGACCGATGCGGTGAAGCGCGAAGCATCCGACATCCACTTCGAACCGGAAGCCGGTTTCCTGCGCATCCGTTACCGCATCGATGGCCTGCTGCGGCAGATCCGTGCACTGCACCGGTCCTACTGGCCGGCCATGGCGGTGCGCATCAAGGTGATGGCGGGCATGAACATCGCCGAAATGCGCGCGCCGCAGGACGGTCGCATTTCGCTCACCATCAGCGGCCGTCCGGTGGACTTCCGCGTGTCATCGCAGCCGACACTGCACGGCGAAAACATCGTGCTGCGCATCCTCGACCGCGCGCGCGGCATCGTGGCGCTCGACGAACTCGGGCTGGCCGACTCGCAGCTCGACCAGCTGAAGCTGATGATCGCGCGGCCGGAAGGCATCATCCTGGCCACCGGCCCCACCGGCAGCGGCAAGACGACCACGCTGTATTCGGTACTCAACCACATCAATTCCGAGGGCGTGAACATCATGACGCTCGAAGATCCGGTCGAGTACCCGATGGCGCTCATCCGCCAGACCTCGGTCGCCGAGGCGGTCAAGCTGGATTTCGCCAACGGTGTGCGCTCGATGATGCGGCAGGATCCGGACATCATCCTGGTCGGCGAAATCCGCGACGCGGAAACCGCCGAAATGGCATTCCGCGCCGCCATGACCGGCCATCAGGTCTATTCCACGCTGCACACGAATTCGGCACTCGGCGTCATCCCGCGCCTGCTCGACATCGGCATCCTGCCGGACATCATGGCCGGCAACATCATCGGCGTCATGGCGCAGCGCCTGCTGCGCAAGCTGTGCGTCTACTGCCGGCGTGGGCGCGCCGCCGAGCCGCACGAGCTGCAGCTGCTCGGACTGCGCGACGATCGCACACCACCTGAAATACATGATGCGGTCGGCTGTCCGGCGTGCGAGTTCACCGGCTATCGCGGCCGGCTCGCCGTGATGGAACTGCTGCGCATGGACTCCGACCTCGACGAACTGGTCGCCCGGCGCGCCACCGCACGCGAGCTGCGCAACGCTGCCCGCGCCAAGGGATTCCGCTCGCTGGCGGAAGATGGCCTGCGGCGCGTCATCGACGGATCGACCTCGCTGGAGGAACTCGCCCGCGTGGTCGACCTGACCGAACGCATGGCCCAGAGCGGTCCGGACTGGTACGCGCGCTGACGATGGCGATGTTTTCGTACAAGGCGATGAACACGCAGGGCCGGGTGGTGTTCGGCCGCATGGATGCAGCCAATCTGGTCGACCTCGAGATGCGTCTGAAGCGCATGCAGCTCGACTTCATCAACGGCTCGCCGCTCAAGCACGCACAGCCGCTGTTCGGCATGACGCTGCCGCGCATGGAGCTGATCAATTTCAGTTTCCATCTCGAACAGCTGGTGCGCTCCGGTGTGCCGCTGATCGAAGCGCTGACCGACCTGCGCGATTCCACCACCCACCCGCGCATGCGCGAAATCGTCGCATCGCTGGTCGAAAGCATCGAAGGCGGGCGCTCCCTGTCGCAGGCCATGACCGAACATCCGGCCGCCTTCAGCAAGGTTTTCTGCGCACTGGTTCGCGCCGGCGAACTGACCGGCAACCTGTCCGAAGTGCTGCGCGAACAGATCGAAGCCTTCAAGTGGGAAGATGAACTGGTTTCGCAGACGCGCCGCCTGCTGACCTACCCGGCCATCGTCGGCACGTTCCTGCTGTTCGTGATTGCCGTTCTCATGCTGGTGGTGGTACCCGACCTGGCGCGCTTCTTCCGCAATACCGGGCTCGAGCTGCCGCTGCAGACGCGCATCCTCATGGGCACCTCTGAATTTCTGCAGGCCTGGTGGCCGGCAGTACTGCTGCTGATCGTCGCGGCGGTCGGCGGCAGCATCGCGCTGCTGCGCTACAACCCGGCCGCCCGCCAGCGTTTCGACTGGTTCAAGCTGTCGGTGCCGGTGATCGGCCCCATCCTGCACAAGGTGGTGCTGTCCCGCTTCGCCAGCATGTTCGCCATGATGTACGGTGCCGGCATTCCGATCATCGACGCCGTGCGCACCTCGGAAGACGTGGTCGGCAACGAGGCGGTGCGCGATTCGCTTGCGCGCGCCGGGGCGCTGATCAGTCAGGGTCAGAACGTGACCGCCGCTTTCCAGAGCGTCGGGCTTTTCCCGCCGCTCGTAGTGCGCATGCTGCGCGTCGGCGAGAGCACCGGCGCACTCGACCGCGCACTGCGCGAGGTATCCTATTTCTACACGCGCGACGTGCGCGAATCGATCGCACGCGCCCAGGCTGCGATGGAACCAACGCTGACGCTGGTGCTCGGCATGTTGCTGATGGCCGTGGCCTTCGCCGTGCTCGGGCCGGTCTACGACATGCTGACCAAGCTCAAGACCTGATGACGCGCCGCCACGTCCTCCATCTCGACGCCACGCAACTGGTCGCCTACCGCTGGCGTGCCGGCAACGTCACCGAGTCGGCCCGCTTCGCTGCCAATGCCGACGGGCACGCCGCCTTCGCAGAATTCCTGCGCCGGCGCCCCGACGGCCTTTACCTGATGCTGTGCGATCTGGCCGACGAAAGCTTCGTGTCGGAAATGGTACCTTTCGTGCGCGGGCCGGACCGCAGCGCACTTGTCCGCCGCAAGCTGTCGCAACTGTTCTTCGGCACGCCGCTCGCCTGCGCTCGCTCGCTTGGCCGCGGCCGCACCGGCCGGCGTGACGAGCAGATCCTGTTCTGCTCGCTGACCCGTCCCGCCACGCTGGAACCCTGGCTGGCAGCGCTGCGCTCGGCCGAGGTGGCACTGAGCGGCATTCACAGCGTCGCGCTGGCGAGCGAACCCGTCCTCGAACGCATGCAGCTGACCGAGGGACAGACGCTGCTGCTCCACATCAGTGCAGCCGGCGTACGGCAGAGCTTCTTCGAAAACGGCCGTCTGCGCTTTTCAAGGCTGACACCGCTCACCGCGCTGTCCAGCAACGACCTGCCGCGCGCCTGTGCCGAAGAGGCGCGGCGACTGCATCCGTATCTGCTCAGCCAGCGGCTGATCACGCGCAACACGCCGCTCAGCGTGCGTGTCCTTGTGCCGCCGGCTCGCATGGACGAATTCGCGCTGGCGTGCCGCGCGACCGAAGCGCTGCAGTTCGATCTAATCGACAGCCAGCAGGCAGCAGGAAAGCTCGGGCTGCGCCCGGCGCCGGACGACCTCTACTGCGAAACGCTGTTCGTGCAGGCCCTGATGCGCCGGCCACCCGCCGAACAATTCGCGCCCGCTGCCGAGCGCCGTTTCTTCCGCATCTGGCAGACGCGCTTCGCCCTGCGCGCCGCCGGCAGCGTGGCCCTTGCGGCCTGCCTGCTGATGTCGGCGCACACGGTGCTCGACAGCATCGAACTGCGCCAGGCCGGCGACCGCGTGACGGACGAAGCACGGCGAGCCGAAACTGCGCGGCGCGACATCATCGCGCGGCTGCCACCCACTCCTGTTCCGCTCGAAACCCTGCGCGTCGTGCACGAACGCAGCCTGCAGCTCGAACAGCGGAGTACCGGACCGGCTGCGTTGCTCGCCACCCTCGGAGCGGCACTGGAACGCTACCCGCAGGTGCACATCGAGCAGCTCGACTGGAAACTGGTCAGCACCGGTGCACAGTTGTCCGCCAATGCCCTCGCGCCGGTCAGTGCGTTGCCACCGGTCGAGGCAAGGCTGGTCGTGCAGGCGCGACTGCCTGCCGAGTACAGCGCGCGTCAGCGGAGCGCGCTGGAGCTGGTCGACGCACTTGCCGTCGAGCTGGGCCGCGACCCGGGCATGCAGGCACGCATCACGCGACAGCCCTTCGACCTCGAATCCGGCCAGGTGCTGCGCGGCGGCGCACGCAGCGAGCGTGCCGCTGCAGACAGTACCCCGCAGTTCACGCTGCAGATCGGCCGGGTGATCGCACCATGAAACTGGACGATCTCAAGAAGATCAGGGGCTCGGCCCTGCTGGCCATCGTGATGGCCGTGGCTGGCGGCATGGCGCTCATGGCCAGCGGACGGCTGGCCGAAGAAACCCGGCAGGATCACGCGCGCGCAACAGCCGTGCGCGGAACGGCCCAGAGCGGTCTGGCGGCTGCACGGGCGGAAGAAGCCGAAATCACGCAGAAGATCGATCGCTACAGCCAGCTCGCGGCGCGCGGCGCGATCGGCACCGAACGGCGGCTTGCCTGGGTGGAACTGATACGCGATGCACGGGCGCGGCACCGGCTGGGTGCCCTCGACTACGAATTCTCGCCGCAGCGGCCCATCGATCGCGCCATTTCACCGGCCGACGCAGGTCAGTTCGAGGTCGCAAGCAGTACGCTGCGGCTCAAGCTTCCACTGCTGCATGAAGGCGATCTCGTCACGCTGCTCGACGATCTGACACAGCATGCGCCGGCGCTCGTGCGAACCCGCGAATGCAGCATCACGCGCCGTGCAGCGACCGACGCATCCCCCGAAACACTGCAGGCTGACTGCCTGCTCGACTGGATCACCTTCAGCCCGGCAGCGAGGGAGCGGTCATGAAACATGCACTGATCGCACTGCTGCTGGGTACCACCTGCTGCACAACGAGTGCGCAGTCGCTGGGTCGTCTGTTCTACAGCGAAGCCGAGCGCGCGCAACTCGAACAACAGCGCGGCACGGTCGTGCAGCAGGCCAGCGCACCGCGCCCTCTGGGTGCCGTACGGCACGATGGCGTGGTCATGCGGTCGGCTGGCCCGGCCACCTGGTTCGTCAATGGCATCGCAGTCCCGCCGCAAGACCTGCCTTCCCTGCCGGCACGCCCGGCCGGCACTGCGCTGAAACTGCAGGGCAGTGCCGGCGGAACCGTCAGGCTGCGCCCCGGCGAGCACGCCGTGCTCGACGAAACCGGTCAGGCCACTCAGCCGGTCCGCGTCATCGACATCCAGAGAGGGCGAGCGCCATGAGACGTCATCAGCGCGGTGCAGCGCTGCTGATCGCGGTCGCCCTGCTCGGGCTGCTGGCCATCGCCACGCTTGCGCGCGCGCTGTCCGCACCGGCCGACAACGCGGCTCAACTGTCGACCGAGCGGGCACTGGCGCGGGCAAGTGATGCGCTGGCCGCCTACGGCGCACTGGGCAATGCGGCCGGGAACCACAACAATTCACCCGGCGCCCTGCCCTGCCCGGACATCGACGGCAACGACGGCGAGTCGGATTTCAGCTGCAGCGGTCACATCGGTCGGCTGCCGTGGAAAACGCTCGGCATGGGACCGCTGCTGGACGGCGCCGGCGAGTGTCTTTGGTACGCACGCAGCGCCACGTTCAGCAACAACATCCAGACCAGCCAGCGCGGCACGAGCGCCGACAAGCCCCCGCTCAACCCGGCCACGCCGGGCGACATCGTCGACGTGTCGGCCGTCGGGCCGACCGGCGCGCGCGTGGCGGCCGTGATCATCGCCCCTGGCAAGGCACTGTCGGGGCAGGCGCGCAGCGGAGGGCTGGGCAACCCGGGCTGCCGCGACGGCAGCATCGAGCAGTTCATCGAAAGCGCGACCATCGATGGCGTCAGCTACAGTCACGTCGCAGGCAGCCACGCCATCACGATGGCGGCCAGCGGCGAATTCAACGACAGCGTGCTGACCCTGAGCACCAGCCGGCTTTTCGCCAGCGCCGGCGCACGCGTGCTGGGCGACATTTCGCTGACCACCGACGGCACACCGGCGCACGAATGGTGGACCAGCAACCTGTGGTGCGGACATGTGTGCGCTTCAGGCGGCGCCGGCGTCATCGTGCAGGCCGACGGCTCCCGGGTCATGCGCAATCTGCCGGTGCTGCCCGCCTGCGCCGGCCTGTGCATCGGATCATGAAGCAGCAGCGCGGCTTCACACTGATCGAAATCGCGGTGTCGCTCACCATCATCGCGCTGCTGTCGGTGGGTGCCATCGCGGCGCTGCAGCTCGCAATACTGCGCACGCGCATCGCCGAGACACAGGAAGCACTGCGCGAAGCCCGCGAGGCGGTAGTCGCGTTCGCGGTCGTGAATCGTTCACTGCCATGCCCGGCGATCTCCTTGGTCGACGGCACCGAACAGAGCCGCACCGGCGGCAACTGCGCCAATCGCCGCGGCCTGCTCCCCTGGCAGACGCTGGGCGTGCGCGGCCTCGATGGCTGGGGCAACCGGCTCGGCTATGTCGTGTCGCAGAACACCAATTCGCTCCTCAGCCTGGTGGTTGCACCCGGCGGTCGCATGGCGCTGACCGGCGAGGGCAACATCCTTATCAGGGCGCGCGACGCGAGCGGTGCGGTGGTACCGATGAACAGCGCAACAGCAGTCGCCTTCGCGCTGTGGTCGCATGGCGAGAACGGTCGTGGTGCCACGACCGCCGGTGGCACGGTGATCGCCGACGATTCGACGACGAACCTCGACGAAAAGGTGAACGATTCGCAGCCCGGTGCGTCGGTCGACCTGTATGCACGCGAAGGCAGCATCAACGCCGCAGCCGGCGGCGGAGAATTCGATGACATCGTCGAGTGGGAGTCGCGCTTCGTGCTGTTCGGTCGCATGATGAATGCGGGGCAGTTGCCGTGACAAGCGTTTCACCGACATTCCCGTCGTGGCGGGGGCAACGTGCCCGCGCGAGCGGCGCCCCATACACTTCCACCGCAATTCAGGCGGCGCGATGAGCCCGGGCCCCTCCGCAAGCTTCATCAACCGTCTGCGCAACGGCGGCATCCGTGCCGACGACACGCCGGAAGAGCGTCTCAACAAATCCCTGCTGCTGCTCGCCACCGGGCTGGTGTGCGTCGCTTCCATGCTCTGGCTGGCGGTGTACTGGACGCTGGGCCCCAAGTTGTCCGCCACGCTGCCCTTCGTGTATCAACTGCTGCTGGCCGGCAACCTGCTGCTGTATATCCGCAGCGGCAACTTCAGTCTGTTCCGCAACACGCAGCTCGGGCTGTTCCTGTTCATGCCTTTCGTCGCGCAGTGGGCGATCGGCAATTTCATCACCGCCAGCGGCATCCTGCTGTGGGGTCTGCTTGCGCCGATCGGCGCCATCCTGTGCATCGGCTCGCGCGAGGCGCTGGCGTGGTTCTTCGCCTACGCCTTCCTGATCGTGCTCACCGGCGCATTCGATTTCTATCTCGCCGACGCCAGCACTTACCGCAATGCACTGGTTTCAGTGGAAACCAGCGTGGTGTTCTTCGCGCTCAATTTTCTGGCTGTGTCCACCATCGTTTTCCTGCTGCTGCGCTTTGCGATTGCGCAGAAACAGCTCACTGCAGAACGACTGGCCGAGGCGCATACCCTGCTCGAAAGCGAACAGGAACGCTCCGAGCGACTGCTGCTCAACATCCTGCCCGGACCGGTGGCGCTGCGGCTCAAGCAGAACGAAAAGAACATCGCCGACGGCTTTGCCGACGTGAGTGTCATGTTCGCCGACATCGTAAACTTCACCCAGGTCGCCGCCGGCATGACACCGGCCCAGGTCTTTTCGATGCTGAACCGAGTGTTCTCTTATTTCGACGAGCGGGCCGACGCGCGCGGGCTGGAAAAGATCAAGACCATCGGCGACGCCTACATGGTAGCCGGCGGGCTCAACGGCAGCACGCCCGACTACACCGCCGCGATCGCCGATCTGGCACTGGAAATGCGCGACTGGCTGCGCAACCAGACCACCGGTACCGGCGTACTGCTCGACCTGCGCATCGGTATCGGCACCGGCCCCGTCGTGGCCGGTGTGGTCGGCCGGAAGAAGTTCATCTACGATCTGTGGGGCGACACGGTGAATCTCGCCAGCCGAATCACCACCGAGGGCGTGCCCGGCATGGTGCAGGTCGACACCGCCACGTACATGCGGCTGCGCAGCAGGTATGACTTCCACGAACCGCAGACGATCTATCTGAAGGGGAAAGGCGATACGGTGGTCTATCGCCTGATCGGACGCAAGGAAGATGGACTTTCGATGTCGGCCGGCAGTGTGGACATCCTGCTCGACGCAGGATAGGTCGACCTGTCTACACCAGCACTGCAGCGGGGCCGTAGCCAACAAGCTTCGAGTCGTGCGTGAGCAGATGCATCGGTTCGTGGACGGCCTGTGCGACGAGCAGCCGATCAAAGGGATCCGTATGGATCAACGGCAGTCGCTCGACAGCCACCGCGTGCTCAGGCCGGATCGCCAGCATTCTGTAACCCGATTGCTCGAAGCAGTGCAGCGCCATCTGCCCGGATATCGGCATGCGTTCGCGCCCCAGACTGTGCTTGATCGCGATTTCCCACACGCTGGCTGCACTGACCCAGAGCGTCGCCTCGGGCGCGAGCAGCCACTCGCGCGCCTTGGCTGACAGACGGACGTCATCGACGATGGCCCACAATGCAATGTGCGTGTCGAGCAGTACATTCACCGCTGCGCGTCGCCAGAAAACATTCGTTCGATCTCTTCATTCGTCGAATCGAAGTCATCGGGCACGACGAACAGTCCTCTGGCGAAACCCAGGCGGCGCTGCGGCAGCACCGTTTCGATGGGCACCAGACGCGCCGCCGGTTTGCCGTTGCGAGCAATGACGATCTCCCGTTCACGCCCCTGCTCTATGGCCTCGACCAGACGCGAAAGGTTTGATTTTGCCTGCAGCATGTTCACGTGGGATTCCATTGCTCGCTCCGTATGTTCGAACTGTACTTAGCCAAGATTAGCCAAGGCGACATCCTTGGTCAAGGGTAGTTCGGCCCGGCATCACGGGGCACAAAGCGTCAACGAAAAACGGGCGCCCGAAGGCGCCCGTTTCAACACAGCTTTCTGATCGGAAACCGATTAGAACGTGTGTGCGATACCAACGTTGAAGCCGGTGTCGCCGTAGCCAGCACCGCTGTTGCCGTTGGCAGTTGCCGTGCCGCTCGCGCCCGAAGCATTCTTCGAGATTGCGCAGGTCGAAGCGCTGTCAGCACTCAGCTTGGCAACCGTCGCGTAGGCGGTCGTGCGCTTCGAGAACGAGTACTCGCCACCGAAGCCCCACTTCTTACAATCGGCGTCGTTGATGGCGTCGGTGTTGGCCTTCACGTAGCTGGCCTTCAGCAGGAAGTTCGGCGTGACCGGAACGGTCAGACCAACCAGCCAGCCGTCGCTTTCCGAAATCGCCTTGGATGCAGTGTCATCACCCTCGACGTTTTCGTAGTAGGCCGACAGCTTGGCAACGCCGAAGTCGTAGCTTGCGCCGACGACCCACAGGTCGAACTCGAGGTCGCTGCCGCCGTTGGCGACGCTGCGCTTGACCTGAAGGTTTTCGTAATCGAGCGTGAAGCTGATCGGGCCGTTGTTGTACAGCGCGGCGAGCGCGTACAGGGGGGTGTCACCAGCATCGACATCCGTACCGTTGCCACCGATACCCGCAGCAGCCAGCGGGTTGCTACCGTCTTCACCCAGCAGGTTGGTCGTGTAGGCAGCCAGGAACTTCAGGCCGGGAGCGACTTCCGGCGAGATGTAGACGATGGCGTTGTCGGCACGGTCAGCCTGACCGAGACCCGAGGTTACGCCGAACAGCGAACCGGCGTTGGCAACGGTCTGGTTCTTGAACGGGTCGTACTGACCGACGAAGGAATAACGGGCGCCATCGACACGGCCGCCGAGCACGGTACCAAATGCGCCTTCGAGGCCGATCCAGCTGTGACGGTTGGACGCCGTGGGGCTAAAAGCACCACCGGTATCGCCTGCGAAACCGAATTCGAATTCGAAGATTGCCTTCAGGCCATTGCCGAGGGCTTCATTGCCGCGGAAGCCGATACGGTTGGTGCCGAGGATGCCATCTTCGAAGCCGTTCTGACGACCCGTCTGACCGGCTTGGGCGTTGCCGCCATTATCACCACCACGCGACATGAAGCCGTAGTCGATGCGACCGTACATGGTCACGTTCGATGCTTCGGCCAGCACGGCGGTCGGTACGAGAGCGGCTGCGATGGCAGCTGCGAGCAATTTCTTGGACATTACGCAATTCTCCTCTTGCGATGATAGTGGGTGCCCGGATCATGTCTGACCGCGAGGCGATCACACTGCCGGGCTACACACCTTCGGAGTTTCAGAAGGTGGACCGCACTGTACCGAAGCATGAAAGCCATCGGCAAGCCATGCGTAGAATTACGTATGCACCACCCTGCGCCTTGTGGTTTTCGTACAACAGAAATCCGGCCTGTCCGACCGAGTCTGCCCGAACCAACGACCGCATACCCGGCCAGCCCGCAGGGCAGCGTGAATCAGCTTTCGCAGCCACCTGCCGAGCGGCCGATGAGGTTGAAGAACTCCCGTCGCGTGCTCGCGTCGTCGCGGAAGGCCCCCAGCATTCGGCTGGTCACCATCGCGACACCTGGTTTGTGCACGCCGCGCGTCGTCATGCACTCGTGCGCGGCCTCGATCACCACCGCCACACCGCGTGGCTGCAGCACTTCGTAAAGCGCATCGGCAATCTGCACGGTCATTTTTTCCTGAATCTGCAGGCGCTTGCCGAATACCTCGACCAGTCGCGCCAGCTTGGAAATGCCGACCACCCGGCGGTCGGGCA
>JAGNYW010000018.1 GCA_017984755.1 Methyloversatilis sp.
CCACCGAACTTCTTCGACAGGATCGTCGTGATCGCTGCCGTCAGCGTCGTCTTGCCATGATCAACGTGACCAATCGTCCCCACATTCACGTGCGGCTTGGTACGCTCAAACTTTCCCTTTGCCATTTTTGATCACCTTGGTTGCTAATTAGAGATCTGCGTCGAACCTCGACTGGCACCCCTGTACCGCACTGGTGCCGCACGCCAAAACCATGGTGCCCATGGGCAGGATTGAACTGCCGACCTCTCCCTTACCAAGGGAGTGCTCTGCCACTGAGCTACATGGGCACAAAATCTGTATTGCGCACTACCCGTGCCACCCGGCGAAAACACCGTGAGCGACACCACAAACTGCTGCTACGTACTCGCATGCATGGAGCGGGAGACGGGAATCGAACCCGCGTCATTAGCTTGGAAGGCTAGGGTTCTACCATTGAACTACTCCCGCCCGACCACTCGCCAGAAGCGTTGCAACCATTGCCGAATTCTTCGCTGCTTGACTCAAAACAACGGAACGGCGTCCGCAGAGCCCGAATTCCGGCATACAACCCAGGCGCCAACAAATTGTTTTACTGTCGCCGACTCAAAACCCATTGAAACAGCAGGTTATGGTGGAGGGGGAAGGATTCGAACCTTCGAAGGCAGAGCCGTCAGATTTACAGTCTGATCCCTTTGACCGCTCGGGAACCCCTCCGGCGACCAGCGAAGCCCGCGATTATGGTGAGCGTTTCGCGGTCTGTCAAACGCTATCGAGAAAATTCCTGCGAACGCAGCTGAAGGAGACCAAAGTCGAGCGCAGCAGCAGCGACCATCGGATCCGGCACGATCATCCGCGGCACCACACCCAGAAGCGGCGCGTCAAGCCGGTCCTTCAGCGCATCGATGGCAGCATCCTGTTCAAGCATGCCATCCGTCAGGCAATTGGCCACCCAGCCTGCCATCTTCAATCCGCGCGAGCGAACGGCCTCGGCGGTCAGCAGCGCATGGTTGATGCAGCCCAGCCGCAGACCAACCACCATGATCAGGGGCGCATCGAAATGCAGTGCCAGATCGGCGGTGGTGAAGTCATTCGCCAGCGGCACGACAAAACCGCCCACGCCCTCCACGACAACATGACCGGCGCGATCACACAGCAGACCAAAGGCGTCCGTCATCACGGCGCGATCGATCTTCCGGCCTTCGATTCTGGCTGCGATGTGTGGCGCAAGCGCAGGGCCGAACAGATACGGACTGGTCAGCGACCGGGGATGACCGGGTGCGCTGGCGGCTGCAAGCGCGTCGGCATCATCGTTGCGGAGCGCCCCGCCCTCATCGCGCCACGCACCCGACGCGACCGGTTTCATGCCGACAGCGTCAACGCCCCGAGCGCGGAGCGCATGGATGAGCGCACACGACACCAGTGTCTTTCCGACACCGGTATCGGTCCCGATCACAAAATGTGCATTGCCAGTCTTGATCACCCTGCCGCCGGAGCCTTTCCACATTGCGCCACGACCCACGCTATTTCATATGTCAGCGGAAGACCTGCACTGCTTCGCGTCGACTCCAGACGGCGACACACCTCGTTCCACGCCGCCCGCCCCAGAACACCGCGCCGGCCACGATCCGGTACGCGTGATGCCCCGATGTCACGGTTCGACTGCAGCAGGCTGCGGGCATCCGGAAAATATTCGATCCGGCAGGCCCTTGTGCATGCCTGTTCGGACAGACAGACGGAAGCCAACGCATCGGTGACCTCACGCAATTCGAGAAACTCGACGGTGTGGCGGTGAGTATCAGCCAATGCAAAGGCCGCATCGATCTCGCGCAGCGTTCCCTTCAATACCGTCGCGAAGCAAAGCTGACCACCGGGGCGCAGGACACGTGCGCATTCGGCAAGCACCCTCGGCAGTTCACACCATTGCAGCATGAGACTGGAAAAAATCAGATCGACCGTGTCATCGGCAAACGGCAGACGGTGTGCATCGGCGCAGAGGCGCGCTTGTCGTGCTGGATCTCCATCGTGCATGGCAAGCATGGCCGGAGCGAAATCGGCCGACAGCAATTGTGCGCCGGGATAGCACGCCAGGAGGCCGGCGGATGCGAAGCCAGTGCCGCACCCGAGGTCGAGCACGCGGTCGGCCCGGCGCAACGGAAGCATTTCCAGCAGCCGATCGCTCACCTCGCGCTGCAGCGAAGCCGCCGCTTCGTAGCGCTGCGCCGCACGTGAAAAGGATCGCCTGACTGTCGCGCGCTCAACCATCGCCGCTTGCCCACTCGCAGAGTTCGGACAGACCACCCTGCAGCCACGGCAGATGCGCAGCGCCAGGTACGCATACCCAGCACGCATTCACGATGCGGGCGGATGCTTCGGCAGAAGCCGCCGCGATCACGTGATCCTGCTCGCCGTGCAGATGCATGACGTCGCACCGAAGCCCGGCAATCTCGGCGCGCAAATCCTGATCTCGGAGCCACTCGAGACCCTGCTTCAGCACATCCGGCGCGGGATCGGGCGCTGCGCCGATCAGCGCCGCCATCGCGGAGCGGACAGCGCGAGCGTCGATGTCACCCATGGTGGAGAGCGCGGCGAAACGCTTGCGCGCGGTCAGCGGATGTTCATCGACATCCCCGGAAAACGCATCGAAACGCTCGCGTGTCATGCCGTACGGCCAGTCCGCCGTCTGAGTGAAGCGGGCGGATGCACCGATCAGCACCAGTCTGCGTGGCGGCACGCGAGCCGCCCAGGACATGGCCAGCAGGCCGCCGAGCGACCATCCGACCAGAACATCAACATCCTTTACCGCATGAATCAACCGCTCCACGCAATCGTCGAAGCCCGAACACGTGCGATCGCGGTTGTGCCCGTAGCCGGGCAGATCGGGCTGCACGACACGGCATCGCTCACCCAGCGTCCGCACCAGCGGCGAAAGCAATCGACCGTCCCATCCCCAGCCGTGCAGCAGCGCAACGCGCGGGCCTGTCATGCCGGTGCTTGCGTACTCGAGTCGATCAGCCATTGCCCGCCTCGACCAGAGCCGCGCAGAGCGCTGCGACATGCGATTCGTCATGCGCTGCACTCAGTGAAATGCGCAGACGCGCCGTCCCTTCCGGCACCGTCGGCGGACGGATCGCCGGTACCCACACGCCACGCGCCCTCAGCTGCCCGGACAACGCCAGCACGTCGGCGTTGCCCCCCACCAGAACGGGCTGAATGGCGGTGTCGGACGACATCAACGGCCAGCGCGCACCGGCCAGCGCCTGGCGCAACCGGGTGCGATGGGCAGCCAGCCTTTCGCGTCGGTCATCGCTCGACGCGATCACGCGGAGACTGGTCAGCAGTGCATGGGCGAGCGCCGCCGGCGAAGCCGTGGTGTAGCGATAAGTGCGGCCCGTCTGCATCACCCACTCGATCAGATCCGGATCGCCTGCCACGAAAGCCCCTGCCACGCCCGCCGCCTTGCCCAGCGTGCCGATGTAGAGAATGCGCGGCGAGGCAATTCCACATGCCGACAACGCGCCACGACCGTACTCGCCGAGCACACCGAAACCGTGCGCGTCGTCGACGATCAGCAGCGCATCGTGCCGCTCGCACAATTCGAGCAGACCCGCCAGCGGGGCGATGTCGCCGTCCATGCTGAACACCGCGTCGGTGACCACGATCTTCCTGCCCGATGCGCCTTCGAGCGCCCGCGCCGCCGCTGCCAGATCGTTGTGCGCATAACGACGCAGCGTAGCGCGCGACAAAAGTGCCGCATCAACGAGCGAAGCATGATTCAGGCGGTCCGCCACGATGGTGTCGCCGCGTCCGGCAAACGCCGGCAGCACGGCCAGATTCGCCATATAGCCGGTGGACAGGAAAAGAGCCCGCGGCATGCCGACGAAGGCGGCGAGCGCTTCCTCGAGTTCCTCGTGCGGCCGCTGGTGTCCGCTCACCAGATGCGAGGCGCCCGCACCGGCACCCCAGCGTGACGCGCCTTCTCGCAGCGCCTCGACCACATCCGGGTGACCGGCCAGTCCAAGATAGTCATTGCCGGCAAAGGCGATGAAGCGCTGTCCGTCAAGCACTGCCTCCGGGCCGCTGGCCGCATCGAGCACGACGCGCCGACGCAGCAGGTCTTCCGCCGCCAGCGCGTCAAGCCTCGCGCGGTAATCGTGTACGCTCATGCCAGCGCAGCATCCAGAGCAGCCAGAGCGCCTTCGGCCAGCAGCGTGGTTTCGCTGTCGTCGAGCACATACGGAGGCATGAAATAGAGCGTGTTCCCGATCGGGCGCAGCAGCACTTCGCGCGACAGCGCCTCGCGATAGTAGCGGCGGCTGAAGTCCGGCTGCGCCGTATCGACATCGAGCGCCCAGATCATGCCGGCGCTGCGGAAATTGCGGGCTGCCGGATGCCTTGCCAGCGGCTTCAGCAGGTCGGTGAAGCGCTGCGCCCAGACTCGATTGCGGATCAGGATGTCCTGTTGCGCGAACAGCTCCAGCGTGGCCAGCGCAGCCCGGCAGGCGAGCGGATTGCCGGTGTAGGAATGCGAATGCAGGAAGCCTCGGGCCATGCTGTCGTCCAGAAAGGCATCGAACACGAACGGTTTCGACAGCACAACGGACAGCGGCAGCGTGCCTCCTGTGATGCCCTTCGACAGGCAGATGAAATCAGGCCAGCCCCCGCCCCCCTCATCAAGTGACTGTTCGGATGCAAAGAAGGTACCGGTGCGGCCGCAACCGACCGCAATCTCGTCGGCGATAAGGTGTACATCATGGTGATCGCACAACCGGCGCACGGCGCGCATCCATGACGCATCGTGCATCGTCATGCCACCGGCGCACTGCACGCGGGGTTCGATGATGAGCGCGGCAATTCGGTCGTGGTTGATGGCGAGAAAATCTCCGAGCGCACCGAGCGCCTCCGTTTCACCGCCATCGGTCGGACTGGGAAGCACGTGCGCGCCACGCACCATGGGCGCGTAGGCGTCGCGGAACAGCGCGACATCGGTCACCGCAAGCGCACCGACGGTTTCACCGTGATAGCTGCCGGCGAAACACACGAATTCGTTCTTGCCGGAACGGCCGCTGTTGCGCCAGAAGTGCAGCGACATCTTGAGCGCGATTTCGGTGGCGGATGCACCGTCCGAAGCGTAGAACGCATGACCGAGCTGACCGCCGGTCAGCGCCGACAGGCGCTCCGAAAGCGCGACCACCGGCTCATGAGTGAAGCCGGCGAGCATCACGTGATCCAGCGTATCGAGCTGATCGCGCAACGCTGCGACGATGTGCGGGTGACTGTGGCCGAACAGATTGGTCCACCACGAACTGATGCCGTCGAGGTAGCGCCGGCCGTCCGGCGCATGCAGCCACGCCCCGCTCGCCCGGGCGACGGCGAGCAGCGGCAGCGACTGGTCGGCATGCCACTGCATCTGGGTGCATGGATGCCAGACGGCGGCGAGACTGCGGGAAACAAGCGATGGATCGGGAACGGACACAGGCAGATACCGGCAGGGCGCCCGCAGGCAATGCGGACGCTTCGAAGACGATATTCTAACCGGCCGCCCGGCAGTGCTGCCGGGCGGTCATCGGCTGGTCACGCGGTGTGCTCACGTCGCCCCGGCAGAGAGCTTTGCAGCGGCATCGCGCAGCGCCGTGCGCAGGCCCTCTTCCACCACCGGATGGTAGAAGGGCATTTCAAGCGCACGCTGCACCGTCATGCCGGACTGCATTGCCCACGCCAGAAGGTGGGCGAGATGCTCCACGTCCGGCCCCATCATTTCGCAGCCGAGCAGGCGGCCGGAACCTTTTTCCACATACACGTGGAGCAGGCCCTTGTTGCGCAGCATGACGCGTGCACGTCCCTGATCCTCGAACGACACCTCGCCGGTCACGAAACTTCCCGGCACGAGATCGACGAATCGCCGACCCACCGTAGCCATCTGCGGATCGGAAAACACGACTGCGATCGGTTCTCGCCGCTGGCCGCGCCGTACTTCCGGAAAGCGCGCAGCGTTTTCACCTGCAATCCGCCCCTCGTCGGCCGCCTCGTGCAGCAGCGGCAGGTCATTGTTCGCATCTCCAGCGATGAAGATGCGCGTGTTGCCGCACTGCATGGTTTCACGGTCGAATTCCGGCACGCCACTGGCGAAAAGCGTTACCGAGGTGTTCTCCAGCCCGAGCTTCTTCACGTTCGGCGCACGGCCCGTGGCGGCGATCACCCAGTCGAACGACTTCACTTCCTCGCGACCGTCCTCGAACTGCTGCGTGATGCGCACGCCATCGCCAGCGCGCTCGATGGACTTGATCCGGGCGTCGGTGAACAGCGGGAACTCTTCGCCGAAGGTACGTGTGGCGTATGTCTTCAGATCGGGATCGGAAAAGGGCCCGACGAAGTGGCCACGACCGAACATTTCGACCCGCGCGCCGAGACGATGAAGGGCCTGGCCCAGTTCGAGACCGATGACACCGGGACCGAACACCGCAACAGACTTCGGCAGGTCGTTCCACTCGAACACGTCGTCATTGACGAGCAGTCGGTCGCCTGCGCCGGCCAGCGCCGGCGGAACGGCCGGTGATGAACCGGTGGCGATCACGGCACGTTCGAAGGTGACGACCGTGTGATCGTCGACCTGCAGGCTCCGCTCATCCAGGAAACGGGCGTAGCCGCGCAGCTTGTGGTCTGCCGGAATGCCGTCGACACCTTTCAGCACGAAACCGACGAAGCGGTCGCGCTCGCGCCTGACGCGCGCCATCACAGCCTTGCCATCCACCTTCACCGCGCCATCGAGGCGGATGCCGAAAGCGTCCCACTTTTCGATTGCATGCGCGGCTTCCGCCGCGGCGATCAGCAGTTTGCTCGGCATGCAGCCGACGCGTGCGCAGGTCGTGCCGTACGGACCGCCTTCGATGATGAGCGCCGTCCTGCCGGCCGCGATGGCTGCACGATAAGCAGCCAGCCCGGCGGTGCCGGCGCCGATGACAGCCACGTCAACATTCACTTCATTCATGTCGCTCTCCTGTTATGCCACGATCAGGCATGCGCACCTGGCAATGCGCAGGCCTGATCGCACGGCAGCGGGTGCTGCCGTGCTTCCTGCTCATGCAGAACCTATCGCGCGGCCCACTTTTCAAGGTCTTCCCAGCCACCGATATGCTGGCCGTTGATGAATACCTGCGGCACCGTCTTCGCACCGGCAATGGCGCCGAGCGAACGCGAACGCTCGGTGTGCGGCAGGTTGATCTCCGCGTAGTGGTAGCCGCGTTCGGTCAGCAATGCCTTGGCCTTGGCGCAGAAGGCGCAACCTTCGCGCGTCAGGATGGCGACCTGGTCCGGCTTCTTCGCGTTCGGATTGATGAAGTTGAGCATCGTGTCGGCGTCCGACACCTTGAACGGATCCCCCGGCTCATCCGGTTCAGAAAAGATCTTCTGCACCACGCCGTCCTTCACCAGCATCGAATAGCGCCAGCTGCGCTTGCCGAAGCCGATATCCGACTTGTCGACCAGCATGCCCATGCCTTCGGTGAACTCTCCGTTGCCATCGGGCACCAGCGTCACGTTGTCGGCCTCCTGATCCTTGGCCCATTCGTTCATCACGAACGTGTCGTTGACGGAGATGCACACGATGTTGTCGACACCGTTGGCGGCAAACACCGGGGCGAGCTCGTTGTAACGCGGCAGGTGGGTCGACGAGCAGGTCGGGGTGAAGGCGCCCGGAAGCGAGAAGACCACGACAGTCTTGCCCTTGAACAGATCGTCGGTCGTGACGTTCGTCCATTCGTTGTTGGCGCGAACCCGGAAAGTGACGTTCGGTACGCGCTTGCCTTCGTGATTGTGCTGGCTCATTTCTATTCCTTTCGTTGGATGGACTCTTGAAGTCAGGAGATGTGCTGTTCGTTTGAAGCGATTCAACGCATCGACGGATTGCATTCTGGGCACCACGCAAATAATCGTCCAATGGATTAATATTGTCTTGTTGATCGATTTTTCCGATCAACACTTCAAGAATGCGTCCGACAAAGTCTTCACGGAAAGTACGTACGGAATGTCAGCCCTGCCCTCGCTGCGACAATTGCGTTACCTCATTGCCGTTTCCGAAAAACTCAATTTCACCCAGGCCGCCGAATCGTGTTTCGTCACGCAATCCACGCTGTCCGCGGGCATCAAGGAACTCGAGGCGACCATCGGTGCGCACCTGGTGGAGCGCGAACGCCATTCAGTCGTGATGACACCGATCGGCATCGAAGTGGTGCAGCGCGCACGCGGGCTGCTGGCAGAAGCCGAAGATCTCGGCGAATGGGCGCGCAGCGCCGCGAAACCGATGAGCGGCCTGCTGCGGCTGGGCGTGATACCGACGATCGCGCCGTTCGTACTGCCGACCGTGCTGCCGGCCCTGCGCGAGCGCTACCCCGAACTCAAGCTGGCGCTGCGCGAAGACCTCACAGGACATCTTCTACCCCGTCTGACCTCCGGGCAGATAGATTTCGCTCTGATCGCCCTGCCCTTCGATACCGGCTCCCTGCAGGTGAAGCCGCTTTTCGACGAGGAGCTGAAGCTGATCGCACCGGCCGACCGGGCATCCGAAATGCCGCGCGAAATACGCGACCTTGATCCGGACGAGCTGCTGCTGCTTGAAGAAGGACACTGTCTGCGCGGCCACACGCTCGCCGGCTGCGGACTGGCGGAGCCGCGCTTCCGCGGCATGGAGGCGACCAGCCTGTTCACGCTGGCGCAGATGGTCGAAGGCGGGCTGGGCATGGCGCTGCTGCCCGACATGACTTTGCGTTCCGGCCTGATTTCGCACATGAAACTGGTGTCGCACCGCTTCTCCGAGCCGCGCCCGCACCGTACCATTGCACTGGTCGCACGCAGTTCCAACGCACGCCGGGAATGCTTTGATCGCATCGGTGAACTGATCGCCGCACAGGCACGGATACCGTCGTCGGCATCCCCGGACGGAACCGGCGCCTGACGTACGCACTCACACTGTCGTGTCCAACAAAGAGGGAGAGATCGCATGAGCAACATCAACATCGGCATATCCGAAGAGAATCGCCGCGCCATTGCAGACGGCCTGTCGCGCCTGCTGGCTGATTCCTACACGCTTTACCTGACCACGCACAACTTTCACTGGAACGTGACCGGGCCCATGTTCAACACGCTGCACCTCATGTTCGAGGCGCAGTACACCGAACTCGCACTGGCCGTGGATCTGGTCGCCGAGCGCATCCGCGCGCTGGGCTACCCGGCACCGGGCACCTACTCGGCGTACGCGAAGCTCACGTCGATCAAGGAACCGCAAGGCGTGCCGTCAGCCACCGACATGATCCGTCAGCTGGTCGAGGGGCAGGAGGCGGTGACACGCACCGCACGCAGCATTTTCCCGGCCGTCGAGGCCGCCCGTGACGAGCCGACTGCGGACCTGCTCACGCAGCGCATGCAGGTGCACGAAAAGAACGCCTGGATGCTGCGCAGCCTGCTCGAAAGCTGAGCCCGCGGCACGTCGTCCGAACCGGCCCGCAGGGGGCCGGTTTTCATTCAGGCACGCGCTTGCGCGAGAGGATCAGCGCGGCGGCGAGCGCCACCAGCGAACAGACCGCTGCGCTGAGCAGGATGTGCGACAGGAAGTGGGCACCGCGCGCGATCTGCACCGCACCGGCGAAAAGACCGAGCCCCAGCGTCCCTGCGAGCGCGGCCTTGCGAGCGCGGACGCTCAGCACGGGCAGCGCAGCGAGCCACATGAATGCGCCTGCAGCATGACCGCTGGGCAGGCAATGGCCCGGACCTGGATGCGCGGGCAGCGCATCGAACAGGCGATAGAACTGCGCGGTCCCGCCGAAACCCGCGAGATGCCACGGACAGCTGTGTTCCGACATGGCGCGCAGCAGATTCACCGCGAGAACGGCTGCGAGCGACACGCCTGCCACGAACCCGAAGCGCCGGCGCAACAGCAGCCGGCCGCGCTCGCGCAGACGCAGGAACACCCATCCCGACACCAACAGCATCCAGCCGACGACCGACATCCACTTGACGCCGTCGTGCAGCAGCATCGACCCGATTCCGTCACGGCGCAACGGAAATCCTCCGCCGGACGGATCGTGAAGCAGCGTAGTCAGCCAGAGATCGAAACCGCTCCAGCGATTGCTCCACAGTGCAAATACGACGCTGGCCAGTGCCACCGCCATGAGGTCCGCATTGCGCTTCAGACCGGCGGAAATCAAGGCGCTTTGCTGTACTGCAGACGGCCCCGCTTGAAGGCCGACGCAGCGGTCTGGTAATAGGCGATGGCTTCCCGCGCGTGCTGCGGATCGACCTCGGTCGGTGTCGACTCGAGCGTGACCGGATCAACCTTGTAGGCGCGCACGACACGGCGTGGCGACAGCACGGTCAGCTGGTCGCCCCGCAGATAGCCCAGGTCCTGATAATTGGAGATGAAGGCGCGATTCAGCGGCGCTTCGCTCTCGAAGAATGAACGTCCGAAAAAGTGATCGTCGCCGTTCTTTCCCATCACCTCGATCAGCGACGGCGCCAGATCGATCTGGCTGATGCGCTCCGTATATTCGCCCGGTTGCAGGATATGCGGCGCATAGAAGATCAACGGGATCAGGTATTTGGAAACCGGCAGACGCGTCCGGCCGGCGACCGCGGCGCAGTGATCGGCGACGAAGACGAACAGCGTGTCGGCGAACCATGGCTGCTTCTTCGCCTCGCGGATGAACTCGCCGATCGCCCAGTCGGTGTATTTCACGGCACCACGCCTGCCGCCCGGAGAAGGAATGTCGATGCGCCCGTCCGGGTAGGTGTAGGGCCGGTGATTCGACGTGGTCATGATCTGGGCGAAAAAGGGCTTTCCGGCGGCCGCCTTTTCATTCAGCGCCCGCAGCGCGTTGGCGTACAGCACCTCGTCCGCCACGCCCCACACGTTCTCGAACACGATGCCCTCCTTCGGGAAATCGGTGCGATCGACGATCTTGTAGTCGTTGCCACGGAAATAGCCGTTCATGTTGTCGAAGTAGCCGTAGCCACCGTAGATGAACATCGGGACCACGCCCTGCGGCGCCAGCAGTTCGCCCAGCGTCGACAGGTTGTTGTTGCTCGTGCGGCGCACGATGGCCTGCCCAGGGACCGGCGGCGTACCCAGCGACAGCGCTTCGAGGCCGCGCACCGTACGGGTACCGGTGGCAAACACTTCAGTGAAGCGCAGGCCTTCGGCAGCAATGCGGTCCAGTTCGGGCGTCAGCCCGGCGGTCGATCCATAGGCGCCGACGTATTCGGCCGACAGGCTTTCGATGGTCACCAGTACCACGTTGCGCGGGCGACGACTGAACGGCACCTTGTCGTGCGGCGGGTCGTCCATCGCGCTCGGACTGTCCGGTGACGACAGCGGCAGGCGTTCGACGTGTAGATCACGCAGCACCTCATCGGCCTCTTCCTGCGGCAATGTGGCGTACCAGCGCTGGTAATCCAGTTCGTTGCGATGCATGGCAGCGGCCAGAGAGAACAGTCCGTTGCCGGCGAGCTCATCGGCATAGGCGTTGCCGCTGCCTTCCATCTGTTCGAGTTCGGCGAGCTGCCACGAGGCCGAAGGAAGCAGCAGAGCCGCAGCGACCATCGCACCGCGCATCTTCATGCTGCGCGGTGCGTTTTCGAAGGCGACGCGACGGCGCAGCAGCACAACGAACACGGCTGAAAACAAAGCCATGCCACCGATCAGCATGCCGACCGGGTAGGACTGCATGATGTTGCCGATCACCTCCTGCGTGTAGATCAGGTAGTCGACTGCGATGAAGTTGAAGCGTGTCGAAAACTCTTCCCAGAACACCGCTTCCGACACCGCGCCGAACAGCAGCAGCACGACCATGAACCACAGTGCGCCCCAGCGCAGCCGATTCATGAAGCGACTGGCCCGGACGCGCGCCGGCAGCAGTGCCGACACGATGAGCAGCGGTGCGACTAGCCATGTCAGCGTGATCAGATCGAACCAGAACCCGCGCGACAGCGCATGCAGCGCCGGGACGGCGCCGATGTCACCCGGACCTGCTGCGACCCAGAGACCGACTCGCAGCAGGGTCCAGACAGTCAGCGCAATCAGTGCAAGAACAACGAGGAACGGCAGGGTGCGCCGTTGCGGCGCGGGAACTGCAGGCATGGTCAGGTCGGTCAGGTTGTGGCGGAACGTTCGCCAAAGCGTTTGTACAGGATGGGCAGCAGCAGAAGCGTTAACAAAGTACAAGAAATGAGGCCGCCGATCACCACGATCGCCAGCGGCCGCTGTATCTCCGATCCGGGGCCGGTCGCGAACAGCAGCGGCACCAGCCCGAGCGCCGCCATCGATGCGGTCAGCAGCACCGGTCTCAGCCGTCTCTGTGCGCCGTTGATGACGACATCGGTCATGTTCATGCCGGTCGCCCGCAGCTGGTTGAAATAGCTCACCAGCACGACCCCGTTCAGCACCGCGATGCCCAGCAGCGCGATGAAACCCACCGAAGCCGGCACCGAAAGATATTCGCCCGACAAGCCGAGGGCGAACACACCGCCGATCATCGCAAACGGCACATTGGCCATCACCAGGGCGGCCTGGCGCAGCGAATTGAAGGTGCTGTACAGGATGAGGAAGATCAGCACCAGCGCCGCCGGCACGACCAGCGCAAGGCGCTGCGCCGCCCGTTGCTGATTCTCGAATTCACCGCCCCAGGTGAGGCGGTAACCGGCTGGCAGCTCCACCTTCTGCAGCACCTGCGCACGCGCATCCTCGACGAAGCCGACCAGATCGCGCCCTCCGACATTGGCGATCACCACGGTGTTGCGGCTGCCCAGCTGGCGGTTGATCTGCACTGGTCCGTCGACACGTTCGAAGCGCGCCAGCTGGCCGAGCGCAATGCGTCCGCCGTCGGGCAGCGCCACCGGCATCTGCGCCAGATCATCGGCCACCGTGTTCGCGCCCGAAGCGCGGATGACCAGCGGATAGCGCCGTTCCAGTTTCTGGATGATGCCGATGCGCTCGCCCTCGATCTGTGCACGCAGCATGGCCGACAAGGCATCGATATCCAGTCCGGCGCGCGCCAGCGCATCGGTGTCCGGCACCACGCGCAGATACTGCACACCTTCGTTGCGCACGAAGAAGACATCCTCGGCCCCCGGTATGGCACGCAGCACCTCGGCGATCTCGCCGGCCTTGTGATTGAGGGTGTCGATGTCCGGTCCGAACAGGCGGATCGCCAGATCACCGCGCACGCCCAGAATCATTTCGGACACGCGCATTTCGATCGGCTGCGTGAACGCGTAGGCGACGCCGGGAAACTCGGCCAGCAGTTCGCGGATGCGATGCACGATGGCCGGCTTGTCGGCACCGGGTGACAGGCTGATGAAGGTGTCGGTCTGGTTCAGGCCCATCGGGTCCAGCCCGATCTCGTCGGAACCTGCCCGCGCCACGATCTGAATGGCTTCGGGCACGATCTCCTTCAGCGCCCGCTGGAAGCGCGTATCGATGTCCAGCGAGGCATCGAGGCTGATGGACGGCAGCTTCTCCAGCTGCACGATGAGACTGCCCTCGTCCATGGTCGGCATGAAGGTCTTGCCCAGCCCGACATAGACGACGGCCGCCACCGCGAAAAGCAGTGCGGCGATGGCAGCCACGATGCGCGGCGCTTCGAGTGCGCGCTCCAGCAAGGGCCGGTACAGACGGGAAAGCGTGCGCGGCAGCCACGGGTCGGCATGCGAGCGTGCATTCAGCATCAGGCGGGCGAGCAGCGGAATGACGGTGAGCGACAGCAACAGCGACCCGGCCAGCGCGAACACGATGGTCAGCGCAACCGGCGCGAACAGCTTGCCTTCCAGACCCTGCAGGCTGAGCAGCGGCACGAATACCAGCGCGATGATGACGATGCCGGCGGTGGTCGGCACTGACACCTCGCGCACCGCCTCGAGCACGACGTCCTGCCTCGGGCGCCCGGCAGCCCCCGGCCCGTGCAGATGCGCAACCACATTCTCGACCACCACCACCGCAGCATCGACCAGCAAGCCGATCGCGATTGCGAGACCGCCCAGGCTCATGAGATTGGCTGACAGCCCGGCGAAGTCCATGAGCAGGAAGGTCCATAGCGCGGACAGGGGCAGCACGACTGCAACGGCGAGCGCGGCGCGCAGATTGCCGAGAAACAGGTAGAGCAGCACCAGCACCAGCACGACCGCTTCGATGAGCGCCCTGGTCACCGTACCGACCGCGCTCGAAACCAGTTCACCACGATCATAGAAGGGGACGACCTTCACGCCCTCGGGAAGGCTGGGCGCGATCTCGTCGAGCCGCGCACGAACGCCGCGCACGACTTCCTGTGCATCCGCTCCGCGCAGGCCCAGCACCAGACCCTGCACTGTTTCGCCTTCACCGTTGTGCGTGACGCCGCCCATGCGGGTCAGCGCACCGAGCCTCACCTCGGCCACGTCGGCCACGCGCACCTGCGTATCGCGGGCCGCATGCACGACCAGTCGGCCGATGTCGTCGAGCGAGTTCAGACGTCCCTGCACCCGCACCAGCAGTGTCTCTTCGCCTTCATTGATGCGGCCTGCACCGTCGTTCCTGTTGAAGCGTTCGAGCGTCGTGCGCAGTTCGTCCAGCGTGATGCCGGTGGCTGCGAGGCGCGCCGGATCGGGCACCACTTCGTAGGCGCTGGCCAGCCCGCCCAGCACGTTCACGTCGGCCACGCCGCGTACCGTGCGCAAGGCAGGACGGATCACCCAGTCGAGCAGCCCGCGCCGCTCCGCCAGCGACAGATCGCCTTCGACGGTAAACATGAACATTTCACCCAGCGGCGTCGTGATCGGCGCAAGACCACCGGTCAGGCCCGGCGGCAGATCCCCCATGATGCCGGTCAGCCGTTCGCTGACCTGGTTGCGGGCCCAGTAGATGTCGGTGCCGTCCTCGAAATCGATGGTGATGTCGGTCAGGCCGTATTTGCTGGTCGATCGCAGCATGGTCTGCTTCGGCAAGCCGAGCATTTCGATCTCGATCGGCGTGGTGACCCGCGTTTCCATTTCCTCCGGCGTCATGCCGGCGAGCTTCACGATGATCTTGACCTGAGGTGCCGACACGTCTGGAAAGGCATCGATCGGCAGATTCATCAAGGCACGCGCACCCGCCGCCATCAGCAGCAGTGCTGCGAGAAGGGTGAGCAGCGGCCGCGCCAATGCGCTGCGGGTGAGAGCGTCGAGCATCATTCCGCTCCGTGGCCGAGCCACACGGCCTTGAGCGCCACCACGCCGCTGACGGCGACCGGCGCTTTCGCGTCGAGCGCACCCGCGATCGTCGCGCGTCCCGAGTCCTGTGACAGCGGCTGCACTTCGACTGCACGAAAGCCGTCCGTCGTGCGCACGAACACCCAGGTCTTTCCGTCGTGGTGACTCACGGCGGCGGCTGGCACCTGCCACGCGTTGTCCGTCTGCTGACTGCGCCGCGCTTTCACCCAGAGCCCCGGACGCAGCGCCGAACTCACCGAACCTTGCGGACTCGCGGGAGGCAGTGCCGCGCGGACGCGCACCGTCTGCGTGCTGTCGGACGCACCCCAGCCGATCTGCGTCACCTTCGCCTGTTCACCCGAACCGTCCACCACAAGCACATCGCCTTCACGCACCTGTCCGGCCTGTTCCACCGTGAGGTTCAGTTCCAGCATGAGCTTGCGCGCATCGGCCAGTCGCAGCAGCGCATCCGCTTCGTCGACCCGCTGCCCCGGCGACACCATGCGTTCGAGTACGGTTGCCGAGGTCTCGGCCCGCACCTGCATTCGACCGGCGGCAGCGTCGGCCGCCGACACACCCAGCAAGCGCAGCCGTGACTGCACGGCCGTCAGCGCAGCATCCGCCTGGACGGCAGCGTTTTCCGATTCGCGCACCCGGCGCTCGGCAATCAGGCCCTCGGTGTGCAGCGTGCGGTCGCGGTCCAGATTGCCGCGCGCCAGCGCGGCGGCAGAGCGTGCCTGCGCGAGTGCTGCGCCCTGATCGGGCAGGCTGGCACTGCGCAACTCAGCCAGCACGGCGTTGGCCGCGACCTGCTGCCCTTCCACCACCGGGACACGCACGACCACACCGCCGGTCGGCGCCGTAACCACCCACTCGGCGTCAGCCGAAGCCACCACGCGCGCAGACCAGGCGGCCGCGTCTGCCTGTCCGGTCCGCACGGGCAGCACTTCGCGAATGCCGAGGCGCTCGATCTGCGCCGCACCGAGGACGATGTCTGCCGCATGCAGCGGCAATGTGAAGGCGATCAGCAAGGACAGGACAATGACTCGTTTCACGGCAGGATTCCCAGACTGTTGTTGTAGCGCGCCACTGCGCGCCCGTAGGCGATGTCCGCCAGCGCGGCCGTGCGGCGGGCGTTGGCGGCGCGCGCTTCGGTGAGCAGGCGTTCGGCCAGAGAACTTTCACCGAGGCGGTAGGCGCGGCGCGCCAGGTCGACTTCCCGGTCGGCGATCTCGTTCTGCATGCCGGCCATGCGCTGCGCCTGCTCCCGCGCGTGCAATTCGTGTTCCGCCTCGTGCAGCGCCAGCGTGGCGGCCCGCCTCGACATCGCCAGATCATCTTCCGCGCGCGCAAGCTCCAGTTGCAGCGGCGAATATTCAGCCGCACGATGCACCTCGCCGCCGAACGGAATCGACAGGGTGGCGCCGACACTGTCCGTACTCGGGCTGTCGGGTGCCTTTTCGGAACGCACGCCCACCAGCAGTCGCGGCGTACCACTGCCCTGGGCCTGCACGCTGCCGAGGGCACTGCGCGCCCGCTCGACGGCCGCCTGAGCGACAAGCACCGGCGGATAACCCTGCGGCGCGTCGGCGACCTTCTCATCCGGGCTGGCGGGCAGCACGGACAGTCCGGTCAGCGTGCTCCAGGCGAACAGACTGTGCGCAAGTTCAACCTGCGCTTCGTACAACACCGAATCACGTTCTCGCCGCGCCGCTTCGGCCGACAGTCGCTCCACCGGTGCGGCGTCGCCCGCCTTCACGCGCCGCGACACATCGTCCTCCAGCGCGCGATACAGATCGACATCGACATCGGCCAGACGCACCCCGGTTTCGGCCTGCAGCACCTGCCACAAGGTTTCACGCACTTCTCCGGCCACGCGCCAGCGATAGACCCGCAACTCCTCTTCCGACAGAAGTTGTCCGGCCGCAGCCTCGCGGCGCAACGCATCGCGCTGGCCGTTGCGCCACAAGGGCAGTTCCAGCCCGGCCTCGAGCTCGCGAACCCCGGCGGGTCGGCCGGGCACACGGTCGGTCTGATAACGCATCTGCACCGCCGGCGGTGCGGACAGCACGCTGCCCGCCCGCTCCGACAAGGCACGCGAGGTGGACAACCTGGCCTGCGGCAGCGAGGCACCGGGCGCGCGTTCGACCGCCAGCGCAAGCGCTCGAGACAACGACAACGTACTGTCGCGAACGACCGACTGCACATGCTCGTCGGCATGCGACGCGAGTGATTGTGCGTGCGCCGGCAGGCCGGCAAGCAGACACAGGGAAATTGTCAGGACACGATGCATGATGATCCGGGCGCGCAATGGTGGTTCAGGCACTTCGTATTGTCGGGCATGACCGGAGTGTGCCGCGTCCGGGTTGTCCGCAGCATGGCCGGAACATGAACGTTTGTTCACGTTCCGGCCATGTCCGATACAGGTAGGCCAGCGCATGCCCGGGCGCTCATTCCCTTAGCCCTGACATGCCTGTGAAAGACGCTCACATGAATCCCACCTCTCTCAGCTGGAACGACATGCGGCGGGCCAACCATGCACTGCTCGCAGCCATGGTGCTGCTGCAGATGCTGAGCTCGGAGTGGATGAGCAAACCCTGGAAGGCCGGGGCCGCAGACATCCCGGGGCGTCTGTTCTATACGGTGCACGAATGGGCGGGCGTCGCTGCGGCCACTGCGCTCGCTTTCATCGCATGGCACATCGTCCGCCGTGGTGAACTGCCGCGCACAGACGCGGCTGCCCGGTCGATCCTGCTGGCACAATGGCGGACGCGCGCGACGGGTCTGATGTCGGGCCGTCCGCCGCGGGCCGTCGAAACCGCAACGCTGACACACGTGGTACACAGGTGCTCGGCCTGCTGCTGACAGCCTGGTTCTGCGTGAGCGGTGCGGCGATGCAAGCGAAACAGCCCACCGCATCGGCGAACTGCATGAACTGACGGTACCGCTGCTGTACGCCTATGTCGCGGTGGCCACATCGGCGTGGCGCTGCTGCACCGGTATTTCCATCGCACACACTGATTTTCCGCGGCAAACGAAATGCGCATACTGGTCGTCGAGGACGACAACGAGATCGCCGGTTTCATCGGCCGCGGCCTGCGCGAGGCAGGCCATGTAGTCGATCACGCCGGCAACGGTCGCGACGGCCTGTTCCTCGCCACCGGCGAAGCCTATGACGCAATCGTGCTCGACCGCCTGATGCCGCAGATGGACGGTCTGTCCATGCTGGCTGCGCTGCGCGCAACCGGGTCACGCGTGCCGGTGCTCATCCTCAGCGCACTCGGCCATGTCGATGAACGCATTCGCGGTCTGCGTGCGGGCGGCGACGACTATCTGGTCAAGCCGTTTGCCCTGTCAGAACTGCAGGCCCGTCTCGATGTGATCACCCGACGCGGCCTGATGCCGGCAGCCGAAAACGTGCTGCGCGTGGCCGATCTCGAGCTCGACCGGATGACCCATGTGGTGCGGCGCGCCGGCGAGGACATCACGCTCAAGCCGCAGGAGTATCGCGTACTCGAATTCCTGATGCGCCACGCGGGCCATGTCGTGACGCGTACGATGCTGCTCGAAGGCGTGTGGGACTACCACTTCGATCCGCAGACGAATGTGATCGACGTGCACATCTCGAGGCTGCGCGCGAAGATCGACCGCGCGCCGCGGCCTCCGCTGATCCACACCCTGCGCGGCGCAGGTTACTGCCTGCGCGCACCGCCATGAACCGCAACGACGCGAATTCTCCGTGGGCCGGCAGCGCTGCCGGCCAGCCTTTCGTGCATGAAGGCGACGGCGTGCTCACGATGCATTTCGACGGCGCTGCGGTGCAGAGCAGCATGAATCCTGCACGTCCGCTGGAACTTCTGCTCGATTACTCGCGCATCATGATGGGCGCACTGCTGTTCGTCCCGGAGCCGGCGTCCATCGGCATGATTGGCCTGGGTGGCGGCTCGCTCGTCAAGTACTGCCACCATCACCTGCACGGGGCACGGATCACGGTGGCCGAGATATCGCCCGACGTGATCGCCCTGCGCGACCGCTTCCGCATTCCCTCCGATGACGAAAGACTGGAAGTCCTGTGCGTCGACGGTGCCGACTGGGTCGCGCAGCATGACGAAACCTTCGACCTGCTGATGGTGGACGGCTTCGACATCGGCGGTCAGGCGAGCGCATTGTGCACGCAGCGCTTCTACGACGACTGCTTCTCGGCGCTGACGCCGAACGGCATCCTCGCCATCAACATGCATGCCTGCGACGCCCTGCACGGTGCCTACATCGGCCGGGTACGTTCGAGCTTCGCCAACTCGGTCAGCGTCGTGGCAACCGAAGACCGGGTGAACGAGATCGTGTTCGCCGCACGCGGCGACCGGTTCAGGCTGTCGGAGAAGCAGTTGCACCAGCGCGCCTGCGCGCTCGAACAGCGACTGGACCTTACCTTCAGATGGCTCGCGCGTGCGCTGGTCGAAGGACGACGACGCGAATTCGCACCGCCGGTGCGCGAAAGCTCCCGCCACACGAGGATGGACGATGACTGAGCCCGCACCGGAGCAGATCCCGGCGCGGCCGCGCGGACTCAGCACGACAGCGCGCCTCACGCTGGCCAACAGCATGCTGCTGGCCGCCGGCTTCGGTCTGATGCTGCTGCTGGTGAGCTGGCTGGCCAGCCGTTTCATGCTCGATCACGTCGAAGAAAGTGTCGACGCCGAACTGTCGATACTTCAGGCCGAGTATCGGGTCGACGGGCTGCGCGGCATGAGCGGGCTGATCCGCCAGCGGCTGAACATGGGTACGCCGAATCACGACCGCATCTACCGGCTCGAGGCCCCCGATGGGCAGAAGCTGATCGGCAACCTCGAAACGTGGCCCGCCGCGGCAAGCGGCAACGACGCACTGCTGCGCCTGCCCAGCCTGCGGCATGGCCGCGGTACCGACATCGTTGCGCGCTGGGTCCGTCTGCCCGACGGCAGCCGGCTGCTCGTGGGCTTCGACGAATATGAAGTCGAACAGGTACGCCAGGACATACGCCGTGCGGCGCTGGCGAGTTTCGGACTCATGCTGCTGGTCTCCCTCGGCGGCGGCTATCTGATCACGCGCGCCGCGCTGCGGCCGGTCGAAACGATGCGGCGCGCGGCCCAGCAGATCATGGATGGCGACCTGCGGCATCGCATTCCGATGCGCGGTACGGCTGACGAATTCGACCGCCTGTCGCAGACCCTGAACGGCATGCTCGATCGCATCGACCGGCTGATTGCCTCCGTGCGCGGCGCAACCGACAACATCGCGCACGATCTGCGGTCGCCTCTGACACGCCACCGCTCGCGCATCGAGGCTGCGCTTGCACATCCGCCGTCCACCGCGGAGCTGCCGGCATGGCTGGAACACAATCTCGCCGACATAGACCAGGTGCTGTCCACATTCCAGTCCCTGCTGCGCATTGCCAGCGTCGAGTCAGGGCTGCTGCGCGGGGAATTCCGCTTGCTGGACTTGAGCGCATTGAGCCGTGACGCCGTCGATTTCATGGAACCCGCAGCTGATGAACGTGGTGTCGCGCTGCTGCTCGAGGCGCCCGACGCGGCACCCTGCACCGGCCACCGCGACCTGCTGTTCCAGGCGCTGATCAACCTGCTGGACAACGCCATCAAGTACAGCCCGCCCGGCCAGGCGGTCCGCGTTGCCATTGCCCCGGAACCGGATGGCTGGCTTGTGGCGGTGCAGGACAGCGGCCCCGGCATCCCGGTCGAAGAGCGGGAACGCGTTCTGGAGCGGCTGTACCGGCTCGAAAGTGCGCGCAACACACCCGGCCTCGGCCTGGGGCTGAGTCTGGTGCATTCCGTCGCCCGCCTGCATGACGGAAGCATCGAACTGCTCGACGCCGGACCAGGTCTGCTGGCACGGCTGCGGCTGCCTGCAGGCCGCTGAGCGCGCACTGCAGAGTTGACACGAAAGCCCGGGGCACAGACGATGCTCCCGTGGCGGTTGAGTCGGGCACGCATCGAATAGCCGGAGCAGGCCGGACCCCTTCGCAGACAGGGTCTGGCCAAGCAGCCACCAGACCATCAAAAAGCAGTTGCGGCGTCAGGGTCCGGGACCCACACCCCTGGCGATCGAGTCTCGAGACACGGAGTCACTTCAGTGCCGAAAACGACCAAGCCAACCATTGCCCTCACATCGAAGCTGCTGCGCAGATACCGCGACGCATCCATCGACAACGCGCGTGAGCTGCTCTACGAAGCAACACTGCTGCTCAAGTACAACCACTATGCACGTGCCTACTTTTCGGCGATTTCGGCCATCGAGGAAGTCGGTACTTCGGTGCAGGTTTTCGACGCACTGGGCCGGAACGTGCGTGATCCGGACGTCGCGAACCGCATCGTCGTCAATCTGTCGGACTACGGCCGCAAGGTGACGGCAGCCGTGTTTCCATGGCTGCTGGTAGCGCCGGGCAATCGCAACGAAGTGATGCCGTACATCAGCCGCATGATCAAGGGCGAGATTCCGACAGACGACGCCATCCACACGCGCATCGATCCGCGGGGCTTGATGGGTGCGCAGATCACCACGCCGAACTTCCGTCTGACGTACAGCGAAGCGGAAACATGGCTGCGCCTGGCAAAGGAAATCTTCGCGCATGGCGAAGCCTACGTGCTGTTCGCACCGACCAAGATCCGCACCAAGGCGGAGGACGAAGTGTTCGCCATGAAGTCTGCGGCACTGGCGGCAGTGACGAGCAGCCCGGAGTTCTGGGAGTACTACATTTCCTGCATGAAGACAGGCAATGCCACCTTCGAAGCAGCGGTAGCGGATTACGTCCGTGCGCAGTCCAATGGGGGGGCGTACGCAAAGGACGAATACGGCAGCGGACGCGCCGACGCCTGACCCGCAACGACTGCCGACGCGAGCCGTCTGCTCCACACCCGAAGGCCGCCCGCAGATCGATGCGCAGCGGCCTTCGTCATGTGGTCGGGGCCCTGCATCGGGCCGGGGCGGTGTCATCGACGTTGACGGCCATCAATGACATGCCCGGACAACCGCGCGTCAATGCCATCGTGTCTGACACGGCCGCGCAGGCCCCGGGAGTACGCCATGAACATCGGATCCATCTGCCAGCAGCGCATCGTCACCATCGATTCGGAAAGTTCGCTGACCGAAGCCGCACGCCTCATGCGCGATCACCATGTCGGCGCGCTCGTCGTTTCGGTGCGTACGGACGACGGTGCACGGGTCAGCGGCATGGTGACCGACCGCGATCTGGTGATCGGGGCACTGGCGAACGGCTTCAACCCGGCCGAAGTCCGGACCGGTTCGCTGGCCCGCGGACATATCATCAGTGTGCCCGAGGAAGATGACCCGGCCCAGGCGATAGCGGCCATGCGCGAGTGCGGCGTACATCGCCTGCTCGTCACCAATGCGCGGCAGGAGCTGGTGGGCATCATTTCCTTCGACGATCTGGTGAAGGCATGCGCCACCCAGCTGAGCGATCTGGCGGCCGTCACGGGACGTGGCATCGAGCATGAATCACCCGGTGCCGCCATTCCCCCGCCGCCGCTCACACGGTTGCGCATGCCACCGCTGGACACAACCACCAGCCGCCGCGCACACAGGAAGTAGGCCGAAGACCCGTTGCGTCTGCCGACCCGGAACAACCCGGCTTCCGCGCGGATCATCGAACGCTTCGAAGCCAGCTGCCATTGCCACGTGGTGACAAGAAATTACGGCTCGATGGAGAAAGTGCCGACGGCGCGGCACAGCCGCTTCAGCCACACTGCACGTCGCGTCCGGGCCCCGGCCCTACGTCGAACGCGATGCAGACACGCACTTCGTTCGATTCGAACGGAATGGTGCGGTGGAACAGCGACGACGGGAAAAACACGACGTCGCCCACGCCGGGCAGCAGTGTCTTCCGCGGAAAGTCGTCGTGCTCGCGCGGGTAATCGTCGCCGTCGGTGCTGAATTCGATGCCGCCGGCCGTGCTGCCCTCGGGCCGATCACACGGGATGGCGAGGTACACCACGCCGGACAGCCAGCCGGTTTCGTGGATGTGCGAAGTCAGGTGCCCACCCTTGCTCATCTTCACGTACCAGGAACTGCTGAATTCGGTAGCTTCCGGAAAGTCCTGCGCATAGATGCAGCTTTCGCCTGCCAGACGTGCGCGGTAACGCGCGACCTCGTCGCGGATGAGGGCCGACAGCCGGGCAAACGACGCCTCTGGCCGCTTGAACAGGTTGCCTGCGGACTGGATGCCGTAGTGCAGCCGCCCCTGCCTGCGCTGTTCGATCTCGGCCTGGCTGACGTCGCGCAGCAAGTCGGCCAGCAGCGTGTCGGCAGGATCGGTCAGCGCTTCCAGATGGGCGTGATGCACGAAATCGATCGGATTGCGGCAGAAGTCGTACGCGTCGGCAACACCGAAATTCGCCGCGTGATGCGCCGACAGCGTGGCCACCATCGGCGAATCGTTGCGCGGCGCCATCAGCGTCGCCAGACGGGCGCGGAAGTCGTCGATGCGTCGCGTCTTGTAAAGGCAGTACAGCACCCGCTCCTGCCAGTCGCCGACGCGCGCCCGCTCGAAGCAGGGAATCGCCTGCGCCAGTTCGCCCATGTCGTAATGCAGCAGACCGATGTTGTAGTTCGCATCGCCATGGTCGGGATCGATGGCCAGCGCTGCGTTGAACGCCGCCATGGTGGCTGCTGCGTCGCCCTGGTCACGCAGGATTTCGCCGAGATTGCTGTGTGCGTCGGCACAGGCGGGCGCCAGAGCCAGCGCCTGCCGGTAGCTGTCGGCAGCATCGGCCAGCAGGCCATGCTCGCGCTGTGCGGTGCCGAGGTTGAACCAGGCGGTCGCGTTCGGCTGGATGTCGAGCGCCTTCTGATAGCACGCCACGGCCTGCCCGCCCTGCCCCGCCTTCTGCAGCGCGGCGCCGAGGTTGGACCACGCTTCGACGAAGCCCGGCTCGATGTCGAGCGCCCGCCGGTACGCGGCGATGGCTTCGTCACGGGCGCCCTGGCGGCCGAGCACGCTGCCGAGGTTGAACCAGGCCACCGCCAGTCGCGGCTGCAGCGCGACGGCCTTGCGGTAGCTCGCCGCGGCATCGGCGAGCTGGCCGAGTGCGTCCTGCACGACACCCATGTTGTAGAGCAGCTCCGGAAAGGCCGGCTTGATCGCGTACGCTCGGCGGTAGGTCGCCAGCGCGTCCTGATGGCGGCCACGCTGTTGCTGCACCAGCCCGAGGTTGCTGAGCAGTTCGGCCGACCCCGGGCTGGCCTTCACCGCGCCGGCGAACGCCTGTTCGGCTTCATCCATCCGCCCCAGGCCGGCCAGCGAGGAACCGAGCACGCTGTGCAGCACCCATGCACCGGGGTAGGCGCCTAGCAGCTGGCGCGCTGCACTCGCCGCCTCAGCCAGGCGCCCTGCGTTGTATGCGTTGAGAACCGGTTGCAGTTCGCCCGGGCCGGGTTGGCGGGCAGCAGCTTGCCTGTGCTTCATGTGAATTCCGCTTGCGTGGGTCGGAGCATCCGGCAGTTGTGGCTGCCGCGGTCGCATATATATAACGCGACGACGCCGCGCGCCAGTTCACGAAATACAGGTGCCGGACACGGACGACCGCAGCCCGGGGAGGCGTCCGCGGCCCAGCACGGACATGCGGCCCGGCGGGACGGACGGAAGCGTACACCCCGTCACCCGCGCGCCACTCGGCGGCGCGCAGCGAGACCGGTGAGGCCGAGCCCGGTCAGCAGCATCCACATCGCAGCGGGCTCGGGAACCGCGGCGATGCTCCCGTTGATCTCCGAAATGCCGCCGTACAGCAGCGTATCCGTGCCGAACAGCGTCAGTGCGTTCGTGCCTTTGACAAACAGGCTCTGCATGCCGCCGGTCATCAGGTATTCGAGCTTGCCGGACGTATCCGTCGCCGTACCCGCGGCATTCAGGCTGAAGCCGGGCAGGGGATCGACGAAGTTCACGGTCGTCGTGGTCGCCTGTATCGCGACCACCGTGCCGTTTACATAGAGGGCGAAGGTGTCGTTGACCAGCGTCTCGAAGGCAAATTCGAGGTCGCGGAAACCGGTCGGAAGCTGGAAGGTATAGCGCAGGAAGCGTCCGTCGTAACGGGGCAGATAGACGCCCGCCGTATCCGGCACCAGCGTGAAGGTGTCACTTGCCGGCAACGCCGGCGCCGACCCGGGCTGAGCAGACAGACCCACACCGTTGAGCACGGTGGTGCTGAGGCTGAAGTCGGTGAGATCGAAGGATGTCGTGGCGGCCGAAGCGCCGTGGCCCATGAACGGACCGGCCAGCATGAACATCAGACAACCTGCAGGTACGCGCATGGATGGACCTCGCTGCAAACAGTTGCCCCGACCCATCGTCGGTGGCAACCATTGTTTTTCAGCGCTGCGCGTCGATCAATACACGGCCGACAGTATTTCAACTACGCCGGAGCGGTAAGGCCGGGTATCAGGCGGACAGTTCGTCCAGCGTCAGTTCCAGGTGAGCCACGTCACCCCAGCGCTCGACGCGCCAGTCGTTGCCGCCGTGTGCCACCCAGTTGAGCGCGCAGTTGGCGATGTCGAAATCGCGCGGGCCGGTCAGGCCGATCCTGCGCACGCGTCGCGCGACGATGTCGAGCACGCCGCCGTGCGTCACCAGCAGCAGGGTCTGGCCTGCATGGCGTGCACGCAGGCTTTCCATCAGGCTCCAGATGCGGGCATCGAGCATGGCCAGGCTTTCGCCTGAACCGCATGGAAAACAGGCGTCGGGCTCGCGCGCCTCGAAGCGGTCGAAATCGGCCGGATGCCGAGCGCGCGCCTGTGCGTAGGTCATGCCCTGAAAGCTGCCGTAATGGCGCTCGCGCAGCGCCGGCTCCGGCATCACCGGCTGACCGCGCGGCACGGCGATGCGCCCGGCAGTGACCCAGGCGCGGGCAAGATCCGAACTGTAGATCGCATCGATGCGCACGTCTTCCAGCGCCTGCGCCGTGGCGTGGGCCTGCAGCAGGCCGTGATCGTTGAGCGGAATGTCGAGCTGACCCTGGATGCGTCGATCGACGTTCCAGGTGGTTTCGCCGTGGCGAACGAGGCAGAAGCGGGTAGAGGAAGGCATGGGCGCTCCTTGTGCGATGCCTCATTGTAGGGTGAATTGGTGCAGCGCACCAAAAAAAGTGTCACGGCAGCGTAATCGGCGAAGACACGCAACACATGCGCTGCCGCGCGCGCGGCAGCAGTTACCATCGCGCCCATCGCCCTTGCCGGTTCCTCTGGCCGATCCGCCCCACGATGCGCGTCCTGCTTGCCTTTGCCGACCTGATCGACCATCTGAACGAGGCCTGCGGCCGCGTGCTGCCCTGGGCGGTGCTGGCGGCCGTGCTGCTTGCCGTGGGCAACGCACTGGCGCGCAAGTTCGATGCCGGCTCCAACGCACTGCTCGAAGCGCAGTGGTATCTGGTGTCGGCTGTGTTCCTGCTCGGCGCCGGGCGCGTGCTCAGACTGGACGAACATGTGCGCATCGACCTCATCACGTCCCGGCTCGGTCCGCGCGGCAGGCTGTGGGCCGACATCGCCGGCCTGCTCACCATGGTGCTGCCGGTCGCGCTGCTGATGCTGTGGCTGTCCTGGCCCTGGTTTGTCACCGCATGGACCAGCCACGAAGTGTCGGCCAGCGCCGGCGGCCTGCCGCTGTGGCCGGCGCGCCTGCTGGTGCCGGTGGGCTTTGCACTGCTCGCCGCCCAGGCCGTCGCGCTGCTGGTCCGCCGCATCGACGCATTGTCGGAGCCAGCCGGATGAGCGCCTGGCTGGCCGCCAACCTCGCGCCGGTCATGTTCGCCGCGACGGTGCTGTTCCTGCTGTCCGGCGTGCCGGTGGCGTTCGCGCTGGCCGCCTGCGGCATCGTGTTCGGGCTGATCGGCATCGAACTCGGGCTGCTGTCGGCCTCGCTGGTGCAGGCCATGCCCGACCGCGTGTGGGGCGTCATGAGCAACGACACCCTGCTCGCCATCCCCTTCTTCACCTTCATGGGTCTGGTGCTGGAGCGCTCCGGCATGGCCGAGGACCTGCTCGACACCGTCGGCCGGCTTTTCGGCACGCTGCGCGGCGGGCTCGCGGTGGCGGTGGTGCTGGTCGGCGCCCTGCTCGCCGCGACCACCGGCGTGGTCGCCGCGTCGGTCATTTCGATGGGTCTCATTTCGCTGCCCATCATGCTGCGCGCCGGCTACGACGCGCGGCTGGCCAGCGGCGTCATCTGCGCCTCGGGCACGCTGGCGCAGATCATTCCGCCATCGCTCGTACTCATCGTGCTGGCCGACCAGCTCGGCCGCCCGGTCGGCGACATGTACCGCGGCGCACTGCTGCCCGGCCTGGTGCTGACCGGGCTCTATCTGCTCTATGTACTGATGGTGGCCTGGCTGCGGCCGCACAAGGCACCGGCGCTGCCCGAAGCCGACGACCACAACGCGGCCGAGCGACGCGGCGTGTGGGCGCTGTTCGCCGTTGCAGTGCTGGCCGGCATCGCCGCCAGCCAGTTGCCGGCGCTGCAGGCGCACACCGCCGACGCGCGCGCGCTGTTCGCGGTCACCGCCGGCGGCAGCGTCGCCTGGCTGATCGCCGTGGCCGACCGCCTGCTGCGTCTCAACCTGCTGCCCAACCTCGCGCGTCGCGTCGCCTTCGTGCTGATGCCGCCGCTGGCACTCATCTTCCTCGTGCTCGGCACCATCTACCTGGGCCTCGCGACACCGACCGAAGGCGGCGCGATGGGCGCCACCGGCGCGCTGCTGATGGCCGCCGCACGCCGGCGCCTGAACCGCGACCTGCTGCAGCAGGCGCTCGACCGCACGGTGCGGCTGACCACCTTCGTGCTGTTCATCCTGATCGGTTCGCGCGTCTTTTCGCTCACCTTCTACGGCATCGACGGCCACCTGTGGGTCGAACACCTGCTGCTCGGCCTGCCCGGCGGCGCAACCGGCTTCCTGATCGTCGTCATGGCGCTGGTGTTCGTGCTCGCCTTCTTCCTCGACTTCTTCGAACTGGCCTTCATCGTCGTGCCGCTGCTCGCCCCGGTGGCTGACAAGCTGGGCATCGATCTGGTGTGGTTCGGCGTGCTGCTGGCGGTGAACATGCAGACCTCGTTCATGCATCCACCGTTCGGCTTCGCGCTGTTCTACCTGCGCTCGGTCGCCCCGAAAACCCTGCGGACACGCGACATCTACTGGGGCGCCGTGCCCTTCGTCGGCATCCAGATCGCCATGGTCGCGCTGGTGCTGGCCGTGCCGCAGCTGGTCACGGCGAATCTGGGATCGGTGCAGCGCGCAGCCGGCGATCCGGTGACGACCGACGCCGACTACCGGCGCAGCTCAAGCAGCCCAAGCTTGCCGACCGGCCATCCCGACGCCGCGCTCGAAGCAGCAATCGAGAAGGCGGAGGCTATGGTGGAACCCATTGTGGGCGAGGTCGCTGACGAATGAAGCAGAGACAATCTCTGCCCCGCCCTGCGTTGCCGAATCAACTGCGCCACAGTTCAGGCTGATCGAGTTCCGGCGCCATGCGCAACAGGGCTTCTTGTCCCTGCTGCGCGCGTGCAGCCCAGCCCTGGCCGCGGCAGAGGGCGTCACGCCACGCTGCATTGAAGACATCGGCCATGCCCTGGCTCTGGAAGTACTCGATCAAACCGGCGGCCTGCAGCACGTCCTTCTTTGCCTTGGTCTGCTCAGCGACCGGGCGCTCGCCGTGCACGATCAACTTGTGAACGGCGAATCTTTCAGGGGCCGGCACTTTGACCACGCACGCGCCGGCACGTGCAAACAGGCAGCATTGCACCGGCGCTTCGAGCGAAAACTCCATGAATTTCAGCGGTTCGAGCGCCACGTTCAGGTTCGGCACCAGCACAGGTTCGCCCGTGCGCGTCATGCTCGTCAGAAAATCAAGGCGGAGTTCAAGATCGTCCGGGTTTCGATATTGCGCCCCGACCTTGCCATTGAGCTGGGTGATCGGCAGGAAGCCCATTTCCAGTGATTCGAGCGCGCCATGCACATCGATCTGGATATTGGCCGGCAAGGCGATCGACACGTTGGGGCCTGCATGGGCGAAATCCACGTCGAGCGTGGCTGCGCCATCCGCCCAGCGCACGCCCAGCATGTTTCCCAGGGCGATGAAGGCATGTGTTCCGATGAGCACGCCACCCGCCCTGAAAAACCCGTACTCGGCCAGACGACGCACCACCCGGAAATGCTTCGGCGCTGCGGGTGTCGCGCCCGCCGCCAGCGCAACACGAGCCGGGCTCGTCAACGGCCCGGCGGCCCGGGCACGTTCGTGCGATTCAACCAGCGAGCGGACCCGCTCCGAATCCGGACCGACGTAAATCATCCGGCCCTGCTTGTCGATATCGCGATAACCGAAGTACCAATAGACGCGGCCCTTGATCGTGCGCCGGTGAAACGCGCCAGACAGCCCCGCCAGGGCGTTTCCCATCTCCAATGTCTGAGTCTGGGAGAACAGCTCCGCATAAGCGGTCTGGGCGGCGAGTGACAGTTCGACGTAGCGCATCGGCGGAAGTTACGATACAAATAAATTTTTGTATAGTAACCATACGGGTATTTACTGCAGGCGTAACAGGTGTGGTGGTCTGACTAAAGCGAGCGAGCCTCCGCAAAATCCGGGGCGGTTCAGCGTGGATCAAGATTGGAGTACCGAGCCAACAACTCCTGATCGACGAGAGATGTATCTATGTGATCAATGAAGTCGAACTCGTATGGACTATCCTCGCTGCGAGTGAATCCCCCATCGTTAACGAGTTCAGCTAGCGCGCTGTTGAGCGACTCATAGTCGTCCAATACAAGCGCTACCCGTGCTAGGTTCGTAGCGCAGTACCGGACCAAGCGATTCTCGAGCTTCGCAATCAATATGGCATCGTTTGCCAACTTCAGCGCCTCGTCCCGGTGCTTGCCCCCAATAGTTGCCAGCGTCATGGCTAGGCCGGCATGTGAGATCGGATCGTTTGGCAAGTCCCGGAGTCGACGACGTAAGGCATCAACGTAGAGCTCATCATTTTGGGATCTTGAGCACTCGCCGATCAGGAGAGAATAGAGCAAGGAACGGTCGTCATCCGAAAAGGACCTTCCCAGTAACGTCTCTACGTATTCAACGCTTGCCGGAATTTCCCCGAATCTAGACCGAACAGTCTGCTTCCTCAAAGAAGCCAGGTCAGCCCTTATTGCGGCGTGCTCTTCTCTTGTAATCATCTGTTACCCCTCGGCGCTGGAGGAGGAGCCCAGCCGTCTACGTCGGCATCACTCCATGGTGGAGGTGGATTCGGTATTCCCCTGCGGCACATGTCGCCACGGATACGGGCTCGCTCCATGCAGCCCCGATACGACCAATGTCCCCAGTATTTTTGGCACGCGTCTTCCTCTGCCTCCTGCCGTTCCTCGCACGAGTCCTCATCGTCATCGTCGCTGCACCACTCTTTTACCGTGTTTATAGCGTTACTCAGCGAATTCGCGGCACTCTGCATCGCCTGACCAATGGGCTTAGTGCAGTTCGCGGCAATGCAAGCTCCGACAGCAATTGTGCCGCCGATGACGACAGGCACCGCCACTTCGCCCGTTGGATCGGTGTAGCGCAGCGGATTCCCCCCGACGTAGCCGTAGCTATTTCGCCCGCCCTCAATCCCAATCGGATCACTCGACAGATACCTCCCCAACCTCGGCACATAGTACCGATGCCAGTTGTAGTGCAGCCCCGACTCCTCATCAAAGTACTGCCCAGGGAAGCGCAGATACACGTAGGTCTTCTGCCCGTTTCCGTCCGGGTCCTCGTCGGGGAGCGTATTGCCGTACCCGTCCGACTCCCAGCGCCACACCACCGTGCCCGTGCGCTCGCGCGCCTGCCTCGGCGTGCCCAGGTGATCGAGCTCGTAATACACGATGCGCCCGATCTCGTACCCGGTGTTCGTCGCGTTCGCCACGTACTCCACCTGACCGATCAGGTTCTCGTCCGACCACGCGTAGCTGTGCAGCGGCGTACCCGTCTGCGTCGTCTCCGTGATCAGCCTGTCCTGATCGTCGTAGTGATACACCACCGTCTGCGCGCCCCGGGGCGCTGCCGCCGTCGTCACCTTTCTCGTGCGTCGGTGTTTGTAGTCGTAGTGGTACGTTGCCCTGAGCTGGCCTCCCCGACTCACCGTCTTCAGCCGTCCGGCGTCGTCCCACGTGTAGCTGTTCAGTCCGTCGTGCGTGATCTGACCCGCCGCGTCCAGCGTCACCGCTGCACCGTTGATCGTCGCGATCCGGTTCGTGCCGGGTGCGTAGCTCGCCGTCGTTGGCGAGCCGGGTGAGGCCGCTCCGTCCGTCGTGCGGTTGCCGTTGTGGTCGTAGGCGTGGTCACGATGGCCGCTGTAGCCGGTCTCCGTGTCCAGCCGCTGGATCTCGTCGTAGGTGTAACCGCGTACCCCGCGCGGGCTCGTCAAGGTCTTCAGGTTGCCCAGTTCGTCGTACTCGTAGCTGTCCGCATGCGCCAGCCCGCAAAGAAGGGGGGCGCACAGCATCCACACCTGGTACTTCGTCCAGATCGGGCTTCTGCGGCCTTCCCCGGGCAACGCGCCGGGCAGGTCGGGCCGGAGCAAGGACGGGCGAACAGCGGTGAGCTTCTTCGGGCGGATGGACGAGGGCATCAGCGGCTCCGGCGGCTGACGGCGCCGCACAGTGCGCCCCCCAGGGCGACGAGCGCCCAGAGCGGCAGTGGTACGTCACCGTCGGGGGCGGCGACGACCGCTTGCACGCTGTCGGCCAGTCGCCCCTCGGGGTCGTACTGCCGGGCAACACTCAAGCGCTGCCCAACGCGGTCGTCACCGGTGTTCGATCCGGTCAGCGCGCCAGCCGCGTCGTACTGCATGTCGGACACCACCGCTACAGGTGAGGCGTCACCCGCAGCCAGCATCGACAGATCGCGAATCTTTCCGTTCGTCGCCCGCGCATTCATGAAGGACGAGGCCGCCGGATCCACCCACGACAACACCTGACCGGCCGCATCGCGCACGTACTGCGTAACGTGTGTCTGCCCCGCTTCCACACGCGTGGCCGACACCCGATGGCCCTTGTCGTTGTAGCTGTAGGTCGTGCTGCCTGCGCGATCACTCACCGCGCACAGCCGGCCGATGCCGTGACTGCAGCCGGGCGCACTGTCCCAGGTGTAAGTCACCGTCTCGCTCGCACCCGCCCCGATCGACGGGCGATAGGTGATGCTTGTGGGCCGGTTCAGCGCATCCCAGGTGTAGCCCGTCACCCGACCCAGCCCATCGGTGCGATATGTCACATTGCCTGCTGCATCGTTCGTGTAGCTCAGCGTGCCACGGTCCGGACTGATCTCCTGCGTGGTGTCGCCCAGCCCGCTGACCGTGAATTGTGTGTGGGCTCCGTTCGGTACCGTCAGTGACTTCAACCGGTCCTGGCCGTCGTACTGCGCCTGGGTGATGCCACGCACCGGTTGCTGTGCGTCGTCGATCTGCTCAAGCCGGCCCAGCGCATCCCACTGGTAGTCCGTCTCGCGGTTCTTCGGATCGATGAGTTTGTTCAACCGGTTCATCGCGTCGTGACGCTGCTCGGTCACGTTGCCGGCCGCATCCCGCTGTTTCCACGGACGGCCCAGCACGTCGTACTCCGTGCGCTGCTGGCGCGCGAGTTGATCACCGGCGCTGGTCACATCCGTTTGCGTGACGTTGCCCGCTGCGTCCAGCGTGTAGTGCGTGCGGTTGCCCACCGCGTCGGTCACGTCGGTGAGCCGGTGCGCGCCATCCCAGGTGTAGTCGTAGTAGGTGCCGTCGGGCAGCGTCTGGCGCTGCAGCAGCCCCGTGGGGTGGTAGCTCCAGCTCGTCGTCGCGCCTGCCGTGGTGCGATGGGTGAGCCAGCCTCTCGGGTTCCAGGTCTGCGTCGTGAGCACGCCGTTCGAGTCGGTCATTGACAAGAGCCGACCTGCTGCGTCGTACTGGGTGAAGTTCCACACCTGACCCAGTGCGTTGGTGATCTTCTTCAGGTCGCCCTTCGTCCAGCTGGCCGTGGTATCCGGGTAGTACTCGTAGGTGGTGATATCCGCCACGTCGGTGCGCGGGCCGTTGGCGGTGAGCATCTGGCCATGGCGGTTCCATGTGAAGGTCCAGCTGCGGGGCGTGCCGGTGGCCACGGCGCCGAAGCCTGCCCCGCCCGTGCCGTCGGTCGTTGCCTGCTCGACCTGCTTGCACAGCACGGCGATTGGCACTGTGTCATACACGTAGGCGTCACTCGGCGCGCAACTGGCGATCGCTCCGCCTGCCGTCGGATCCGGCTGGCCGTGATAGACCCTGGTCGTGATCTTCTTCGGTTGTGCCTCGCGTACCTTAAGGCGCCAAAGCGGATGCCACTCGGTGCTGATGCGGCGCTGGGTGGCCGTCGGGCTATAGCTGGCCGGTGCCGCCGGGCAGGCGTCTGCGGCACCGAGCCCTTCAACGCGCACCGTCTCAAGGTTGCGCGCAAGATCGTTGCCGTAGCACGTCTTGTTGCCCGCAAAGTCCGTCCGGCTCGCAACGTTGGCGTTGCCGTCGTACGTGATGGCGGACGAGGCCGCGCCGCACCCCGGGCCTCCGGGTTGGCTCACACCGGTCGAGCGCGTGACGCCGAACTGGGTGGCGAAGCTGTAGGTGCGCGCCGTGCCCAGCGCATCCGTCACTATTGTCTGGGTGACGTTGCGGTTGATATTCTGGGTGTAGGCGAGCATTGCGGCATCCGCCCCACCTGCCAGCGATTCGCCGATGGCACGCCCGTCGCTGTTGTACTGGTAGGTCGCAAACCGCTCGCCGTTCTCGTCGGTGATGCCGGTCAAGGCACCCGGCAGGTCGGCCCCGCCCGTGTGAGCGGCTTCGTTGTAGTGATAGGTGCGGACCGTGCTGTCCGGGTAGGTGACCGTGGTCAGCTGGTTGGCCGCGTCGTAGCCATAGCGCACCGACTGACCGGCCGAATTCGTGACCTTGACGATGCGGCCACTCGCGTCGTGTCCGAACGTGAGCGTCTGGCCCTGGCTGTCCTGTACGCGCAGAAGACGCCCGGCCGGCAGCACCGTTGTTGTCGGATTGCCGGATGCATCCAGGACGAAGCCGCCCTTGCCCGACACGCTGCCATCGGTACCATCGCTGTAGGTCACCGTGCGCACCGTACCGTCGCGCTCGCGCACCGACTCAAGCTTGCCCGACGCGTCGAAGGTCTCGGCGCGCTCCTCCGCAGCATCCCAGTAGCGCCAACCGGTACGAACGCCCGAGGCGTTCTTGAGCTCAGTCAGGCGGTCGCTGACGTCCGCTTCCGCATTCCATGTCGAGCCGGAAAGCTGAAAGGTCAGCACACGGCCGCTCGGGCGAATCGACCATGCAGTCGTGGTTGAACCCGTCGGCAGCCGGATCTGCTGCTGGTAATCGAATGTCCAGCCAGCCCCGAGCGGCATCACGCCACTCGGACTGCCCGTGATCAATTCCGTGTAGCCCATGCGGGTGCTCAGGCTGTTGTAGGTGCGTGAGAACACAACAGTCCCGGATACGGAATCCGTTTGGGTGAGGAACTTGTTTCCGCTGCCCAGGGCGATTGGATTGTTCAGCGACGGGCAGGAAACGCCGGACTTCTTCGCCGCGGAGGCCGCTTCGGAAGCCCGGGGCATGCACACCCCGCTGGAATAATCGAACGACTCCGTCGATGCGCACACGGGCGGACCGACATGGGCGACAAGCCAAAGGCCGCCGTTCAGGGTGGCGTAGTAGCACGCCTGGTTGGGCGCGACGACAGCGGGATCCTCCTGCGCCTTTACGAAGACCGACCATGTCGGGCCAGCGTAGTCCGTGATGATCGGGTCCTGACACGCTGCTGCCGGCGATCCGTAGAGTGTCTTGGGCAGGGTTGCGACGACCGGCCATTTTACGATCCATGCATCGGTAGCATGAGCGCCTGCCACAAGCGTTGCGAACAGAATGGCCGTGCATGCGGCCAAATGGCCAGCCTTCATGAGGGCTGTCTTCATGAGACTCGCCCGGTCTGGTCTTCAGTGGTCAATGCCTTGACTGCGCCAGATGGTGAGCGGCCGCCATCGCGAACAAACACGGCTTCATCGCGGCGCGCTGGTTCGATGCACCGCGCAAACCTCATCCGATTGGACGCCGCCGGAAAACCCGGCGCCTTCGAAACGGTTTGGCATTGCGCTGCGTGCCGGCCTTCGCCTGCCGCGCATTGCAGCGCGCGGGCACCGAAGGCTTCATTTGCGCCACTTTCGGGCAGAACGGGAACTGCCGCCGCCACGCCACGCTGAAATACACCGTATCTCATTTCAAACCGATATCCGAATTGCCTATCGGAAAGTATCGGCTTTCGATGTTACCGGGCGGCGTCTGCTCGATGACATCGGGCTATGCATCCGACGACGGCATCGGCGCAGGCCTGCGGCGCCTCCATCGGAATCAGGTGCCCACCCGGAACCTCGACCCAGTCCGGCCCCCAGAACCGGCGATTCTGTTCGAGGCCGGCAAGCCTGACTTCTTCGGACTCACTGCCGGCGACGAAGCCGACCGGCACGCCGCGCTTGCGCAGGCGGCGCAGCGCACTTGCCGCTTCGCGGTGCGCCAGCGTCGCATAGATGTCGCGTTCGGTTTCGCGCGGGAAGGTCAGCATGACGCCGCCGGCCGGATCGTCGCACAGGCCGGCGGCGATGAAATCGTCGAGCACGCCGGGCGCCCAGCGCTGCACGAAGGCTTTCGCGCCGAGATGCCGGCGTGCCTCTTCGCGCGACGGCCAATGACGACGGCGGCGATCCGCGATGGGCGCCGGGCCGATGCGGCGGGACAGTCCGGTGGCGTGCGTCACCGACACCAGCGCGCCACGCCAGCCCATCACCACGGGCGAATCTATCAGGACGACCTGCTCGACACGCTTCGGCAGCCGCAGCGCAGCCATTGCCGCCAGATAGCCGCCCATCGAGTGACCGACCAGCACGACCCGGGGCTGCGCGAGGGATTCGATGTGCGCGACAACCTGATTCAGCAGGCGGCGCCAGCCGCGCCCTGGCCGATACGCCCGATCGACACCGATCATGTCGATGGCGGACACCGGATGAACCGCTGCGACGCCCAGCAGGAACGCCCGGTAAACCCCGGCCGGATAACCGTTGGCGTGCAGAAAAAGAATCGGGGCGGGGGAGATGTTCATCGGGGCACAGGGCAATGACTGAGATTCAGGTTGCGCATGGGCGCTGCCGACACGGATTCGTCAGCCGGCAGACGCTACCATGGGCGTGCAGGCTGCAGCAGATTGAGACAAATCAATGCTGCAATGCACTAAAAAGCGCAGACTCAAAACAAAGCTGAATTATTCATTCCGGGGAACAAATCATGAAAAATGCATTGAATATTCTGGCCCTGTCCGTGCTCCTGAGTACGCCCGCCTGGGCTGACCCGGCAAAGACACATGCCGGTACGGAACATCCGGCAGAAGCGGTCAAGGGCAAACAACCGGCCAACGTCGGCGCAAAGCCGGCATTGCCGCCCGGCGTTCAACCGTCGCAGCGCAAGGTACACGCGGGCCAGGAACATCCGGTCATCGAGGGCCATGACCACGCCCAGCAGTCGGCAACGGAAGTGAAGCCGGCATTGCCGCCCGGTGTGAAGCCGTCTACCCGCAAGGTGCACTCCGGGCAGGAACATCCGGCGATCGAAGGTCATGATCACGCACAACCGTCGGCCACGGAAACGAAACCCGCTCTGCCGCCGGGCGTGAAACCGTCGACCCGCAGGGTGCACGCCGGGCAGGAACACCCGACCATCGAAGGTCATGACCACGCGCAACCGTCAGCGACGGAAACGAAGCCTGCGCTGCCGCCGGGCGTGAAGCCCTGACGCTGCCCCGTCGCCCTGCGGCGACGGTCAATCTCCGCTGATCCGTTCCGCCGCCATCATTTCGCTGATGGCGTCCGGCGTCATGCCGGTGCGGGCGAGGACATGCGAGCCCAGTTGCAGGGCGGCTTCCAGTGCTTCAGGAATCACTTCGCTGGCACCCGCAGCCAGCAGCTCCCGGGCATGCGCCCCGTCGCGTGCGCGTGCAATCAACGGCAGATGAGGAAATTCCGCGCGCAGGCTCCGCACGACGTGACGGGCAGCTGCGGAATCATCCATCGTGACGACTACTGCACGGGCCTGGCCTGCCCCCAGATGATGCAGCAGTGACGGCTGGCCGGCATCGCCGACCACGACATGTCGTCCCTCGGCGTGGTGACGCGCCGCCGCCGCGGCATTCCGCTCGATGCCGATCCAGCGCACATCGGCCCGTTCGAGAAGCCTGGCTACCCGCTGACCAACCCGCCCGAAGCCGGCGATGATGACCACGCCCTCAAGCTCCGGCAGACCCTGCGGCGCTGCCGGAGCCCCGTCCGATGCAGTGAAGCGCCGGTGCAGCGCACGCCCGGCTCGCGCGGCAAGTGGCGTCATGAACATGCTCAGCGTCGCCGCCAGCAACATGAAGTTGCCGACGCCGGGCGACAGCAGGCCGCCGGTCAGCGCAATGCCGATCACGATGAAGGCGAATTCGCCGGACTGCCCGAGCAGCAGCGCCGCTTCGGCCGATTCGCCGGACGACAGCCCGGCCCGGCGGAACAGGCCATACATGACCGCGCCCTTGAGCAGGTAAAGCCCGAACACGGCCAGCACCAGCCAGAGCGCATCGCCCGCGACCTGCACCAGATCGAGGCTCATGCCCACCGACAGGAAGAAGAGCCCCATCAGCAGGCCCTTGAAAGGCTCGATCGCGAGCCGGGCGGCGTGCCGGTATTCCGTTTCGGACAGCATGAGCCCGGCGAGGAAGGCACCGAGCGCCATCGACAGCCCGGCGGCTCCGGTCAGCGCCGCCACGCCCAGCGTCGCGAACAGCGTGAGCGCCATGAAGGTGTCGGCCTGCGTGGTGACCGACACGTGCCTGAACAGCGGTGTGAGCACGAGACGCCCGAGCAGCAGGATGAGCGTCACGGCCAGCGCTGCCTTGGCCAGCGCCACACCCAACAGCCACAGGAAATGACCGCCCGCTTCGGGATCACCCAGCAGACCGAGCAGGATGAGCAGCGGCACGACTGCGATGTCCTGCAGCAGCAGCACGGCGAAGCTCATGCGTCCCACCGTCGAGTGAGTCTGACCCGATTCGGCCAGCAGCTGCATCACCACCGCGGTGGATGACATGGCCAGCCCAAGCCCGAGCACCAGTGCCGCCTCGTGGCCATTGCCGAATGCGAACGCAATGGCGCCGATCAGCGCGCCGCAGCCCAGCCACTGCGCGCTGCCCACGCCGAGCACCCAGCGGCGCAGCGACCACAGCTGACGTGCCGGCAGCTCGAGTCCGATCAGAAACAGCATGAACACGACCCCCAGCTCGGCAAGCACCTTCACGCCTTCGCCGTCGGCGATCGTGAGCCAGCCCAGCCAGGCGTGATCAGCCGCGAGACGCCCGAGGCCATGCGGGCCGAACAGCGCGCCGGCGATCAGGAAAGCCACCACCTGACTCACCCGGGCACGGGCGAGCAGCGGCATCACCAGACCGGCGATCGCGAGAAAGAGGAGGATGGGCTGCAGGTGGGGCAGGCCGGCGTGAGCGTCCATCTATCTACAATGCATCACGGTGCCTGCCTGCGCATTGACACAAGTCGCCTGCGCGTCAGTCCTGCGGTGCGTAGACGTTGCTCAGGGTGCCCACGCCGCTGACCGTCACTTCGACCGTGCTGCCCGGTTTCATCGGCAGCACACCGACCGATGTGCCGCAGCAGATCACGTCGCCGGGCATCAGCGTCATGTCGTGCGAAATCATGGACACCAGCCGGGCCGGCGGAATGATCATGTCCGACACTGGATAGCGCTGACGCTCGCGACCGCCCACGGTGGTGACGACCTCGGCATCGGTTGGCAGCGCATCGGTTTCGATGACCGGACCGAACACGCCGAAGCCGTCGAAGCTCTTGGCGCGCGTCCACTGCGCGAATGACGGGTCCTTGTCGACCAGTTCCAGCGCGCTGACGTCATTCACGCAGGTATAGCCGAAGATCGCCGCGGCAGCCTGCGTTTCGTCGAGGTTGCGTGCAACGCGCCCGACTACAACGCCCAGTTCGCCTTCGTAGAACACCCGGCCGTCGAACGCGAGCGGCTTCGGAATCGGCTGACGGTGCCAGTTGAGCGCCGTCGGCGAGCGGACGACGAACAGCGGCTCTGCCGGAATGCTGCCGCCGGACTTCTGCACCGCAGCGTGAAAGTTGTTCACGATGATGATCATCTTGGGCGGTACACAAGGCATCAGCCAGTCGATGCCTTCGAGCAGCACGGTTTCACCCGTCGCACGATGTTCGCCGAACAGGTCACCTTCAAGCAGTTCGACCCGATCGCCGGCGATGCGACCGAGTCGTTCGGCGCCGTGATGGCACAAACGCAGGTATTTCATCGTTACGTCCTGTGCAAGAGGGATTACAGCTGAATTCAGGGGCGCAGCCGGCTGGCGACAAGAACCAGCCGCGCAGCCGTCCGGTCGAGCATCTGCTGCAGGCGTTCGTCGCTCAGGCGTCCATCCGGCGTGAAGGCGCCCGCAGCGCCGCCGATCGCGACCTGTTCGGACAGCACCAGCGCACCGACCGACTGCAGCACCGCACGCAGATGAACGAGACCGCGCAGGCCGCCCAGCGCACCCGGCGACGCGGCGGCAAGCGCGACCACCTTGCCGGCGTAGGGCACGGTGCCCGCTTCATCCCCGGCCGGGCGGGAAACCCAGTCCAGCGTGTTCTTGAGCACGGCGCTGAACGAGCCGTTGTACTCGGGCGACGCGATGAACAGTCCGTCGTGCGACTTGAACAATTCCTTCAGCGGACGGACACCGAGCGGCAGACCAGCCGATGTTTCGAGGTCGCCGTCATACATCGGCAGCGGGTGATCGCGCAGGTCCATCAGTGTCGCCTCACCGCCGGCTTCTTCGACTGCACGCGCGGCGGCGAGTGCAAGCTGCCGGTTGAACGATGCTTCGCGGGTACTGCCTGCGAAACAGAGAATACGGGGCTTCATGCCTTCTTCCTCCGAACTGTTGCGCACGACGGCCAGACCTTTGTTGCGGTTGCTGTTCATGGAGAGTCGAGCCAGTCGAGAATGGGTTGCCACTGCTCACGGTCGGTCTGCGCGCGCGAGCGCGACAGATCGAAAATGCTCATGCCGTGTGCGGCTGTCTGCACGTAAAGCTGCGAATTTCGCAGGTAGGCCAGCACCGGTACATCAAGGCTTTCGCAGAAGCGCTCCAGCTCCTGTGCGGCGCGTGTGCGGGCATCGACCCGCATGCCGACAACGGCGATGCGCACGCGCGCCGAACTGATCCGCTTGTGCGCCGACAGTTCGTTCAGGAATTCGCCGGTGGCAAGGATATCGAACAGCGACGGCTGCACCGGCACGAGGACGCGGTCCACGCTGCGCAACATCGTTTCGAGCCGCTTGCCGCGCAGACCGGCCGGCGTATCGAGCACGACATGCGTGGTACCGCGCGGCGGCCGCGCCGGCATGTCGGGTTCGATATCCCAGCCTGCGATCGGCGCCAGCAGCGGCGAGCGAAGGGCCAGCCAGTGGCGCGCCGACTGCTGGCGATCGATGTCGCCCAGCATCACGCGGGCACCCTGTGTCGCATAGTGCGCAGCGACGCTGGTGGCCAGCGTGCTCTTGCCGGCACCGCCCTTGGGATTCGCAACCAGAACACTGTGCATCGGAAGAACCTCAGGACAACACGATTTCGCGCGCGAACTGGCCGCAGGGCTGTGAATGAAGGGTCCAGAACGCGTCGGCCACGCGGGCTGCATCAAGCAGGCTGCCCTCACGCAATACACCGGCGATGGTGACGATGGCCGCGTGCACGCCGGCCGGCGACAACTCCTGGTTCAGGCTGAACACCAGATTGCGCAGCGCCGCCTTCTGCACCGACAACGAGGCGGCCGCCGCGACCGGCTCCATCGCAAGCCCGCCGCCGGTGAACAGAATGCTGCCCTGTCCGGCAGCGCGCATTGCGGGGAGCACCGCTCGTGCGGCGATCAGCGCACCGAGCACACCGATTCGCAGATCGGCCGCCAGCGCTTCCGGATCGAGCACCGACGGCGCGCTTTCGCGCGGCACCGACGCGTTGAACACCAGCACCTCGGGCGGTGGCATCGCGTGCCGCATGCTTTCGATGGCGCAGACGATGGATTCATCGCTGCCGGCATCCGCCACGAAACCCTGGGCCGTGACGCCGCGCGCAGCGAGTTCGTGCTCATAGCGCTCAAGCTTGCCGGCATTGCGCGAAATCATGGCCACGCAGTAACCCTCGGCCCCGAAGCGTCGCGCAACAGCCGCGCCGACTCCGGTCCCCATGCCGACAATGGCACACACTTTCGATCCCATACCGTCTCCTCCGGACCCGCCCTGCTACTTGTTCTTCGCAGCCGCGCGGGCACTGACCAGTGCGTTGCGGCGCTCCTCGTCGGCCTGGGCAATGGCCTGTTTCTGTTCGTCGGTCAGCGGCTGCCCGCGCCGTTGTCCGATCGCGGCAACCACGCGCGCGGCCGGATCCGTGATGCGGCCTTCCGCCGGCATGGCGGCACGGACCTCACTTTCCGGCAACCGGGTGATATCCATCACTCGTCGCACGAACTGATCTTCGATCCGGCGCGTCTCGGCCTTGAGAAAAGTGGTCTGCGCAGGTGTCTGCGCCATGGCCGACGAGAGCATGCAGCAGCAGACGAACAGCGACAACAGAAACTTCATCGAATACGCTCCGGAGGTGAATGCCGTTCGGTCAATGACCGGTCGGCGCGGCGGGTGGCAGGCGCTCACCCGGGCAACAGCAGGGTGGAACCGGTCGTGCGCCGCGCAGCCAGATCTTCATGCGCACGGGCACAATCCTTCAACGCATGGCGCTGGCCGATGGAAACACTCACCGTGCCGTCGATCACCCGCTCGAACAGCTCGGCCGCCATCGACAGCAGGTCGGTGCGCTCGGCGGCATAGTGAAACAGGGTCGGGCGCGTCAGGAACAGCGATCCCTTCTGCGCCAGCAATCCCGGCTCGAACGCCGCGACCGGTCCGGATGCGTTGCCGAAGCTCACCATCATGCCCAGCGGAGCAAGACAATCCAGCGACGCCATGAAAGTATCGCGACCGACGCCGTCATAGACCACGCGCACACCGCGGCCCTGCGTCAGCGCACGCACTCTGGCCGGCAGATCGGCCGGCGCGACACCCACCAGCACGTGATCGCAGCCGTGCTCGCGCGCCAGCACGGCTTTCTGTTCGGTGCTGACAGTGCCGATCACGCTGACACCCAGCGCGCGCGCCCACTGGCAGAGAATGAGCCCGACACCGCCGGCTGCGGCATGCATCAGGATGACATCGCCCGGTTCGACCCGGCAGGTGCGGCGCAGCAGGTACTGTGCCGTGAGGCCCTTGAGCATCAGCGCGGCTGCGGTATCGAAGCCGATGGCATCGGGCAGGCGCACCAGACGGTCGGCCGGCAGAGTGCGCACCTGCGCGTAGGCGCCGAGCGCCCCCCCCGCATAGGCAACCCGGTCGCCGGGCGCAATGTCGGTCACGCCCGGGCCCACCGCCTCGACCACGCCGGCCGCCTCCTGACCGAGCCCGCTGGGCAGCGGCACCGGGTAAAGGCCGGAACGGTGATAGATGTCGATGAAATTGACACCGACGGCGTGCTGACGCACGAGCGCCTCGCCGGCGGCAGGTTCGCCCACCGCCACGCCCTCGTACTGCAGCACCTCGGGGCCACCCGTACGGTGAAGGCGTACAGCGTAATTCGTCATGTTCATTCCGCCAGCAAGGACATTGCCGCGGATTCTACCGGCCCGAAACCGGCACGACCAATGGTGCACTGCATCGAAGGATTTGGCAGAATGCGTGCTCAAGCCCACCGGAGTCCGTCATGCGTCGTGTCGTGTTCAATCAGAAAGGTGGCGTCGGCAAATCCACCATCACCTGCAACCTCGCGGCGATCAGTGCGGCGCGCGGCAAGCGCACGCTGGTGATCGATCTCGACACCCAGTGCAACTCCAGCCATTACCTGCTGGGCGATCGGGCCGGCGAGGTAGCACTCGGTGCCGCGGAATTTTTCGACCAGATCCTCAATTTCAAGCTCACGCCACGAGACACCAGTGAATTCGTGACGGAAACCGGACACCCCGGCCTGTCGATCATGACGGCCAGTCCGCAACTGGCCGAACTCGAGAACAAGCTCGAATCGCGCTACAAGATTTACAAGCTGCGCGAAGCGCTCGAGGCACTCTATCAGTTCGACAATATCTACATCGACACACCACCCGCTCTCAACTTCTACTCACGTTGTGCGCTGATCGCAGCAGAATCGGTGCTGATACCGTTCGATTGCGACGATTTCTCGCGCAAGGCGCTGTACACGCTGATCGACAACATCGAAGAAATCCGGTCCGATCACAATGAAGGCCTGAAGCTGGAAGGCATCGTGATCAACCAGTTCCAGGCACGCTCCAGCCTGCCGGTACGCGTAGTGCAGGAATTGCGCGACGAGGGCCTCCCGGTGCTCGAAGCCGCCCTGTCGTCGTCGGTCAAGGTGAAGGAATCGCACGAGGCAGCGCAGCCGCTGATCCATTTCGCACCGACGCACAAGCTGACCCAGGAATTCATTGCGCTGTACGACCTGCTGGACGCTCACCGCCGCGGCCCCTGATCCGCCGGGCGAACTCCGCCGCACCTGCGCATGTCGGAGATCACATGACACGGATTCGATTCTTCCCGGGCGCCACACCGGCAGCGCGCATGCCGGCGCCGCGCACGCTGCGCCGGCACCTCGCATCGGCGTCCGCCTGCCTCGCGCTGGCACTTGCCGCCGCATCAGCCAGCGCCGCCGGCATCTATCGCACCGTGATTCAGCTCGATGGAGGCTGGCCGCGTGCCTGCGGCACGGCAGTCCGGGTTTCGGGCTGGGACATCCGCATCGTGCGCGAGCGCATCGGCGACGACATCACCGCACGCGTCGAAGCCACCCCACCCGAGGGTGGTGACCCATTGCCGGTGCTGGCCCGGCTGGAGATAGCGCAATTCAGGCCAGCCATCCTGCTGGTGCCGAACGACGGACAACTGACGCTGCCCGGTTTCGACGCCGACGAACGACAGGACTGGGCAACCCTGATGCGCAATTTTCTTTTCTTCGGCGGCAAGCTGGTACTGGGACGTGTCGGCGGCGATATAGAAGTCGGCTTCGACGGACCGGCGCCCCGCGACGTGACGGCGCAGTATCTGAATTGTTCAGGCGATCTCGCCGCCCCGTTCCGCAGCGGCAGCTGACACCCCGGCAGACCGGGGCGACGCAAGGAAACGTCGCTCGAATTCCTCGGCCGTAAGCGGCTTGCTGAACAGATAACCCTGGCAGGCATCGCAGCCGCGTGTCTTGAGGAAATCGAACTGGGCGCGCGTTTCCACGCCTTCGGCCAGCACCGTCAGACCCAGGTTGTGGCCCAGCGCGATGATGGTGGAGGCGAGTTCCATGTCGCTGTCGTCGTGCGGAATGTCGCGGATGAAACTGCGGTCGATCTTGAGCTTGTCCACCGGCAGGCGCTTCAGATAGGCCAGCGACGAGTATCCGGTACCGAAATCGTCGATGGAAAGACGCAGGCCGAGTCGCTTCAGGGCAGCGAGGAAGAGCTGCGCCTGTTCGCCCTGATCCATCAGGCTCGACTCGGTCATTTCGAGTTCGAGCCCGGCGGCTGGATAACCGGTGTCACGCAGGGTCTGCGCAAGGCGTTCCTCGAGACCGCCACGGCGGATTTCGACGACCGACAGGTTGACGGCGAGCGATCCGGGCGCATGACCCGCATCGAGCCACGCCCGGCCCTGCCTGCAGGCGTTCTCGCGAACCCAGTCGCCAAGTTCGACGATCAGGCCGCTGCTTTCCATGACCGGGATGAACTCTGCCGGCCCGATCTCATGCGGATCGTCATCCACCAGACGCACCAGTACCTCGGCGCCGATCAGCCCTTCATCGCTCAAGCTCACCAGTGGCTGGAAGCGCAGTTCGAAGTGACCGGCATGCAGCGCGCGCCGCAGGCGTGTTTCCAGCGACAGTCGCTGCCCCGCCTCGACCGTGAGCGTGTCCGTGTAGAAGCGCACCGCATTGCGCCCCGAGCGCTTGGCCTGGTACATCGCGGTGTCCGCGTCGCGGATCAGTTCCTCGGCCCGGGTCCCGTCGTCCGGATAGATGCTGATGCCGATGCTGGCCTGCAGGTAGATGTCTTGCCCGGACGTCAGGTGGATCGGATCGGACAGACAGCCGAGCATGTCCTGCGCGACCCGTGCGGCATCGCCCGGATGCTGCATGTCGTCGAGCACCAGCATGAATTCATCGCCGCCCTGACGGCCCAGCGTACCCACGACATCGAGACGCGCGCGCAGGCGCTGGGCCACCGCCGACAGCACCTCATCTCCGGCCGCATGTCCCAGGCCGTCATTGATGGTCTTGAAGTTGTCCAGATCCATCAGGATGACGGCCACCCTCTGCTGCAGGCGCGCGGCCACATCGACGTTGTGTGTCAGTTGCGCATGCATGAGCAGGCGGTTGGGCAGGTCGGTCAGCGGATCGTACTGCGCCAGATGCTCCAGCATTTCCTCCGTGCGCCGGGCCTGCGTGATGTCGGTGAGCACGGCGACGTGGTGCGTCACCCGGTCTTCGTCGTCGCGCACCACGGCGCAGGACAACCAGCCCGACCACGGATCGCCGTCATGCCTGCGGGCTGCGATCTCGCCCTGCCAGAAACCTTCGCCGCGGAGGCCGGCGTCGATCGCCGCAAAGATCGATGGCGCATCGGCCATCTCCAGCAGATCCGTCAGTAGTCGGCCGATCACATCGTTCTCGTCGTGGCCGATCAAGGTGCAGAACGCCTGATTGACCGACACGACGGCACCGTCGAGCGTACTCACGACGATGCCGTCGCGCGTGCTGCGCAGCGCGGCCGCCTGAAGCCGCGCGTTCTGTTCGACCCGTTGGCGCTGCGCCTCGTCGCGCAACCGACCCATTGCAAACGACAGGTCGAGCATCACCTCTTCCAGCAGCTGTGCCTCGTCCGCATCGTCCGGATCGACGTGACGCGCCAGCATGCCGAGCACGGCGACCACGCGATCATTCAACCGTATCGGCAGACCGACGTAACCCGCGCCTCCAGCCGCCCGTACCAGCGCGCACCAAGGATCTGCGTCATCGAACCGTGCCAGGCGACGCACCCGCCCCGAGCGCATGACGTCGAGCGTGAGCGGCGCGCCTTCGGCCGGCGAACGGACGAAGCGCGGCAGATCGGGCGGAACGACCCCTGCAGTGGCACGCAGTTCCAGCACGCCCGCTTCGTGATCGCCCGAAATGAGCCACGCACAACGGTAGCCGCCGGATTCCACCGCCACCCGGCAGATCCGGCGGAAAAGCTCGTCTTCACTGACCGACCACACGATGGTCTGATTGACCTGACCGAGAAAGTTGTACAGGCGGCTCAGCGTTCGTACATGCAGTTCGGCCTGACGTCGCGCGGTCACATCCCAGGCCACCCACACGACGCGGTCACTGCCGGGAACCGGCGACACGCGGGCATCGAACATCCGCACCTCGCCATCCACCTCCAGCTCGTACTCGTAGGAGCGCGTGCGCCGATGCTCGAGCGCATCGCCGATCACGGCCAGAAAACGCGCGCTCAGCTCGGCCGGAAACCGTTCGTCCAGCGTGCGCCCCACCAGCGTCTCCGGCTGCGTCGCCGCGCGCGCATCGGAAGCACCGTACGCTTCGATGTAGCGACCCAGACGATCGAACATGAAGGCGGCTTCGGGAAGGCTGTCGACAAAGGCTCGCACCCGCGCATCGCTCTCGATCAGCGCCGCGAGGGTGCCGTCGCGCCGGCGATGCGAGACGTAGAGATAGAACATGCCGCCCAGACCGAGGATGCAGGCCAGTGCAAGCGTGATCATGTCGTGCCTGCGCAGCACCTGATGCTGCTGCGAAAGATGTTCGAGCAGTGCTGCCTCGACCGCTGCTGCACGCATATCGACATCGCGCTGCGCGAACAGCAGCGCCTCGCCGTGCGCTTCGAAGCCGTCGAGCTGCCTTTCCATGATCGCGCGCGCATCCGCGAGCGACGCAACATAGGCCGCGGTAGCTGCCGCCAACTCGCCGGTCACCGGCAGACCAAGCGCGAAACCGGCAATCGAGCCGCGCCCCTGCGTGAGGTCGCGCGCACTGAGCAGCGCACGATCCAGCTGCGCGATCACGCTCGTGCGCGGCACGCCGGTCTCGCCTGCCAGCAGGCGTTGCGTGTCGACATGTGCGAGCAGTGCGAAGCGCCGTGACTGCGCCAGGTTGTCGCGCGCCACCAGCGCGGCACTCGTGCTTTCGTCCCAGCGCAGATGCGACAGGGCCATGAGCACCATGCAGAGGCACAGGATGAGGCTCAGTCCGAGCACGAACAGCGTGTCGGTGCGCGACAGTGACGACGCGGTGGCCACGTTCCGCGTGTTCATCGCGTGTCTGGCATGGCAGCGGGGATATTGACCGCACCGACGCCGAACGGCATGACCAGCTCGAGGTAGTCGTCGCTCGGTACAAAGGCTGTGATCGCCTGATCGAGCCGCCTCGCAAGCGCTTCGTCCTGCAGGCGCAGCACGAATGCCGGGTCGCCCCTGTCAGGCTGTCCGATCTGCCGCGTCGAAACGAAGGGCGTCGCCATTTCAATGCCGGTGAAACCGGAATTCGCCAGCATGTAGCGCAGGGAAACATCGGTCAGCACAAACGCATCCGCCCTGCCTTCGATGATCGCAACCACGGCACCGGGCGTGTCGCCATGGCGCTGGATGCGCGATCTCGAGAGCCCGGCCCGCTCTGCCCGAGCGAGCTCGACCGATTCGTCGATGACGGCCAGCACCGTATCGGGCCGGACGGCGACATCTTCCAGACTGTGCAGCCCACGCGGATTGCCGGCTGCGACGAGCATTGCGGCACTCACTCGCGCGAAGGGGGTCGTGAAACGGACCTGCTGCATCAGTTCGGACGACACGAATGCCCCATTGACGACGATATCGCCGCGTCCCATCGCCAGATCGTGCAACAGCTGACCGAAATCGGAATGTACGAACTCGATTTCGCCGAGCCCAGCTTCGCGGCTCAGCACACGCAGCAGTTCGGGCGCAACACCCGTCACCCTGCCGGTGCGGTCGAGAAAGGCAAAGGGCGGGTCGATCGCGTACAGCGCACGCAACGGCTGCGTCGTGCCCGGCACTTCGGAATCATCTGTCCCGATCATGACGAGCAGCGTGAGCGCCGTCGCGACGATCAGGGCTGCCGCCAGTACGAAGGTAGTCCGCATGAGGGAGGCCACGGAAAAGCGTGTATACAGCCTAGCGCCTTTTGATGTCGACGGCATGCAGTGTCCGACGCACTGCATCTGTGACGCAGGGCTCGAGCGGCCCGCCGCGCAGACGATCGCTCAGTTCGATCTGCACGCCTGCGCCGCTTGCGCCACGATTGCACAGGTTGCGCGCATCGCGTCCCGGGTAGCGGTGCCCGGAAATCCGGGCGCGCACACCGCGGGCATACATGCTGTCGGCCAGCGCGCCCGCCAACATGACATCAAGCCCGCCCAGCAAGGCCAGCTCACCCGGGTCGGCCACGCCGTGTATCGCCAGCACGGTATGGCAGCCGGAAATCATCGACAGGCAGCGCGGCTCGTCGAAATGATGGCTGGTCAGGTGCAGCGTTTCGAAATTGAAGGAAGGCAGACACCCCTCGAACAGGTACAAGTCGAATTCTGCGCCGGCGATCGCCCGCGCAAGCTCCGACGTGCCGCGCTCGATGCGTCCGCCGTGTGGCGCAATGATGGCGATGCCACTGCCGCGATGCAGCGCATGCACGCGAAAATCGACGTCTTCCCGATGCGCTGCGGCGAGCTCGTCATAGCTGCGGTAACGGTCGCGGTGTGCCATGGCGACACCCGCCGTCACTTGCCGTCGGTGCCGGCCGCGAACAGGCGCTCGATGCGTGCCATCGCAGGATGCCCGCGCCCGGAACGGCGCAGTTCGACGAAGTCATCCGCCAGAACGCGGCGGAATTCATCGTCGCCGCGCAGCACCATATTGGCGGCATAGACCTCGCGCGCATTGCCGATCTGACCGTTCAGCAGCAGCGCATGTGCCATGTTGATCTGGGCCGCCTTGAACTCGACGGCCTCCTTCGGAACCTGCCCCGTCGCGCGGAGCACTTCGTCATAGCGACCGAGGTTGAGGCAGGCCCACGAGTAGGCCACCCAGACGGAATTGTCCTTGTAACCGGACTGGATGGCGCGGTCGAGCCACTGTGCAGCCTTGGTGTAGTCCGTATGGACGCCGCCACCGCTGTACAGCGACGCGAGGTAGACAAAGGCTGGCGCGTACGCCGCATCGGCCGCCCGGTTGGCCCATGCCAGCGCGATGTCGGCTGCCAGCGGATTGTCGGTCTCGGCTTCGATGTGGCGCGCCAGCAGCAGCATGGCTTCGGCGTCGCCCGCCTCGGCAGCCAGGGAATACCAGCGGCGTGCTTCCGTGTCGTTGCGCTCGACGCCGAGTCCGCGCGCGTTGATCTGACCGGCCACCACCTGCGCACGCGCCAGCCCGCGCTGTGCCGCCTGCAGCGCCCAGCGCGCCGAAGCTGAGTCGTCCTTCGGCAGGCAGGTGCCGAAAAAATGCCAGTCGGACATCTGAAGCTGCGCTTCTGCGTCGCCTGATTCGGCCGCTGCGGTCGCCTCGGCAAGCGCCGCAGTGCATTCGTCCCGCAGATGCGCCGTGCGCCACTGCTCGCCCGCGCCGGCCTGGAACGTGGCCACCATCAGCAGTCCGGCCAGCAGAGAGCCGATGCGCGCATTCATGTCAGGCTGCGCTCAGTTTGGCCACGGCGAGCGCCAGCCACTTGACGCCCTCGCGACCGAAGTTGACCTGCACCCGGGCATCCGAGCCCGACCCTTCCGCATCGACGATGACACCGCTGCCGAACTTCGCGTGGCTGACCTGCTGCCCGACGCGGAAACCGCCTGCGCTGTCGCCGTTCCTGCGGCCGCTGCCGAAGGCACGCGGGTTGGCGCTCGCCACCTTCTCCTGCGGCGTCGCGCCGTAGCTGCCGAAACCACCGAAGCCGCGGGAGTTGGCCGGCGGCGTGAGCCACTTCATCAGCTCAGCCGGTATCTCGTCGAAGAAGCGGCTGCGCAGGTTGTAGCGGGTCTGGCCATGCAGCATGCGCGACTGCGCGAACGACAGGTAAAGCCGCTTGCGCGCGCGCGTGATCGCGACATACATGAGCCTGCGCTCCTCTTCCAGACCGTCGCGCTCCAGCACCGAATTTTCGTGCGGGAACAGGCCTTCTTCCAGACCGCCGAGGAACACTGCATCGAACTCGAGACCCTTCGCCGAGTGCACCGTCATCAGCTGCACGGCCGACTGGCCGGCATCGGCCTGATGCTCGCCCGCCTCGAGTGACGCATGCGACAGGAAGGCGGCCAGCGGATCGGGCGGCTCCGCCTCGTCTTCCGCGGCCACCTGCGCATACCCTTCTTCGGAAATGAAGTTGGCGGCCGCGCTGATGACTTCGTCGAGATTGGCGATGCGCTCCTGACCTTCCTTCTCGCTTTTGTAATGCGCGCGCAGACCGGACAGTTCCAGCACCTGTTCCACCATCTCCGGCAGCTTCAGCCCTTCGCAGGCGAAGCGCAGCTGGTCGACCAGATTGATGAAATGACCGACCGACTGCGCCGCCTTGCCGGTCAGGAAATTCAGCGCGCCATAAAGACTGGTGCCGCGTACCTGCGCCGCATCCTGCAGCTGTTCGATCGAACGGGCACCGATGCCGCGCGTCGGGAAATTCACCACCCGGGTGAAGGCGGTGTCATCGTGCGGATTGGCGATCAGCCTCATGTAGGCCAGCGCATGCTTCACTTCCTGTCGCTCGAAGAAGCGCAGGCCGCCGTAGACGCGATAGGGAATGCCGGCCGAGAACAGCGCGTGTTCGAGCACGCGCGACTGCGCATTGCTGCGGTAGAGCAGCGCGATGTCGGAGCGCGCGGCGCCGTCGTTGATCAGCGAGCGGATTTCCTCGACCACCCAGCGCGCCTCCTCGATGTCGCTGAACGCTTCGTAGACGCGCAGCGGTTCTCCGCTGCCTGCTTCGGTCCACAGGTTCTTGCCGAGCCGCCCGGTGTTCTGCCTGATCACCGCGTTCGCCGCATCGAGGATGTTGCCGTGCGAGCGGTAGTTCTGCTCCAGCCGGATCACGCTGTCGACGCGGAACTCGCGCTCGAAGTCGCGCATGTTGCCGACCTCGGCACCACGGAAGCGGTAGATGCTCTGGTCATCGTCGCCGACCGCCATCACCGCCGCCTGTCCGTCGGTGCCCAGACCGGCCAGCAGCTTGAGCCAGCGGTACTGCAGCACGTTGGTGTCCTGGAACTCGTCGACCAGGATGTGCCGGAAGCGGCGCTGATAGTGCGCGCGGATCGGTTCATTGCGACTCAGCAACTCGAAGCAGCGCAGCAGCAGTTCGGCAAAATCGACCACGCCTTCGCGCTGGCACTGCGCTTCGTACGCCTGGTACAGCTCGACCCGCTTGCGCGCGAAGTCATCGAAGGCTTCGACCTCGTGCGGCCGCAGTCCCTGTTCCTTCGCAGAATTGATGAAGTAGGTCAGCTCGCGGGGCGGAAATTTCTCGTCATCGATATTCAGCGCCTTGAGCATGCGCTTGATGGCCGACAGCTGGTCGGCCGAGTCCAGTATCTGGAACAGCTGCGGCAGGCCCGCTTCTTTCCAGTGCGCGCGCAGCATGCGGTTGCACAGGCCGTGGAAGGTGCCGATCCAGAGCCCGCGTGCATTCATCGGCAGCATCGCGGTCAGTCGCGCCAGCATCTCCTTGGCCGCCTTGTTGGTGAAGGTGACGGCCAGAATGCCGTGCGGCGACACCTGGCCGGTTGAGATCAGCCAGGCCAGCCGCGTGGTCAGCACGCGTGTCTTGCCCGAACCGGCACCTGCCAGGATCAGTGCAGACTGCGACGGCAGCGTGACGGCCTGGAACTGCGGCTCGTTCAGGCCGGAAAGCAGTGGGTTGGAGTTCATGGTGCGATTCTAACCGCGCCGCGCCGCACACTTCGCCCGCACGCGGGTGACGAACACCCCATCACCCGGACGCCTCGTCATCGGTCGTGCTGCGGCACGCCCTGCCGATCACGCTCGCGATGGCCCAGTACGCGAGAAACCAGGTCGCAAGGATGACCGCCCAGCCGGCCCGGGTGGGTGCGCACCAGCCCCAGCCGCAGGCACCACCATGCTCGAGCATGCCCGGCACGCCGGCCGCATGCGCGATGTAGGCCGCGAAGAACGGCATGCTCAGAACCAGCCCGACCGGCGTGTCGAGGTAGTCCGGCCAGCGCAGCCCCGGCAGCGCCAGCACGAACTGTGCGACGCACAACAGCGCGAATATCCTGGCAGTACGCAAATCTCTCCTCATGTACCGATCACGCTTTCGAGGTGCACCAGAGTCGCAGTCGGGGCGTCATTGCCACCCCGGAGGGGGCCTGCCCGCGCGAGCCGGATGATCATGGGTCATCGCCGGCGGTTTGCCCGCGGCTTGGCCTGCGCCACTCGGTCCTTTCGAAGAAATGTCCTTCGGGCCAGAGGATGGAAGCCCCCTCACCCCGGTACTGCACCTCTTCCGGCGACATGCCCCTCGATTCGGCCCAGCGCCGCCAGACCGACACAGTCACCGACCACCACAGCCAGCCGAGCAGAAAGCCACCGATCAGGGCAGCGAACTGCGGCAGGGGAGGCTCCACGCTGAACCACTCCTGCAACACGAATATCGGCAGGATCATCAGCGCGAGCGCCGGCAGATTCACGCCGGCCACACCAATGCCGACCGTAAGCCACGGTCGCCTGCCGGGCGTCGCGTCCGCGGCGAGCCTGATTTCAGGCGACAGCGCCGACAACCGGGTCACCTCGGCCGGCGGGAGCCTGTTCAGCCGACGGCGGAGTTGCCGCCGCTGCACTGCCAGCAGAAGCGACAGCAGCGCCGATGTGATGACGTACAGCGCAAGCAGCGTGAGCTTGTAATCCCACTGCATGCCCGCGGCGACTGAGCTTGCAACAAGTGCCAGCGACAGGAACAGGGCCGCGATGCCGAGACAGTACTTGAGGCGGCTCATCGGAAGGCGACGAAATTTCGTGGATCAGGGACGAACATCCACTTCACCCCTCGCACCCGCCCGGGATGTCAGCGCCACAGTCAACAACAGGCCAACCCGCCGGAGTCCGGCGGGCAAGCCAGGGCCCATCCAACCGAAAGGGTCGGCCGAAGTCATCGCCTTCCTTCGAACTGCCTGCCGACGAAAAACCCCGCGACGCCGAGCGCCACGAAGAACCCGATGACGCCGCGTCGTATCAGTCGCTGCTGTCGAAGCTCCTGCGCCAGCAGGTTTCTGGATTTTCGCTCCGCATCGCGCCTCGGATTGATGTCATCGGGGTGCGCGTAGCTTGGTTCGCTGGTTTCATGGGTTTCGAACTCGTCACCACGCACACGTGCGTCGAGTACGCCGGCCAGTTCGATCATCGAATCAAGTTCCCATGCATCGGGCGTTTTCGCCCAGAGCTCGCCATCCTTGTG
>JAGNYW010000086.1 GCA_017984755.1 Methyloversatilis sp.
AAAGCATACTTGGCTTGGTTGCATGAATCAGGCGACAACTATCTTGACTTGCTCCGGGATCGCGCCAATGGGCTGATGGCCTAAAGCGTCACCAGCTGATGCCTTGCCGCGAAGCTCACCAGTTCGACCGGGTTCTTGATGTCGAGTTTTTCGAACAGCCTTGCCCGGTAGGTGCTGATGGTATTGGCGGACAGGGACAGTTCACGCGCGATGTCGCCCACGCTGTGGCCGCCGGCGAGCAGCTTGAGCACCTGCAGTTCGCGGTTGGACAGGCTGTCGAGCGGCGATGCGGGCGTGTCGCTGCGTACGCCGAAAGCGAGGCGTTCGGCCAGTTCGGGCGTGACGAACATGCCGCCGCGCGCCACCCGCGCAATCGCCTCGAACAGCTGTTCGGTCGAACAACCCTTGTTCAGATAGCCGGACGCACCGTTCTTGAGCGCGCGCACGCCGAACTGCGATTCGGGGTAGGTGGACAGCATGAGCACGGCCACCTGCGGAAACTCGGCCCGCAGCTGCTTGAGCACGTCGAAGCCGTCGCGGTCGTTCAGTGCGATGTCGAGCAGCACGACATCGGCGCCGTGCCCGCGCAGCAGGCGCATCAGGTCGGGCCCGCCGGTCGCTTCGCCGGCCACGATGATGGACGGGTTTTCGCCGAGGATCTGCGCGATGCCCCGGCGCAGCATCAGGTGGTCATCGACGATGACGACGCGGGTGGGGCGGGTGGCGTCCATCAGCGAATTCATCGCGTCGAGTCCGGAACGCGCAGCGTGACGGCCGTGCCGGCCCCCGGTGTACTGTCGATCTGCAGTTCGCCGCCGAGCGCGCGCGCGCGTTCGAACATGCCGAGCAGGCCGAACGAGGTGGGCTGCGCCGGCACCTGCATGCCGCGGCCGTTGTCGCGAATGCACAGGGCGATGCCGCTGGCGCTGCCGGTGACGTCGACCTGCACCTCGGTGGCGCCGGCGTGCCGCGCGATGTTGGTCAGCACTTCCTGCACGATGCGATACACGGCGACCTCGGCGCTGCGCCCGAGCCGCCGCTCCGGCCCGGCGTCGTGCATGTTCAGCGTGCAGCGCACGCCGTTGCGTGCCTGCATCTCCTGCAGCTGCCATTCGACGGCTGCCCACAGCCCGAGGTGATCGAGCACGCCGGGGCGCAGATCGGTCAGGATGCGCCGCACAGCGCCGAGCGCCTGCTGCGTCACGCCGGTCATGTCGTCGAACTTGCGCTCGAGCGCGTCGTCGTTCGCCACCTTCGAACGCAGCCAGTTCAGATCGAACTGCAGCGCCGTCAGCGATGCGCCCAGTTCGTCGTGGATTTCGCGCGCGATGTGCGCGCGTTCGTCTTCGCGCACCTGCTGCAGATGCGCCGACAGACGCTGCAGCGCGCTGTGCGACTGCTGCAGCCGCGCATTCGCCTGCGACAGCGCGGCGGTGCGTTCGGACACGCGGCGCTCGAGTTCGGCCTGGTTGGCGCGCAGCACCGCCTCGGCCTGCTTGCGCTCGCTGATGTCGGCGAAGGTGACCACGGCGCCGACGATCTGCCCGGCGTCGCGGATGGGGTAGGAGGTGTATTCGGCCGGAAATGCCGAGCCGTCGCGCCGCCACAGCACTTCGGATTCGACCCGCACGCCGCGCCCTTCCTGGAAGGCGCGGAAGATCGGGCAGTCCTCGACCTCGTAGCAGCGGCCGTCGGAATGGGCGTGGTGGATCAGGTAGTGCATGTTGCGGCCGAGCACTTCGTCGGCGTCGAAACCGATCAGTTCGGCACCGGCGCGGTTGATGAATATGCAGCGGCCGCGCTGGTCGATGCCGTAGATGCCTTCCCCGGCAGACTCCAGCAGCATTTCGAGCTGGTGACGCCAGGCGGCGTGATGCGACAGGTGGTGCAGGTTGGCGAACACGTGGGGCTCTGCGCAGGGACACGCAACCCCTGGGCATCAAGCGTGCCAAAGCGTCTGTCGCGCGCTTTGCCCGGCGCGGAGCGGGTTTGCGGCGGATGTACGCATGCGCGATCGCGGTGCATGCACTCCGATGGTGCGTTCAGGCGGGTGCGTCGCGCACCCGCAGTGCGCTGCCGGGGTCGCCGGCTTCGATCAGCCCGAGTTCTTCGTAGCGACGCAGCTTTCGCCACAGCGACACGCGATCGATGCCGAGCAGGCGCGCAGCCATCGCGCGATTGCCGCCGACACCGGCCAGCACCTCGATGATGTGCGTGCGTTCGACGTTTTCCAGCGTGCGGATCTCACCGCCGCTGCGCGCCAGCGAGGCGTGCTGGTCGGCCGTCGCGGCAAAGCCGGCGGGCAGGTCTGCATCGCCCAGCATGCTGCTGGCGGCCAGCGCCACGCCGCGCTCGATCAGGTTCTCAAGTTCGCGCACGTTGCCCGGATAGTCGTAGCTGCACAGCAGCTGCATGGCGGACGGTGCGATCGATGTGACCGTCTTGCCCATCGCGGACGCCGCGCGCCGCAGGAACTGCTGTGCCAGCAGCGGGATGTCTTCGCGCCGCGCGCGCAGCGGCGGCAGCTGGAGCGTGACCACGTTGAGGCGGAAGTAGATGTCCTGCCGGAACTGGCCGGCTTCGACCGCGATGCGTGGTTCGCGGTTGGTGGCCGCGAGGAAGCGCACGTCGGCCCGCACCGGTTCCGTGCCGCCGACGCGCATGTATTCGCGCTCCTGCAGCAGGCGCAGCAGCTTCACCTGCATGGCGGCCGACATTTCGGTCACTTCGTCGAGGAACAGCGTGCCGCCCTGCGCCGCCTCGACCAGGCCGCCGCGTGCCTGCTGGGCGCCGGTGTAGGCGCCTTTTTCGTGGCCGAACAGTTCGTTGGCGAGCAGGTCTTCCGTCAGCGCGCCGCAATTCACCGCGACGAACGGGCCGCCGGCACGCCGGCTGTGCGCGTGCAGATGGCGCGCCAGCAGTTCCTTGCCGGTGCCGGTTTCGCCCACGATGAGCACGTTGCAGTCGGTCGGCGCCACGCCGCGCGCGATGTCGAGAATGGCGCGCATGCCTTCGTCGCGCGTGATGATGCGGTCTTCGGCGGCCTGTTCCACCATCTGGCGCAGGCGATGATTTTCGGCGCGCAACTGCGCCTTGTCGGCGGCTTCCCTGACCAGTTTCCGCACTTCGCCCAGGCGGAAGGGCTTGGATACGTAATAGAACGCGCCGGTGCGCATCGCCTCGACGGCGGACTCGGTGGTCGCGAAGCCGGTCACCACCAGCACTTCCATGTCCGGCCACGCCTCGCGCGCCCGTCGCAGCAGGTCGAGTCCGTCCATGCCCGGCATGCGCACGTCGGTCAGCAGCACTTCGAATTCGTGCTCGCGCAGCAAGGCGAGCGCGTTTTCGCCATTGTCTGCGGTGGTGACGTCGTAGCCGTCGCGCCGCAGTGCCGTCGCCAGTCCCTCGCGGGCGACCGCTTCGTCGTCCACCAGCAATACGCGGGCTGCGCTCATGTGTTGTCCTCCGCCGGTATCCAGACCGTCACGCATGCACCGCCTTCGGGGCCGCGCGTGATGCTCACCCTGCCGCCGTGCTCGGCGACGATTTCATGAACCACGAAAAGTCCGAGCCCCGAGCCCTTGCCGACCGGTTTGGTCGTGAAGAACGGATCGAACACGCGCGCCAGGTTGCCGGCGGCGATGCCGGGGCCGTTGTCGCACACCCTGATTTCCGTGCCGCGGTCGCGCATCGCACCGCTCACCGTGATGCGTGGCGCCGTGGTCGTTTCCTTGCAGGCTTCGAGCGCGTTGCGTATCAGGTTCAGCAGTGCCTGCTGCATGCGCTGACCGTCGGCGTCGACCTGCAGGTCGTCGCTCATGGCGAGCGTGACGGCGTCGCCGACATCGGGTTGTTCGGCCCGCAGCAGCGC
>JAGNYW010000054.1 GCA_017984755.1 Methyloversatilis sp.
TCAATCCGGCCGACGCACCCATCATGATTCTGGCGATCACGTCGGACACGGTGCCGATCCCGCGACTGTACGACATCGCGTCGACCGTGCTGGCGCAGAAGATGTCGCAGATACCGGGCATCGGCGAAGTGACCGTGGGCGGCGGCGCGCTGCCGGCGGTGCGCGTGCAGGTGAATCCGGACGCGCTGCATCAGCATGGGCTGACGCTGGAAGACGTGCGCGCGCGCATCGTCGAGTCCAACGTCAATCGGCCCAAGGGATTCGTCGAACAGGGCGACCGCCACTGGCAGATCGAGGCGAACGACCAGGTCCGCCGCGCCGCCGACTATATCCCGCTGATCATCCGTCACAGCGCCGGTGCCGCGGTGCGTCTGGGCGACGTCGCCACCGTCAGCGAGTCAGTGCAGGACGTGCGCAATCTCGGTCTGACCAACGGCCAGCCGACCGTGCTGCTGGTGGTGTTCAAGCGGCCCGGCAGCAACGTGATCGAAACCGTCGACCGGGTGAATGCACTGCTGCCCGAACTGTCGGCCAGCCTGCCGGCCTCGGCCACGCTTCAGGTGGTGTCGAACAGCGCGGTCACGATACGCAGCGCGCTCAAGGAGGTGGAGATCGCGTTGGCGATCGCCGTGGGGCTGGTCATCCTGGTGGTGTTCCTGTTCCTGCGCAATGCGCGCGCCACGCTCATTCCGGCCGTCGTCGTGCCGGTGTCGCTGGCCGGCAGCTTCGCAGTCATGCACCAGCTCGGTTTCAGCCTGAACAACCTGTCGCTGATGGCGCTCACCATCGCCACCGGTTTCGTCGTCGACGATGCGGTGGTGGTGATCGAGAACATCGCGCGCCACATCGAGCGTGGCCTCAAGCCGTTCGATGCGGCGATCGCCGGCGTGCGCGAAGTCGGCTTCACCGTGGTGGCAATCAGCCTGTCGCTGGTCGCGGTATTCATCCCCATCCTGCTGATGGGCGGAGTGGTCGGCCGGCTGTTCCGCGAATTCGCGCTCACGCTGTCGGTCGCCGTGCTGGTGTCCATGGTGGTGTCGCTCACGGCGGCACCGATGCTGGCCGCGCGCCTGCTGCGCCATCAGCCGGCGGAGACCGAAGCGCGCTGGCAGCGTGCGCTGGCCCGCGTGTTCGACGACGTGCAGGTCGCTTACGCGCACAGCCTCGACTGGGCGCTGCGCCATACGCGCATCGTCATGCTCATCTTCTTCGGCGCGGTGGCACTGAACATCTGGCTGTTCGTCATCGTGCCCAAGGGCTTTTTCCCGCAGCAGGACACCGGTCGCCTTTTCGGCAGCCTGCGCGCCGACCAGACCACGTCATTCCGGGCGATGACGAAGAAGATGGAACAGGCGGTTGCCGTGGTGCAGGCCGATCCGGCGGTGGCGAACGTCAGTGCCTTCACCGGTGGCGGCCGGGGCGGCGGCGCGAACAATGCGAGCTTCTTCGTCATTCTCAAGCCGCTGGCGGATCGCGGCGTGTCGGCCGACCAGGTGATCGGCCGCCTGCGCGGCAAGCTGTCGCGCATCGGGGGTGTGTCGCTGTTTCTCGTTTCGGCCCAGGACCTGCGCATCGGCGGGCTGCGCTCGTCGTCGCAGTATCAGTTCACGCTGACGGCCGACAGCCTGGCCAACCTGCGCGAATGGGAACCGAAGGTTCGCTTCGCGATGCGCGATCTGCCGCAGCTGGTCGATGTGTCGACCGATCAGGAAGATCGTGCATCGCAGACCCGGCTGGTTTATGACCGGGACACGCTGGCGCGGCTGGGCATCACGCCGGGCGGCGTGAATCAGGTGTTGAACGACGCCTTCGGGCAGCGTCAGATCAGCACGCTGTACGAGCCGCTCAACCAGTACAAGGTGGTGCTCGAAGTCGACCCGGCGCATGCGCAGGACGTGTCGGCGCTGGATGCCGTGCGCGTCGGCACGCCGGAGGGCGGGCTCGTGCCACTGGCCAGTTTCTCGCGTATCGAGCAGGGCACCATGCCGCTGTCGATCGCCCATCTGGGCGGTCAGGTATCCACCACCATTTCCTTCGGTACCGCCGAGGGCGTGACGCTGGCGCAGGGCATGGAAGCCATCCGTGCGGCCATGCTCGACATCGGCGTGCCGGCCGGCGTCAATGCCGGTTTCCAGGGTTCGGCGCGGGCCTTCCAGCAATCTCTGTCGAACCAGCCGCTGCTCATCCTCGGCGCCATCATCGCGGTCTATCTGGTCCTGGGCATCCTGTACGAAAGCCTGATCCATCCGCTGACCATCCTGAGCACGCTGCCGTCGGCCGGCATCGGCGCCATCCTCGCGCTGATGGCCTTCAACATCGAATTCGGCCTGATCGCCATCATCGGCGTGCTGCTGCTGATCGGCATCGTGAAGAAGAACGCCATCATGATGATCGACTTCGCACTCGATGCCGAACGCACGCGCGGACTGTCGCCGCACGCGGCGATCCGCGAAGCCTGCCTGCTGCGCCTGCGGCCGATCCTGATGACCACGCTGGCGGCGATGGTCGGAGCGCTGCCGCTGGCCATCGGCTTCGGCGAGGGCTCGGAGCTGCGCCGGCCGCTGGGCATCGCCGTGGTGGGCGGCCTGGTGGTGAGCCAGTTGCTGACGCTGTACACGACGCCGGTCACCTATCTCTATCTCGAACGCTTCAGTCGCTTCTGCGGGCGGATCTTCGCCGGCAGCAGGCTCACGGTGACACCATGAACAGGACGTTCCCCTTGTTGTTTCCCCTGGTGCTGGCGCTGCTTGCGGCGGGCTGCACCACGATGGGGCCGGATCACGAACGTCCGGCCCTGGATATGCCTTCGGATTATCGTGCCGCCGAAGGCTGGAAGCCGGCTGAGCCCGCCGATCATCTGCCGCGCGGTGAATGGTGGCGGACTTACGGCGATCCGGTGCTCGATGAGCTGATCAATCGCGTCGACCGCGCCAATCCGGACCTTCAGTCCGCGCTGGGCAGCTATCGTCAGGCCCGTGCCGCAGCACGGCAGGCACGGGCCGGCTATCAGCCCGAGATCGGTCTGTCGGCGGCAGCACGGCGCAGCCGCGGTGCGGCGATCGAAGGCCGGTCGGCCAATCAGTCGAATACCACACAGCTGGGACTCGATGCCAGCTGGGAAGCCGACCTGTGGGGGCGCATCGGCCGCGAAGTCGAAGCAGCCGGTGCGGAACTCGCCGGAACCGCAGCAGACCTTGCATCGGTGCGCCTGAGCCTGCATGCCGAGCTGGTGCAGAACTACTTCCAGCTGCGTGCCACCGACAGCCAGCGCGATCTGTACCGGCGCAGCGTCGAATCATTCGCGCGTGCGCTCGAACTGGCTCGCAACCGGGTGGTCGCCGGTGTCGCCACGCGCAGCGACGAAATGCAGGCGCTGGCGCAGCTGCGCGCTGCGCAGGCACAGGCGGTCGACCTCGATCTCACGCGCGCGCAGCTGCAGAACGCGATTGCGGTGCTGATCGGTACTCCGCCTTCGGCGTTTTCGCTGGAATCCGCGGACTGGCCGGCCACGCCACCGGCCACGCCGGTCGGCCTGCCGTCGACGCTGCTCGAACGCCGTCCCGATATCGCCGCAGCCGAACGTCGCGTGGCGGCCGCCAATGCACGCATCGGCGTGGCGCAGGCGGCGTGGTTCCCGTCGCTCACGCTCAACGCGTCCACCGGCTATGCCGGGAACCAGCTGGCGCAATGGTTTTCCGCGTCCAATCTGGTGTGGTCATTCGGTCTCGGCGTGGCGCAGGCGGTGTATGACGGCGGCCGGCGCGATGCGCAGATCGAATCGGCTCGTGCCGCGCATGACATCACCGTGGCGCAGTACCGGCAGACCGTGCTGGGCGCGCTGCAGGAGGTCGAGGACAACCTCAGCGCCCTGCGCCTGCTCGAAGAAGAAGCCGTGCTGCGCGTGCAGGCGCTCGCAGCGTCGCGCGAAGCCGAGGCGCTGGCGCTGAACCGATACCGTGCCGGCATCGCCAGTTACACCGAAGTGATCACCGCCCAGACCACCGCACTCGACAACGAGCGCGGTCTGGCCCAGCTGCGCGGCCGTCAGTTCTCGGCGAGCGCACTGCTGAACAAGGCGATCGGCGGTGGCTGGGGAGGACCGGCGGTGACCCCCTGACATCGCTTCGCGTGGTTCGGCGCAGTCGGTGCTTCAGCGCGATGCCGGCCTGCGGCCATACCGCAGACCGGTTTCTGATTCGGGTCATCCGGGGCGTTCGGTCAGTCGTGCGGGGTTTTCATAAAGTCATTGACAAGATTGGAAAAAGGGGTAATCTGGCCGCATTGTTGCACTGCAACATAACTAAAGGAGAACCACCATGACGACAAAACCCGATTTTCAGAAGCCGATGGAAGCTGTTCAAACCCTGATGGCGATGCAGGCACAGACCATTGCAAAGTCGATCGAACTGCAGAAGAAGTCCGGCGAAGAGCTGATGGCTTTCTTCCAGACCGAAGCACAGAAGGCCGCCAGCCTGAAGACGCCGGAAGAACTGATCCGCTTCAACGTGGATGCCAACACCGCGCTGTTCAAGCTGCTGCAGGCGCAGGGCCAGGCTTTCACCGCATTCGCGACCGAAGCCGGTCAGGCTGCGATGGCCTCGTTCAAGGGTCTGGGCAAGTAAGACGCTGCATACCGGGAGCCGCCGCAGGACGAGACGGATTCGCCTGACGGGCAGTCGAAAAGAAGCCCCTGATGGCGTGGCCATCAGGGGCTTCTTTTCGTGGGCATTTCATTGAAGACCCGAACCGGCGCCGGCCGATTGCGGGCCCGGTTCACCCCGGTTTCCTGCGACCTGCAGACGGCGCCCTGGTCACCGGTTTTGCGGCAGTTTTCGGAGCGTCCTTGGGTGCGGACTTTGCGGCAGCCTTTGCAACCGGTTGTGCCGCTGCGGGAGCCGGCGCCGGTGGTTTCGATGCTGACTTTGCCGCCGTCCTTTTCGGAGCTGCCCTGGTCGCAGGTTTCTCCGCGGCGTTGGCTACGGGTTTTGCCGCTGCCTTCGCCGCCACGGTCCTGACCGGTGTTGCAGGCTTCTTTGCGGCAGCCGGTCTTGCTGCAGCCGGCGCGGGCGTCGGTGCAGGTCCGGTCGCCGCTTCGGCTACCCCTGTTCCGACCGGAGCAGCGGCAGGGGCAGACCTCGTGGCCGCAGCGGGGGCGCCGGCGAACTGCTCGAAGGCACTGCGCGTCAGCACGCTGATCTGTTCGAATGCTCCGCGTGCCGTATCGATCGCTTCCTGCATCGATCCCATCGATGTCGTGCTGGTGATCGGCATGCCTGCCAGCAGCTTGCGCAGGCTGTCCATCAGGTCCGAACCACCGCTGTTGAGCTGCTCGCCGACCAGGCGACCGAACTCGGCCTGCGTCTCGGATGTGATTTCGGCGATCTGGCGCGCACAGCCGAGCATCCTTTCGGTCGTCGAGCGCGCCAGCTGCGCGCGCAGTTCGACCTGATTTGCCGGTTCGCGCGCACCGGACAGCGCGCGTGCGTTGGCAACGCTCTCCTCGAACAGGGCGCGCGCCGTGGCGACCTGCAACTGCATGATGCGCTGCGAGTTGTCCATGGACAGCTGCGCCAGACGCATCGCTGCTTCGATGTTCTTCTTCTGCAGTTCAGACATCTGATCGGGATTGCTCATCGCAAGACTCCTCGTTGGGTGAATGAAACGGATTCTGCCGCCACTGGCCTGCAAGCGCCATGACTGTGTCGGCAAATATGCATGGATTCATCACTGGCAGTGGTTCCGCGATGCGCGGAACGAAGTCCATGCGCGCCAGAATGTCGCGCTCGACGTCGATGCCCGGCGCGATCTCGATCAGTTCGAGACCGTCTTCGATCAGCCGGAAAACGCAGCGTTCGGTGACGTAGAGCACTCGCTGGCCGCGGCGGCGCGCCTCGCGGCCGCTGAACGTGCGCTGTTCGACCGTACGAACGAACTTCGAAACCGCGCCGTCGCATGCGATGCTCAGCCGCCCGTCTGCCAGCGATATGTCGCTCTCGCCCGCGGTGAAGCTGCCGACGAACACCAGTCTGCGCGCATTCTGCGAAATATTGATGAAGCCGCCGGCGCCGGCGAGCCGGGAGCCGAAGCGCGACACGTTCAGGTTGCCGTCGGCGTCCGCCTGCGCCAGCCCCAGCACGGCGATGTCGAGGCCGCCTCCGTCATAGAAGTCGAACTGATAGGGCTGATCGATCACCGCCTGCGTGTTCACCGCAGCGCCGAAATCGAGTCCGCCGGCCGGTATGCCGCCGATGACTCCGGGTTCGGCCGTCAGCGTCACGGCATCGATCAGTCCTTCTTCGGCCACCACGGACGCCACACCTTCGGGCATGCCGATACCCAGATTCACGACATCGCCGGCGCGCAGTTCGAGTGCAGCGCGACGGGCGATCACCTTGCGCAGGTCGAGCGGCATGGCCGCATGTGCGTCAGGCGGCAGTCGCACCTCGCCTGAATAGGCCGGGTTGTACGGCGATGCGAAGGTCTGCATGTGGTGCTCGGGCGGTGCGACCACCACACAGTCGACCAGCACGCCGGGGATCTTCACCTGACGCGGATTGAGCGAGCCGCGAGCCGCGATGCGTTCGACCTGCACGATGACCAGGCCGCCGCTGTTGTGTGCTGCCATCGCGACAGCCAGCGCCTCCTGAGTGAGGGCTTCCCGCTCCATCGTCACGTTGCCGTCGGGGTCGGCCGTGGTGCCGCGCACGATGGCGACATTCACCGGGAAGGCCTTGTAGAACAGGAAGTCTTCGTCGCCGATGCGCATGCGCGTCACCAGGTCTTCGGTGCTGATGGCGTTGATCCTGCCGCCGCCGTGGAGCGGGTCGACGAAGGTGTCGAGACCGACCCGCGTCAGCTGGCCGGGGCGGTGCGCCGCGATGTCGCGGAACAGCTGCGAAATGACGCCCTGCGGCAGGTTCCATGCTTCGATGCGGTTGGCCACCGCCAGCGCCTGCAGTCGCGGCACCAGTCCCCAGTGGCCGCCGATCACGCGCTTTACCAGGCCTTCGTGGCCGAAGTGATTCAGGCCGCGTGAATGGCCGTCGCCCTGGCCGGCCGCATAGACCAGTGTGAGATTGCAGGGGTGCCGGGTTTCGATGAAGCGCTGTTCGACCGCAACGGCGATGTGCTCCGCGAAGCCGATGCCGACGAAACCGGCGGTGGCCACCGTCGCACCGTCGGCAATGCGTGCGGCTGCACAGGCGGCGCTCATGATCTTGCTGGCGGATCGGTGTTGCCCTGACATGACTGGCCTGCGTGTCGAAACGGATTCACTTTACCGGACGCAGCCGGTGGCGCGCGTTTCGTCCGGCGATTTGATCCGCATCAAGCGCGCCCCGATTGAAAAGCGCAGCGTCTGCCCCAGATACCGACCAGACAAGATCCCGGAGAACCCCATGCGTTTCGACAAACTCACCACCAAATTCCAGCAGGCCATCGCCGATGCACAGAGTCTTGCGGTCGGCCGCGACCACCAGTACATCGAACCGGCGCATCTGCTGCTCGCGCTGCTCAACCAGGACGACGGCGCAACGGCGTCGCTGCTGCAGCGCGCCGGCGCCAATGTCGCGCCGCTGAAGAAATCGGTCGATGAGGCGCTGTCGCGCATCGCGACTGTCGAAGGCCATGGCGGCGAGGTGCAGATCGGTCGCGATCTGACCAATCTGCTGAACCTTGCCGACCGCGAGGCGCAGAAGCGCGGTGACCAGTTCATCGCGTCCGAAATGTTCCTGCTCGCCGCGGCGGGTGACAAGGGTGACATCGGCCGTCTGCTGAAGCAGGCCGGGCTGGACCGCGCCACGCTGGAAAAGGCGATCGAACAGGTGCGCGGCGGCTCGTCCGTGGGAAGTGCGGAAGCCGAAGGATCACGCGAGGCGCTCAAGAAGTACTGCGTCGACCTGACCGAGCGCGCCGCCGCCGGCAAGCTCGATCCGGTGATCGGCCGCGACGATGAAATCCGGCGTGCCATACAGATCCTGCAGCGGCGCACCAAGAACAATCCGGTGCTGATCGGCGAGCCGGGCGTGGGCAAGACCGCCATCGTCGAAGGGCTGGCGCAGCGCATCGTCAATGACGAGGTGCCGGAAACGCTGAAGGGCAAGCGCGTGCTGGTGCTCGACATGGCCGGTCTGCTGGCCGGTGCCAAGTACCGCGGCGAATTCGAGGAACGGCTGAAGAACGTGCTCAATGAGGTGGCCAAGGATGAAGGCCGCATCATCATGTTCATCGACGAACTGCACACCATGGTCGGCGCCGGCAAGGGCGAGGGCGCGATGGATGCCGGCAACATGCTGAAGCCGGCGCTGGCGCGCGGCGAGCTGCACTGCATCGGCGCCACCACGCTCGACGAATACCGCAAGTACATCGAAAAGGATGCCGCACTCGAGCGCCGCTTCCAGAAGGTGCTGGTCGACGAACCCAGCGTGGAAGCGACCATCGCGATCCTGCGCGGCCTGCAGGAAAAGTACGAACTGCACCACGGCGTCGAGATCACGGACCCGGCCATCGTCGCCGCGGCCGAGTTGAGCCATCGCTACATCACCGACCGCTTCCTGCCGGACAAGGCGATCGACCTGATCGACGAAGCGGCCGCGCGCATCAAGATGGAAATCGATTCCAAGCCGGAGGTGATGGACAAGCTCGATCGCCGGCTGATCCAGCTGAAGATCGAACGCGAAGCCATGCGGCGCGAAACCGATGAGGCATCGCAGCGTCGCTTCGGTCTGATCGAGGAGGAAATCACCCGGCTGGCACGCGAATACAACGACCTCGAGGAAGTGTGGAAGAGCGAAAAGGCGCAGGTTGCCGGCAGCAGTCACATCCGCGAAGAGATCGAAAAGGTGCGTGCGCAGATGACGGATCTGCAGCGCAAGGGCCAGTTCGACAAGCTTGCCGAACTGCAGTACGGCAAGCTGCCGCAGCTCGAGGCGCAACTGAAACAGGCCGAAAAAACCGGTTCGGCGCAGCCCGCCAACAAGCTGCTGCGCACCGAAGTCGGCGCCGAGGAAATTGCCGAGGTGGTGTCGCGCGCGACCGGCATTCCGGTCAGCAAGATGATGCAGGGCGAGCGCGAAAAGCTGCTGCGGATGGAAGACAGACTGCACCAGCGCGTGATCGGTCAGGACGAGGCGGTGCGTCTCGTGTCCGACGCGATCCGCCGTTCGCGTGCCGGGCTTTCGGACGAGAACCGGCCGTACGGCAGCTTCCTGTTCCTCGGCCCGACGGGCGTGGGCAAGACCGAACTGTGCAAGACGCTGGCCGAGTTCCTGTTCGATTCGGAAGAGCATCTGATCCGCATCGACATGAGCGAATTCATGGAGAAGCATTCGGTGAGCCGCCTCATCGGCGCGCCGCCGGGCTATGTCGGCTACGACGAAGGCGGCTACCTGACTGAAGCGGTGCGGCGCAAGCCCTACAGCGTCATCCTGTTCGACGAGGTCGAAAAGGCGCATCCGGACGTGTTCAACGTGCTGCTGCAGGTGCTTGACGACGGTCGCATGACTGACGGCCAGGGCCGTACGGTGGACTTCAAGAACACGGTCATCGTGATGACCTCCAACCTCGGCAGCCAGATGATCCAGCAGATGGCAGGCTCCGATTACGGTGTGGTGAAGCTCGCGGTGATGGGTGAGGTGAAGACCTTCTTCCGGCCGGAATTCATCAACCGCATCGATGAGGTGGTGGTGTTCCATGCGCTGGACGAACGCAACATCCAGAGTATCGCGAAAATCCAGCTCGGCTATCTGGAAAAGCGCCTCGCCAAGCTCGACATGGGGCTGCAGGTCAGCGACGCGGCACTGGCCGAACTCGGCAAGGCAGGCTTCGATCCGGTGTTCGGGGCGCGGCCCCTGAAGCGCGCGATCCAGGAGCACATCGAGAACCCGCTGTCGAGGCGCATCCTGGATGGCAGCTTCGGCCCGAAGGATGTGATCGTGGTCGATCTGGACACCGGCGGCCACTTCAGCTTCCGCAAGCCGAACTGATCGTTGCGGCGGTGTGGCGGGGGCAGGTCGCAGGACCTGCCCCCGCTTGCGTTCACGCCTTCAGTCGCAGTATGCGCATCGCGCCGCCGGCCACCAGCAGTGCGATCGCCGTGCCGATGAGCAGATCCGGCCAGCGCGTCCCGGTGGCCGCCACCAGTCCGCCGGCAAGGATGATGCCGACGTTGGCCAGCACATCGTTGGTCGAAAAGATCCAGCTCGCCTTCATGTGCGCGCCGCTGCCGCGGTGGCGCGACATGAGCATCAGGCAGGCGACATTGGCAGCCAGTGCGATCAGCGCCACCCCGCTCATCCACAGGGGCTCGGGCTCGCTGCCGAACCAGGCGCGCCGTGCGACCTCGGCGAGCGCGCCAAGTGCCAGCAGGCACTGCAGCCAGCCCGACAGATGCGCGACGCCCAGCTTCTGCTGCGCACTGCGCCCCACGGCGTAGAGACTCAAGCCGTAGACCGCGGCATCGGCCAGCATGTCGAGCGCATCGGCGATCAGGCCGGTCGATTGCGCCCACCAGCCGCTCAGCAGTTCGAAAACGAACATGAAGGCATTGATCGTGAGCAGCAGGCGCAGCACGCGTGATTCGCCGGCGTCGTCAGGCTTGATCGGAGGTGTTGCCGCGCAGGGCTGCGCGTCGACCAGCACGGCCCCCATGCCCAGCGCAGCGAGCCTGGCCTGCAGCGGTTCGGGCGGGCCGTCGTGCGTCAGCGCTAGGGTGCGCGCCGGCAGATCGAAGTCCATCCGGCGCAGCCCGTAGGCGCCGTCCAGCGCCATGCGGATCAGGCGCTCTTCGGACGGGCAATCCATGCCGGGTACGCTGAAGACGCTGTGCATCGCACCGGCAGGCAGTTCGGACTTTTGTTCGGACAGGGGTTCGGCCGGTACGATCATCGCGGCTTCGCAGGAGGTGCTGCAGCCGCAGTGGGTGTCTTCCCGATTCTGCTTGTTCATGATGCTTTCCATTCGTGTGCGGGGCCATAATCCCGCTCCGCCGCGCATGATCGCAAAACATGCGCCCTCGCATGCTGCCCTGCGTAAGGTTTTCCTCTTTCAATGCTGACTGAATACGTCGCGCCCCGCCTGCTGCTTGCACCGATGGAAGGTCTGCTCGATGCTCGCCTGCGCGCCGTGGTCACACAGGCGGCCCGCTACGACTGGTGCGTGACCGAATTCGTGCGCGTGACCGACACGGTGCTGCCGGCGCGCTGCCATGTGCGCGTGGCGCCCGAACTGCTGAATGGCTCGCGTACCGTCGGCGGCGTGCCGGTGCGCGTGCAGCTGCTCGGTTCCGACCCGGCCTGCCTGGCCGACAATGCGGACCGGCTGGCACAGCTCGATCCGGCCGGCATCGACCTCAATTTCGGCTGTCCGGCGCCGACGGTCAATCGCCATCGCGGTGGCGCGGTGCTGCTGGATGAACCCGAACTGCTGCATGACATCGCCAGCGCCGTCGGCCGCGCCGTGGGCGGTCGCGTGCCGTTCACTGCCAAGATGCGGCTCGGCGTCCGCGACACCTCGCGCGCCATCGAAGCCGCGCAGGCGCTCGCCGACGGCGGGGCGCAGATGATCGTGGTGCATGCGCGCACCAAGCTCGACGGCTACAGGCCGCCGGCGCACTGGCCATGGATCGCGCGCATTGCCGAATCGGTGAAGGTGCCGGTGGTGGCCAACGGTGAAGTCTGGACGGTGGAGGATTACCTGCGCTGCCGCAGCGAAAGCGGTCTGGTCGATGTGATGATCGGTCGCGGTGCGGTGGCCGACCCCCTGCTGGTCGAGCGCATCCGCCGTCATCTGGAGGACCGACCTGCCACCGACCCGGCACAGGACTGGCCGCGGCTGGCTCCGCTGGTTGCCGAATACTGGCAGCGCGTGCTCGGCCACGTCGAGCCGCGCCACGCGGCGGGCCGGCTCAAGCAGTGGCTCAACCTGCTGCGACGCGTCTATCCCCAGGCCGAGCTGCTGTATCAATCCTTGCGATCGGTGCGCGACAACGCATGCATCGGAGCGCTGCTGGCGAGCGGCATCGGACGACTGTCGCCGGCACCCTCGTGTGCTTCGGAGGTCGATGATCGGGCGATGGCCCCGGAGGTTTGAGTTCCGCTCGCTCCGGTTTCCGGTGCCTCCGCGCGTGCCACGGCCAGTGCCTCGACGAAGCGGCCGAGCACCTGCTGCTCGACGTGCAGACGCTCTTCGACCCGGCAGGGAAAGGCGCCGACCAGCTGCGCGCCCTTGTCGCTCGACAGGTCGATGAACACGCGCGGCCGCGCCGAGGGCAGGCGGCTCCAGTGCGTCGCTTCGAGCGCCAGCAGGGCACGATCGGCTTCCTCTATCCATGCCGCGCACACCTCGTTTGCTGCCTGCTGCAGAAGGGCCTGCCGCGTCGGGATGTCGTGCGGTTCACCCACGAACACACGCACGGTGGTCAGCATGTAATGCTCGTGCGGCGTCACTTTCAGCAAACCGGTCAGGATGACGCTGTGCTGCAGCAGCACGCGGCTGCCGGTGATCAGGTCGGCGTCGCCGCTGCCGTCCAGCAGGGTGCTCAGAAAGCGGATGTCGGCCACGCGTCCGCGGATGCCGCCGACCTCGACGAAGTCGCCCACCTGGTAGGTACGGGTCAGGAAGAGCACGGCACCGCCCATGGCGGAAATCAGGATGTCCTTGGACACGATGAGCGTGGCGCCGGCCACTGCGGCCAGCGGCAGCGACGACTGATCGCCGCCCAGCGTCCAGGTCAGGCCGAGCAGGACGAGGCTCGACAGCAGCGCAATGTTCCGTATCGTGATCCACGCCTGCTTGCGCGTTGCCGGCTCTTCGAAACGCGCTTCGGCCACCAGCCGCGCCGTGCGCGTCACCAGCAGCGCGAGGGCCAGGATGACCAGTGATACGAGCAGTTTGGTCAGCAACGAAGGGTCGTACAGCATCATGGTGCTCGCCGGGTCAGTCATCGGGATGATGTTCGGGCCCGGTCAGACAGCGCGCAGAACCGGCGGTTGCCACCAGCAGACAGCGCGCACTTCGACTGGCTGGACGGTCGCGGCCTGCACACTCACTCTGCAGTCTTGCCCAGCCGGTCCACCATATTGATCAGGGTACGGATCTGCGGCGCGTCGCGCGTGGCGTAGCCGTGCAGGTCGCCCGGCGTGGTGTAGCCCCACCAGTCCCAGCAGCCCAGCGGGTTGCCGACGCTGTCCCACTGCCCGCGTTCGAGTGGCTTGATCGCCTCGACACGCGGGAAGATCATTACCAGCCTGAGCGGTCCCGCCCAGTTCACAAAGCCGCCGTGTTCGGCGAAGGCGCGATAGGCGTCGTCCGACATGCCCTGTTCGCAGCCGTGCAGTGCGACGTGCACGCGGCAACGCTCTTCGTTGCAGATTTCCGGCACGAACACCCGCGCTTCTTCGGCGAGACCGATCGAGCGCCGTGCGAGCGTCGCGTCGGACAGTCCGGGGGCAGCGGGGACGTGCTCGCCCTGTCTGACGGCATACCACTGGCCCGCACCGTCATCCGCCCTGGCACGGGGCTTTCTGTGGAGACTGCGCAGCAGGCTGCCCGCAGCGTCGAAATCGCAGCCGCTGACGTAATCCTTGTCCGTTGCGTCGCAGGCGCCCTGTGCCGGGTCGGCGGTGGGCAGCGTGTGCGGCGTGGCGCGGGGTTCGCCGCGCACGACCAGACCACCGAAGTGCAGGAAGAAGGTGTGCTGTGCGGTTGATGCTTTCGAGCCGACCACGCGGTCTTCGCTGCCGCGGTATTCCCAGATGCGCTGTCCGGCCATGCCCGACACCGGATCGATGCGGTTCTGCCGGGCCAGTTTCACGGTGTCGTCGATCAGGTCCTGCACTTCGATGTCGCGTTCGCCGCTGCTGAACAGCGACCGGCCGAACAGCGGACCGAACAGCTCGCGCAGCCAGGTCTGACCGATGGTCAGGCATTCGTTGGTCGCTTTGGTGACGAAGCCCTGCGCGCACAGATAGGGCGGGCCGGAAAGGATGCCGATGCCGCGCACGCGCGACGAATGCGCAACGCCCATCTGCACCGCCATGGCAGCACCGGACGACAGGCCGGACACGGTGAAGTGTTCGCGCTCGAGTCGCGGCAGGGGCGGCGGTGCATCGAGTGCGCACACCGCCGTCGCACCAAATACTGCGACGAACAGGATGGAAAGACGAATTTTCACCGCAAGGTAATGCATGAGGGTTCCTGACAGGTGCCGCACGATGGACCGATTGTATTTGGAATGGCGTGTTGCGCCGCAATATTCTAGGGAAACACTGATTTAACCCCGTCCCCGTAGAATGCTTGGGTCATCCCGATACGCGCAACCGTCCAGATGAAAAAGCAAACCAGCTTCGCCGATCTTGAGTACTCGGCGCGTCGCAAGCCGACGC
>JAGNYW010000019.1 GCA_017984755.1 Methyloversatilis sp.
GACACGCTCGGCTGGATGCTGGTTCAGCAGGGGCAGATGGATGCCGGTCTGCAACACCTGCGGGAGGCGCGTCTTCGTGATCCGGCAAACCCGGAAATCCGGTATCACCTCGGGTGGGCGCTCGCAAAATCCGGGCGCAAGGCAGAGGCGCGGCAGGAACTCGAAGCCGCGCTTCAGCCCGGTGTTGCCTTCCCCGGGGTCGAGGCCGCGCAAGTGCTGCACGCCGAACTCAAGTGAAGCTGGAGTCCGGTGTCGATTTTATTTACAACACACAATTTTGCATTTGATATGTCTTTGTTTTTGTTTAACAAAATAAAGTGGACTATAAATTGCTACGCTGTAACAACACGTTGCATCATCCGTACAGCGAGGAATTGAGATGAACCGAACAGCCCTGAACATTCTGAGTGCCGCAGTCATTGCGGGTCTTTCCGGTGTCGCTTCCGCAGCGACCTATTCATGGGGTCTCGGGTCGTCGCTGGCGACCAAGACGTCGGCTACCGGTTTCGTTTCGGAGGCCGAGTACTCGAAGCTGCAGTACAGCACGAGCGGCGCCACGATGTCGCTTCAGGCATACGCCGAGACGGGCGCGTCATCGGCGATCGAGGCGGCCTACTTGACGTTTCAAGGTTCGTGCTGCGTCGGTGTGACCAGCCGCGAGACAAGCACCAACGGAAACGACGAATGGTATTGGAATACGAGCTTAAGCCCGGACGGTTATTCAGCCAGAGCACCTGAGCATTCGTTCGACAACGCAGGCAAGTCGGAACTGCTTCTCGTGTCGTTTGATCAGGCTCTGAGCATCAGTTCCCTCAGCTTCGGCTGGGCGCAGACTGACAACGACTACAAGCTTTATGCCTTCAACGAAACGACCAACAGTTTTGCCTCCACCGGAGCGGTGACCGGGAAAACGCTCGGTACGCTCGGAGCCGGCTGGGCTCAGGTGGGCAGTGCATTCGAAGGAACCCAGTCGGGGAACAATGCCGGCACGCGTGATACGGACAACAGCGTGTATTCGCGTTACTGGCTGATCACTCCGGGCGGCACCGACGGAGTGCGCAACGATTACACCAAGCTTTCGACCATCGTTGCAAAGACCGCACCGCCGCCCTCAACCGGTGTTCCCGAACCGGAGTCGATCGCCCTGATGGGTGCGGCGCTGGCCGGCATGGTGTTCGTGCGCCGTCGCCGGCAGGCCTGATCGGGTCGGCAGGCAATGCGAAAAAAAACCGCGCGCTGCGCGGTTTTTTTTCGTCCCTCCACTGCTCGCAGCTTGCCAGCCGCGCGTATTCGATAGATGTCAGACGGCGTCTTCCTCCTGCGCCTGCAGCGCCCACATCTGCGCATAGGCGCCGTCCTGCGCCAGCAGTTCGGCGTGCGAGCCGCGCTCGATGATGCGGCCGGCGTCCATGACCAGAATCTGGTCAGCATCCATGATGGTGGACAGGCGGTGCGCGATGATCAATGTGGTGTGGCCGCGCGCGACCTGTTCGAGCTGGGTCTGTATCGCCTGTTCGGTCTTCGAATCGAGGGCCGACGTGGCTTCATCGAAGATGAGTACCGGCGGGTCCTTCAGCAGTGCGCGGGCGATCGCGACCCGCTGTTTCTCGCCGCCGGACAGCTTGAGGCCGCGCTCGCCGACCTTCGTGTCGTAGCCGTCGGGCAGGCGGGTCACGAAGTCATGCAGCTGCGCGGCGCGGCTGGCGGCTTCGACTTCTTCGGCCGACGCGGTCACGCGACCGTACTGAATGTTGTAGTGGATGCTGTCGTTGAACAGCACCGTGTCCTGCGGAACGATGCCGATGGCACCGCGCAGGCTGTCCTGCGTGAGCTTGCGGATGTCGGTGCCGTTGATCAGTATCCGGCCGCCGCCGCTGTCTACATCGTAGAAGCGGTACAGCAGGCGGGCCAGCGTCGATTTGCCCGATCCCGACTGACCGACCACGGCGACACGGCCACCGGCCGGTATCGTGAAATCGACGTCGAACAGGATCCGGCGCGACGGCTCGTAGCTGAAGTTCACCTGCTGGAAGCGCACCTCGCAGGGACCCGGGGCGAGCACCTTCGCCTCGGCATCGTCAGCCACTTCGCGGTGGGTTTCCAGCAGGCCGAACATGCGTTCGATGTCGGTCAGCGACTGGCGGATTTCGCGGTACAGCACGCCGAGGAAATTCAGCGGGATGTAGAGCTGGATCATGAAGGCATTGACCAGCACGATGTCGCCCAGCGTCATGCGGCCTTCTGCCACGCCGACCGTGGCGCGCCACATCATGAGCGTGACGCCGATGGCGATGATGAAGGCCTGGCCGATGTTCAGATAGGACAGCGAAATCTGGCTGCGCTCCTGCGCCCGCTGCCAGCGTGCCATCTGTTCGTCGTAGCGGCGCGCCTCGAAGCCTTCGTTGTTGAAATACTTGACCGTTTCGTAGTTGAGCAGGCTGTCGATGGCGCGCGTGTTGGCAGCCGAGTCCAGCTCGTTGACCTCGCGCCGCAGCTTGGTGCGCCAGTTGGTCACCATCACGGTGAAGGTGATGTAGATGACCAGCGTAATCGCCGTGATGAGCGCGAACGCCGCTTCGTACTTCACTGCCAGGATGCTGAGTACGAGTCCCATTTCGACCAGCGTCGGCAGGATGGAATACAGCGTGTAGCTGATCAGCGAGCCGATGGCGCGGGTGCCGCGTTCGATGTCGCGGGTCAGGCCGCCGGTCTGACGCTCGAGGTGAAAGCGCAGCGACAGCGCATGCAGATGCTGGAAAACCTGCATCGAGATGCGTCGCACGGCCTGCTGCGTGACCCGCGAGAACACGATTTCGCGCAGTTCGGTCAGCAGCGAGGTCGAAAAACGCAGAGCACCGTAGGCCGCCAGCAGCCCGAGTGGCACCAGCAGCGGCGCCAGTTCGAGTGCGCTCTTCTGCATGGCTGCGGCTGGCGTAAGTGCATCGATGAGCTCTTTGAAGACGAGGGGTACCGTGACGTTCGCCGCCTTGGCGCCGATCAGGAAGGTGAGCGCGATCAGCACGCGCCACTTGTAGGCCCAGAGGTAGGGAAAAAGGCTCTTCAGGGTGTCGAGGTCCCGGCGGCGGGTGCCGGGTGCAGCGTCGGGGGCGGGCAGGGGGCCGCTGGCGGAATGTCTCATGCCAGGATTGTAAGGTACCGGCAGGATGCTGCCGGGGTCGTCGAGCCTTGCGGCGACGGATCTTCCGGTTCGCGAAGGGCGATCACGGACGCAGCTGCCCGGTCACGCCGATGCGTCGCTCACGCGCCCGCCAGCCACGCCACCCAGGCGGCGCCGACCGACAGCAGTACCCCCGGGGCGACCTGACCGACGAATCCGCGGTCGCCTGCGGCGGCGGCAACGACGATCTTGCTCACGGCGTTGCTGGTGAAGCCGATCAGGATCGGCAGTACCGCCCCGGCGGCGGTGATCTTGCCGCTGCCATGCACCGCGGCCACGGCGGCGGCGGCCGAGTGGGCATCCGCAAAACCGGCCAGTCCTGCGGCCAGGCCAAGGCCGACCTGACCCAGCGCGTCGGTCAGCAGCGAGGTGAGCAGCAGCATGGCACCGATGGTCAGTGCGAAGAGGATGGCGACACGCGGGTTGAAGGCACGCCCGGGCGGCGCGGTCTGACCGTCCGGCACGCGGGCGCCGCGTGCGGAAATCAGCAGACCGTAGGCGAGGGCCATGACGCCGGCGGCCAGCAGGGGCAGCGCCATTTCGCGCAGCACCGGAGTACTGGTGAAGGACAGCAGCAGCACCAGCTGCAGCACGGTCGCGACCGAGGACAGCACGGCACCAGAAACCGCCGCCGCGCGCAGCGCCGGCGTGCGCACCGCCTGCGCACCCATGGCCGCGATGGTCGCGGTGCTCGACACGAAACCCGAGGCAAAGCCGGCGAACGACAGACCGAGCGCCGGCCCGATCGCGCGCAGCGCGATGTGGCCGCAGGCGTTGATCGTCATCATGAGCACCGCCAGCGTCCACAGCGTGCGCGGGTTGATCGCGTTGAACGGATCGACCGTGCGATCGGGCGTGAGCGGCAGGATGACGAGTGCCGCCGCCGCCAGCAGCAGCGCGTCGTGAAGTTCGTCTTCCGACATCACGCGCACCACGAAGCGGTGCAGCTGGGTACGCGCAGCCAGCGTGATGGCGACCAGCACGCCGATGCCGGTGGCGAGCGGCGCGTCATGCAGCGCCAGCGCACCGAGCATGAAGGTGAGCACGAGCGCGATTTCGGTGGTCAGGCCCGGGTCGTCGGCGGACGAGCGGACATACGACACCGTGGTCAGCACGCCGACGACGCCGGCCAGCACGGCCAGCGTCAGGCCGCCGCCCAGCAGCATGGCCAGGGCGCCGAGCAGCGCCGCCAGCGTGAAAGTGCGCAAGCCGGCCGCGGCGCGCGCCGGTCCTTCGCCCTTGCGCCGCTCGCGCTCCATGCCGATCAGCAGGCCGATGCCGAGCGCGGCAGCGAGCCCGATCAATCGGTGGTCGATGTTGTCCGGCATGGGGAAGACGGCAGGAAAGGCATCCTTCAACGATACGCGAGTCGTGATGGCCGTCCAGTCTCGCGAGCATTGCCATTGATTGCGAGCAAGTCTGCAGACCGGGCCACGCTGCAAACTGAACAGAGCCGTAACCGGGGCCGTCTGCTACCGTGCAGACTTCGAAACGCCCTGCGCACTGCCGTTACTGCTTCAAGGGAGGACTCATGCACACGACACTGATAACCGTCTGCGATCTGGACGGCGAGCACTGCATTGCCGAGATCACCAACGTCATCCACGATCTGCCGGGAATCGACACGGTGGATGTGACCCCCGAAACCGGTGCTGTGTGCGTCGAGCACAGCCCGCTGGTGTCGGGCGCCGACATCCGGCAGGCGCTCGAAGACGCCGGTTACCAGGTACAGCACTGACACCGCGCCCCCGGACGACGGATCTCGGCGACCCGCGCCGATTCCTGCGCCGGCAGCGTTGCGCCGGTCGTTGGTCGGTGCGCGGCGCCTGCATCCGTCGATGGAACAAGTGCGGCGTGCGGGCGTCGAAGCGGCGTCGTGTGGGTGCGCTATCCTTGCACGCCGGTGGCCGTATCTGCGGAGTGTGCCTGATGTTCGCCTGACACAGCGTGTGGCCGCCGTCCGACCGAATTCGCCCCGTTCGTGAAACGCACGCAAGTGCGCTGCCGATGCGCGATGTTTCGTGTGGCCCATCAAGACAAACCCTTCACGGCGTCACCGCCCGGTCATGACCCAGCACGGCAACAGCCCTTCCTTCTGCAGCGTCGTCTTCATCGACATCGTCGAGTATTCGAAGGTGAGCGTCGGCGACCAGATGCAGCTGACGGCGCGCTTCAATGCGTTGCTGGAGAAGGCGCTCACGTACCTCAGGGTAGAGGACCGCATTGTTCTCGATACCGTCAGCGGTGTGGTCGTGACCTTTCTCGACGGACCGGAAGAGGCTTTCCTTTTTGCGCTGGCGCTGCACGCATCGCCGGAAGGCGACCGCAACGACGGCGCCCTGCCGTTGCGCATCGGCATCAATCTGGGTCCGGTCAGGCTGGTCACCGATGCAGACGGACAGCCGAACATCATCGGTGACGGCATCGACGTGGCGCAGCAGGTGATGCGGTTTGCGGACGTCGGTCAGGTGCTTGCATCGCGTGGCTATGTCGAAGCACTCGCCGACGTGTCGGTCGAGTCGGGTGCGTCGTTCACCTTCGACGGCGTCCGCACCGACCCGCAGGTCAGGGAACACGATGTGTTTGCGTTGAGCCGGCATCCGGTGACGGATCTGCCGGCACGACTCGAATCCCTGCGCGCGAGCGCGCACCCCCGCGGGCAGATATGGCGTCGTCCGCCGGTCGCAACGGCGCTCGTCGTTGCGCTGATCGTGATCACGGCCATCTTCGTCCGGCTTGTCGTACTGGTTCCCGACGACGTCCCGGTCCCGGCTGTCACGCAGGCCGCCGCTGTCCCGGAGGAAGCCCGCCTATCCGCCGAGGCCGCGCCGGCTGCACGGTCCGTCATGCTTCGTGTCAATGTGCTTCCGTGGGGTGACATCCGCGTGGATGGCGTCGAATATGGCGCTGCACCGCCGCAGCGCGAGGTCGCGCTGTCGCCCGGCATGCATGTGCTCGAGATACGCAACCCGGCATTCCCCCCGCACCGACGGGAGTTCGAAGTCAGTGCCGGCCAGGAGATCAGGATTCGCCATGAATTCCGCTAGAAGAAGTGCGCCTCCCGTTGCGGGGTGGCGCGCGTTTGCCGCGCTGTGTGCGGTGCTTTTGCTGACGGGCTGCGCTGCGGTTCAGAAGCGAGTCGATGAGGTGGTCACTGCGCTGAAGCCCGAACCGTCCCAGCCGCAGCCCCAGTCAAAACCCAGGGCGACACCGACGACCGCGTCCGCACCCCCACCCGCGCCTGCGAAACCTGCAGCGGTACCCGCCCGTACGCCGGAAGACCTGCTCGCTGCCGGTGTTGCGCAGTACGAGGACGGTCGCTACACGCAGGCGACCGAACTGCTGAAGGCCAGCCTCGCCGGTGGTCTGCGCAGCCGTGCCGGCCAGGCGCGCGCGCACAAGCACCTCGCATTCATCCATTGCATCAGCGACCGCGAATCCGCCTGCCGGCAGTCTTTCGGCAACGCCCTGGCGGCGGACCCCGAGTTCGCACTGACGGCTGCAGAGTCCGGACACCCGAAATGGGGCCCGGTTTACCGCAGCGTCATTCAGGGGCGGTGAGACGCATTCCATGAACGCGCTGGCCAACATCGGTCGTTACGATGTCGTTGCCGAAATCGGCCGCGGGGCGATGGGCGTCGTGTATCGCGCCTTCGATCCGCTGCTCGATCGCACGGTCGCCATCAAGACCATCAACATGGCGCTCGATCTGGACGAGATCGAGTTCTACGAAAAACGCTTCCTGATCGAAGCGCGCGCCGCCGGTGGCCTGAACCATCCGAGCATCGTGACGATTCACGACATCGGTCGCTGCGGAGACATGGCCTACATGGCGATGGAGTTCCTCGACGGCCGCGAACTGAAGGATCTGATCACCGATGGCGAACTGACCCTGGACCGTGCGCTGGATATCGCGGCACAGGTGGCCGACGGACTGGCGTATGCGCACGAACGCGGCGTGATTCACCGCGACATCAAACCCGGAAACATCATGATCATCGGCGACGGACGTGCCAAGATCACTGATTTCGGCATTGCGCGCATGCACAGCGCCGACGTGCGTACCCAGACCGGCATCCTGCTCGGTTCGCCGCGCTACCTGTCGCCGGAACAGGTGCTGGGCCGAAGTCCGGACTCGCGGGTCGATGTGTTTTCGCTCGGCGTCATCCTCCACGAAATGGTCACCGGGCGTTCGCCCTTCAACGGCAGCGACATCCAGTCGGTGATGTACCAGGTCATTCACCACACGCCGGCAGCTCCCGGTTCGATCAATCCGGCGCTGCCGCCGATGCTCGATCTCATCGTTGCGAGAGCGCTGGCCAAGTCGCCGGACGACCGCTACGCAAGTGCCGCCGACATGGCGGCCGATCTGACGGCCTGCCGGGAACAGTCCGCGGGGGCATCGGACTTGCGCCTGCCCGCGCGCGGGCAGGCGTCGTCGCAGGCTGGCAGCGACGGCCGGATGCCGTCGGGCGAGCGTCTGGTCGCACGCGGTCTGGCCCGCGAGTTCGACTCGACGGCCGCGACCATCCGTCTCGCGGCGTGGTCGGGCGCCATCGGCGATCCCGACCGCTTCGCCGCCACCGTCGGCGTCAGTCGTCAGGTCATCGACGCCGCGCTGAAGGATGCCGGTCCGGCCCCGGTGCGCGTGCCGTCGGCGCGCAGCGCTTTGCCGCCCTCTCCCTGGTCGGCGGCAGACCGCAGGGGCATGCTGATCGCCGTGCTCATTGCGCTTGTGGTGGCGATGCTGCTGCTCGTCGTCTGAGCAAACGCTCCGGCGCTGCTCCATCGCCGATACCTCGTGCGCTTGTCGGAATGACTTGACAGAAGCCGAAACGTCCCCTAGATTAAAACGAACGTTTGAATCCAGGGTGTGGCTGCATGGATGTCCGTCGCACGTCGCTGTCCGCCGGTGAAACACGCACCCGCATTCTCGATGCGGCGCTGGCGCTGTTCGTCGCGCACGGCTTCGAGGCGACGTCGATGCGCATGATCACCGGCGCCGCCGGCGTCAATCTCGCGGCGGTGAACTACCACTTCGGTTCCAAGGACGTGCTGGTGCAGGAGGTACTGCGCCGCCATCTGCATCCGCTCAACGAAAAACGCATGAATGCGCTCGATGCCGCGGAACAGGCGGCCGGCGACCGGCCGGTCAGGGCTAGCGTGATCATGGAGGCGTTTTTCGGCGGCTCGCTCGAACTGGCGGCCGGAAGCCGGAAGGGGCACGACTTCATGCGGCTGCTCGGTCGCACCTTCACGGAACCGTCGCCGCAGGTACGGGCCTTCCTGTCGACTGAATATGCAGTGGTGATCAGCCGTTACAAGCAGGCATTGCAGCGTGCGCTTCCGGCCGTTCCGCTCGAGGAGATCGTGTGGCGCCTGCATTTCATGCTGGGTGCCATGTCGTATGCGGTGTCGGGCATCGATTCGCTGCAGGTACTGACCGGCGTGCGGATCGACGAGCCGGACGCCATGCAGCGCATGGCCCCGCGGCTGATGAGCTTCCTGCTCGGTGGTTTGCGAGCTCCGCTGCCCGGCATGGAAGGCCGGATCGACTAGCAGTACATCATGGATGCAAAAGTGCAGGTCGTCTGCCGGCAGCGGCAGCGGCGCACCGGATACGGAGATCGTCATGGCCTGGATACTGCTGCTTGTGCCTGTGGGAGCGATCCTGCTCGCTTACCTGCGTGCGCCGCTGCTCGTCTGGACAGCTGCTGCAGCCGCGTGGCTGACCGGTGCGAGCCTGCATTTCGGCTGGTCGACCGGAGTGAACGTCTGCGTCGCACTGCTCGCGGGCGTACCCGTGCTGCTGCTGAACGTCGTGCCGCTGCGCCGCACCCTCATTGCCGCGCCGTTGCTGAAGGTGTACCGGAAGATCCTGCCGCCGATGTCCGACACCGAACGCATCGCGCTCGAGGCAGGCACGGTGTGGTGGGAGGGCGAACTGTTCCGCGGGCGCCCCGACTGGACACAGCTGTACGGCTATCCGGAGCCGCGCCTGAGCGTCGAGGAACAGGCCTTCATCGACAATGAAGTCGAACAGTTGTGCCGGCTGTCGAACGACTGGCGCATTTCGCACGAACTGAAGGACCTGCCGCCCGATGCGTGGCAGTACATCAAGGACGCCGGCTTCCTCGGCCTCATCATTCCGAAGCAGTACGGCGGCAGGCAGTTTTCCGCCTGGGCGCATTCGCAGATCGTGACCAAGCTGTCGACCCGCTGTTCGGCGTCGGCCGTGACCGTCATGGTGCCCAATTCGCTCGGTCCGGCCGAACTGCTGCTGCACTACGGCACCGACGCGCAGAAGGATCACTACCTGCCGCGGCTCGCCAGAGGTCTGGAAATTCCGTGCTTCGCGCTGACCAGCCCACAGGCCGGGTCGGATGCGGCAGCCATCCCGGATTTCGGCGTCATCTGCCGGGGCTGGCACGAAGGGCGCGAAGTGCTGGGCATGCGCGTGACATGGGACAAGCGCTACATCACGCTCGGCCCGGTCGCCACGCTGCTCGGTCTCGCTTTCCGCCTGTACGATCCGGACCACCTGCTGGGCGACGCGGAAGACATCGGCATCACCTGCGCGCTGATTCCCACCTCGCACCCGGGCGTGCAGATAGGTCGTCGCCACTATCCGCTCAATGCGGTGTTCCAGAACGGGCCGAACTGGGGCAAGGACGTGTTCATGCCGCTCGACTGGATCATCGGCGGCCCGGCCATGGCTGGTCAGGGCTGGCGCATGCTGATGGAGTGCCTCGCCGCCGGCCGCTCGATTTCGCTGCCGGCCTCGAACACCGGCATGGCCAAGCTCACCGCGCGCTGCGTCGGCGGATATGCCCGCGTGCGCAGCCAGTTCAAGACCGCAATCGGCCGCTTCGAGGGCATACAGGAGCCGCTGGCGCGCATCGGCGGCCACCTCTACATGATGGATGCCGCGCGCACGCTGACGGCCGGCGCCATCGATCTCGGTGAAAAGCCTTCCGTCGTGTCGGCCATCGTGAAATACCACATCACCGAACGCACGCGTCAGGTGGTCAACGACGGCATGGACATTCTGGGCGGCAAGGGCATCTGTCTCGGCCCTTCCAACTTCCTCGGCCGCGCCTACCAGCAGATTCCGATCGGCATCACGGTCGAGGGCGCGAACATCCTGACGCGCAGTCTCATCATCTTCGGCCAGGGTGCCGTGCGCTGCCATCCCTACGTGCTGCGCGAAATGCGCGCCGCGCTGGCGGAGGACACGCCGACTGCGCTCGCCGAATTCGACGATGCGCTGTTTTCTCACATCGGCTACACCGTCAGCAATGCGGCGCGCACGCTGGTGATCGGCCTGACCGGTTCGCACTGGCTGTCGCTGCCGGTCGATGTGGCACCGGAAACGCGGCGTCATCATCAGCAGCTCATGCGCATGTCGTCAGCGTTCGCCTTCCTTGCAGACGCGGCAATGCTTACCATGGGTGGCGACCTCAAGCGCAAGGAAAAGCTGTCGGCGCGGCTGGGCGACATCCTGTCGCAGATGTACCTGTGTTCGGCAACGCTCAGGCGCTTCGAGGCCGAAGGCCGCCAGGCGGCCGATGCGCCGCTCATGCACTGGGCCATCCGCGATGCGCTGTACCAGGCGCAGAACGCTTTCGAAGGCGTCATCGCCAACTTCCCGAACCGGTTTGTCGGCGGGGTGCTGCGCCGGCTCATCTTCCCGCTTGGCCGGCCCTACATCGTGCCGTCCGACCGCCTTGGCGGTGAAGTGGCGAAGCTGCTGATCGAGCCGTCGGCCACGCGTGACCGTCTGAGCGCCGGCATGTACGTGCCGGCTGACGAACACGATCCGGTCGGCGTCATCGAGTACGCCCTCGCCGCCACGGTCGCAGCCGAGCCGATCGAGGCGCGCGTGCGCGCTGCACAGAAGAAGGGCGCGCTGAAGGCGCGCGGTGCCGGTCTGATGCAGGCCGCGTTCGACGCCGGCCTGATCGATGCCGCCGAATTCGCGCTGATCGAACGGCGCGACGCGCTGCGCGACCGCGTGGTGAGGGTTGACGATTTCCCGCAGGACCTCGGCGCCGATGTGGTCGCGGCGCCACCGGCCGAATCGCACAACGTTTCGGCGATGGCCGCCTGATGACGATGCCCGATGTCTTCGTGGTCGATGGCGCGCGCTCGCCCTTCCTGAAGTCGCGCAATGCGCCCGGCCCGTTCGCAGCCGCCGATCTGGCCGTCGCGGCGGGCAGCGCGCTGCTGTCGCGCCAGTGCTTCCGGCCGGACCAGCTCGACGAGGTCATCCTCGGCTGTGCGGCACCGTCGGCCGAAGAAGCGAACATCGGCCGCATCGCCGCACTGCGCATGGGCTGCGGCGACCGCGTGCCGGGCTGGACGGTGATGCGCAACTGCGCCAGCGGGATGCAGGCGCTCGATTCGGCCATGGCCGACATCCAGCGCGGCCGTGCCGATCTGGTGCTGGCTGGCGGCGTCGATGCGCTGTCGCGCGCCCACCTGCTGTTTTCCGATGCCATGGTGCGCTGGCTGTCGCAGTGGTATGCCGCCAAAAGCCTCGGCGCGCGTGCGCAGCTGCTGACGAAATTCCGCCCCGGCATGCTGGTGCCGGTGATCGGCCTGCTCAAGGGACTGACCGATCCGGTGATCGGCATCAATATGGGCCAGACTGCCGAAAACCTCGCCGCGCGCTTCGGCATCGGCCGCACGCAGATGGATTTCTTCTCGATGCGCTCGCACCAGCGCACCGCAGCCGCGCTCGATGCCGGCCACTTCGGCGAAATCGTCCCGGTCGCCGATGGACGTGGTCGCATATATACAGAGGACGATGGCACGCGGCTCGATTCGTCGGTGCCGCGGCTGGCGAAACTGCGGCCGGTGTTCGACCGTCGCCATGGTCGCATCACGGCCGGCAACAGTTCTCAGGTCACCGACGGCGCGGCCTGGCTGCTGCTGGCGTCGCAGAAGGCGGTCGATGAACATCGTCTGACGCCGCTCGGACGCATCGTCGATGTGCAATGGGCCGGGCTGGACCCGGCGCAGATGGGGCTGGGGCCGGTGCATGCCGCCACGCCGCTGCTGCAGCGCCACGGCCTGGGCCTGAATGATCTCGACGCCTGGGAAATCAACGAGGCGTTCGCCGCCCAGGTGATCGGCTGCATCGAGGCGTGGAAGAGCGACGACTACTGTCGCACCGAACTGGGCTTGCCGGGTGCGCTGGGCACGCTGGACGATCGCCGGCTGAACATCGACGGCGGCGCCATCGCCATCGGTCATCCGGTCGGCGCCAGCGGCGCGCGCATCGTGCTGCATCTGCTGCACGTGCTGCGCCGGCAGGGTGGTGGTCGCGGCATCGCATCAATCTGCATCGGCGGCGGACAGGGCGGTGCCATGCTGGTGGCAACGACATGACCTCATCGATGACGACCGGACTGCAGCACTGGCGTCTGGCGCGCGACGCCGATGGAATCGCCTGGCTCACCTTCGACCGCGCTGACGCGAACGTGAACACGCTGTCGGCCGGCGTGATGCGCGAACTGGGTGATGTGCTCGACACGCTTGACGCCGCACCGCCGCGCGGGCTGGTCATCCAGTCCGGCAAGGCCGGCGGCTTCATCGCCGGCGCCGACATCGCCGAATTCGGTCAGGTCAGCGATGTGGCCGGCGCGCGCGCGCTGCTCGAACGCGGCTGGAATCTGTTCAACCGGTTGGCCGGCGTCGCCTACCCGACCTGTGCGCTGGTGCGCGGTTTCTGTGTCGGCGGCGGTACCGAACTTGCGCTGGCCTGCCGCACCATCGTTGCGGTGGACGAACCGGGTACGCGTTTTTCGCTGCCCGAAGTCATGCTGGGCATCGTGCCCGGCTGGGGCGGCATGCTGCGCTTGCCGGCCCGCATCGGCGCGCCGGCCGCGCTCGACATGATGCTGACCGGCCGCGCACTGGATGTGCGCCGTGCGAAGTCACTCGGGCTGGTTGATGACATCGCGCCGGCGCGGCTGATGCGTGAACACGCGACAGCCGCCGTACTGTCCGGCGCACCGCGGCGCGCGCTTTCCTTCATGCAGCGCCTGCTGACCGGGCCGCTGGGCGGCATCGTGGCGGGCAAGGCCCGCCAGGGCGTGGCGAAGCGGGCGAGCCGCACGCACTACCCCGCACCGTGGGCCATCATCGACATCTGGCAACGCTTCGGCGGCAATGCGCTGGCGGTGCCCGACGTGCATCCGTCATCGCTTGCCTCGCTGGTGACGCACCCGACCACGGCCAGCCTGCAGCGCGTGTATCACCTGCGCGAGCGCCTGCGTGCGTTCGGCAAGGGCGACGGTGCAGGGCTGCCGGTCATCCGGCGCGTGCACGTGATCGGCGCCGGCGTCATGGGCGGCGACATCGCGGCCTGGTGCGCCCTGCGCGGTTTCCAGGTCACACTGCAGGACAACGGTGCCGAGCGCATCGCGCCCGCCATGCGGCGTGCGACCAGTGCCTTTTCACGTAAATTCCGCGGCGACCGCCGTGCCGCGCGTGCCGCCCTCGACCGCCTGATTCCCGACGTCACGGGTGCCGGCGTGGCCGGGGCCGACCTCATCATCGAAGCCATCTACGAAGACCTCGCCGCGAAGCAGGCGCTGTTCCGCGACATCGAACGGCGCGCCAAACCCGACGCACTGATCGCGACCAACACCTCCAGCCTGCGCATCGAGGACATCGCCGCCGCGCTGCGGGATCCGTCGCGGCTGATCGGCATCCACTTCTTCAACCCGGTGGCGCAGATGCCGCTGGTCGAAGTGGTGCGCGGCGCTGCCAGCGATGCCGTCGCCGTGCAGCGCGCAGCGGCCTTCGTCGCGGCGCTCGACAAGCTGCCGCTGCCGGTGGCAAGCAGCCCGGGCTTCCTGGTCAATGCGGTGCTCGGCCCCTACATGCTGGAAGCGATGAAGTGCGTCGACGAAGGCATCGCGCCAGAGGTGGTGGATCGCGCCGCACTCGATTTCGGCATGGCCATGGGGCCGATCGAACTGGCCGACACGGTCGGGCTGGACATCGCGCTGGCAGCCGGCGCGCGCCTGACCGGCGCCGCGCAGGCACCCGGCTGCCTGCAGCGTCATGTCGATGCCGGCCGGCTCGGCCGCAAGACCGGTGCCGGTTTCTATACGTGGCAGGACGGCAAGCCGCTGCGAGGCACCGTGCAGGCCGCTCCCGCCGCTTCCGCCGGACTGGCCGACCGCCTGATCGCGCCACTGGTCGCGGCAACCTCTCGCTGCGTCGAGCAGCATGTCGTTGCCGACGCCGATCTGGCCGACGCCGGACTGATATTCGGCGCCGGCTTCGCACCCTGGACCGGCGGACCGCTGCATCATGCGGCGCCCGCCACCCCCTGATTTCCAGCAGAACAGAAACGAGAACGAATCATGAGCTACCCGACAGACACACTCCCCGAAGAACAACCTGCGCTGCGGCTGCTGCCGATGCCGCGCGACCTCAATGCCGCCGGCGACATCTTCGGCGGCTGGGTCATGTCGCAGGTCGACGTGGCCGGCTCCATCGCCGCCATGCGCCGCACCCGCTCGCGCGTGGTCACCGTCGCGGTCAATTCCTTCGTGTTCCTGCAGCCGATCACCACGCAGCACTTGGTGTCGTTCTATGCCGCCGTATCCCGCGTGGGCAACACGTCGATCACGGTCGATATCGCGGTGTATTCGGAAACGGGCTACGAAAACATATACATAAAGAAGGTGGCCGAGGCGACGTTAACCTATGTCGCGGTGGGCGAAGATGGCCGGAAACTGAATATTCCAGCGGAGTGACCGATGGAGCAGTGTGCAGTTGCGTGAGCATCATGAATGCGCCACGCAGGACTTGAACAAACAGGTGATCGGATAGAGGAAAGAGGAGACGTGATGTCGAGGAAAGTGAAAGCCGCCGTGGCGGGTCAGTCGTCCGCACTGCTTGCCGGTCTCATCGGCGCACTGCTGTCCGGGCAGGCGATGGCGGCCGGTTTTGCCGTACAGAACCAGAACGGGGCCGGTACGGGTGTCGCCTTCGCCGGCGCCGCGGCGATGGCCGAGGACGCCAGCACCATTTACTTCAATCCGGCCGGCATGACCTATCTGCCGCCGGGGCACAGCATTTCGGCGGCGGGCACGCTGCTGAATCGCTCGCTGCGCTTCGACGATCGCGGCAGCAATGCGCTCGGGCCGTTCCCGCTCGGTGACGACGGCGGTCAGGGCGGCGGCATGTCGCTCATTCCGGCGGCCTACTACTCGTATGCCGTGAATGATCGATTCCGCATCGGTGTCGGCGTGTCGGCGACCTTCGGCAACAAGACCGACTACAGCACGACCTTCGTCGGGCGCTTCCAGGGCAATTACGTCGACCTGAAGGCGCTGAACGTCAATCCGTCGTTCGCGTGGCGCGTCAACGACCAGCTGTCGGTCGGCGCCGGCGTGAGTTTCGTCAAGCTCGAAGGCGACATCCAGCAGCAGCTGCCGATCTCGCCGCTGCTGCCGAATGCGCGCAACCGCCTCGAAGCCGACGACACCGCGATGGGTTTCAACCTCGGACTCATGTATCAGGTGACGCCCGACATGCGGGTCGGCATGACCTACCGCTCGAAGATCGATTTCAGGCTGAAGGGTGAAGCGACGGCGACCGATGCCGGGCCGGCGACCGGTGTGACGCCCGCGTTCGCGAAGATCGAGCTGCCGGATACCTTTTCGGTGGCCGTGCATCAGCAGCTGAACGAGCGCTGGGAAATGATGGGCGACTACACCTGGACCGGCTGGTCGACCTTCAAGTCGCTTGACGTACGGAACGGGAATACCGGCGCCCGGCTGTCCAACCCGAATTACGACTTCCGCGACAGCTGGCGCATCGGTTTCGGCGCCGGCTACAAGTACACCGAGGCGCTGAAGCTGCGCTTCGGTGTCGCGTTCGACAAGACTCCGGTGCCGGATGCCGACTCGCGCACGCTGACGCTGCCGGACAGCGATCGCTGGTGGCTCGCCTTCGGTGTGCGCTACGCGCTGACGCCGAAATCGAGTCTCGATGTCGGCTACGCGCACATCTTCTTCGACCGCGAGGCCATAGAGCGGCGCACCGTCGTGGGCACAACGCCCACCGGCCAGATCATCAGCGGCAAGTTCGACACCAGTGCCGACCTGCTGTCGGTGCAGTACAACCACAGTTTCTGATGCAGCGCCGGCCGGTCTGCCCACAAGGCACCGGCCGCCTTCCTACTGACCCGGCCGCGCACTGCTGCCGGCGTACCGACTTCGGGAGACCACCATGTCCCGTCCCACACGAATCCGTCGCGTCGCCGTGCTCGGCGCCGGCGTCATGGGAGCGCAGATCGCCGCCCACTGCGCGAATGCGCAGGTTCCGGTCGTGCTGTTCGATCTCCCGGCAAAGGCAGGCGACCCCGACGGCATCGTCCGGCGCGCCCTCGACGGTCTGAAGAAACTCGAGCCGGCGCCGCTGGCTACCGCCGACGCGCTCGCGCACATCGACATCGCGAACTATGACCGCGACCTCGCACGGCTGGCCGACTGCGATCTGGTGATCGAAGCGATCGCCGAACGCATGGACTGGAAGCACGGTCTGTACGCGAAGGTTGCGCCGCATCTGCGCGCCGGCGCGATCTTCGCCAGCAACACCTCCGGCCTGTCGATCAACGCGCTGGCCGACGGCTGCCCGGACAGCCTGCGCAGCCGCTTCTGCGGCGTGCACTTCTTCAATCCGCCACGCTACATGACCCTGGTCGAGCTGATTCCGTCGCAGTCAACCGATGCCGGCGTACTCGATCAGCTCGAAACCTTCCTCACCACGACACTGGGCAAGAGCGTGGTGCGCGCGCTCGATACGCCCAATTTCGTCGCCAACCGGGTCGGCGTGTTTTCCATGCTGGCCGCCATGCATCACACCGAGCGCCTCGGCCTGGGCTTCGACGAGGTCGATGCGCTGACCGGCCCGGCGATCGGCCGGCCGAAGTCGGCCACCTACCGCACGGCGGACGTGGTCGGGCTGGATACGCTGCTGCATGTCGTGAAGACGATGACCGACAACCTGTCGGCCGATCCGTGGCACCGCTACTTCGGGGCGCCCGCCTGGCTGGCCGCGCTGGTCGAGCACGGTGCCCTCGGCCAGAAGACGAAAGCCGGCGTCTATCGCAAGGACGGCCGGCAGATCAAGGTACTCGACCTCGCGATGCAGGATTACCGCGACGCCGCCGGCGCCATCGCCGACGAGGTGCAGGCCATGCTGGCCGAACGCGACCCGCAGATGAAGCTGGCCGCGCTGCGCGCGTCGACGCATCCGCAGGCGCAGTTCCTGTGGTCCATCTTCCGCGACGTGTTTCATTACGTCGCGGTGCATCTGGGCGACATTGCGCACAACGCGCGCGACGTCGATTTCGCCATGCGCCGTGGCTTCGGCTGGCAGACCGGTCCGTTCGAAACCTGGCAGGGCGTCGGCTGGAAGCATGTTGCGGAGTGGCTGCGCGAGGACATCGCCGCCGGCCGCACGATGAGCGATGCACCGCTGCCGGGCTGGGTGTTCGAACGCAGCGCCGCGCACGAGCCCGCCGGATCATGGTCGGCCGCGACGGCTGCGCTGCAACCACGGCCGGCGCTGCCAGTCAATGCGCGCCAGCTGTTCCCGGAACAGGTGCTGGGCGAGACGCCGCGCGTCACCCATACGATCTGGGAAGGCGACGAGGTGAGGCTGTGGACGCTGGACGATGCCGATGGCGCACGCGCCCCGGTACTGTCGTTCAAGAGCCGCATGTCGGCCATCGGCCCGAAGGTGCTCGACGGCGTGCGCGAGGCGATCGCCCGCGCCGAGCGCGACTTCGACGCGCTGGTGATCTGGCAGCCGCAGGGCCCGTTCTCGGTCGGCGCCAATCTCAAGCAGATCCGTCCGGTGCTCGAGGCGGGTGACTTCAAGGGGCTCGACCGCGTCATCGACGACTTCCAGCAGACCTCGCAGGCGATCAAGCATGCGCAGGTACCGGTCATCACCGCGGTGCAGAACATGGCGCTCGGCGGAGGTTGCGAATTCGTCATGCATTCGCCGCGTGCCGTGGTGGCGCTGGAGAGCTACATCGGGCTGGTCGAGGCCGGTGTCGGCCTGATTCCGGCCGGCGGTGGCTGCAAGGAATTCGCGCTCCGTGCCGCCCGTGCGGCGGCTGCTTCGGCAACGAAGGATCCGATGAACTTCCTTCAGTCCGTGTTCCAGACCATCGCCATGGCGCAGGTGTCGAAGAGCGCGCGGCATGCGCAGGAGATGGGGCTGCTCAAGCCGGACGACGTGGTGGTCATGCATGCGCACGAATTGCTGCACGTCGCACGCTGCAACGCGATCGCCATGGCCGACAGTGCGTGGCGGCCGGCACTGCAGGCGGCGGACATCGTCGTGGCCGGTCGCAGCGGCATCGCGACGCTGGAAATGATGCTGGTGAACATGCGCGAGGGCGGCATGATTTCGGCGCACGACTATCGCGTCGCGCGCGCCGCCGCCGTGGCGCTGTGCGGCGGCGAGATCGAAACCGGTGCGCAGGTGAGCGAACAGTGGCTGCTCGAAGTCGAGCGCGCCGAATTCATCGAACTGCTGAAGACGCCGGAAACGCAGGCGCGCATCGCGCACATGATGGACACCGGCAAGCCCCTGCGGAATTGAGGAGAAAGTCATGAACCGACAGATCCAGGACGTCTACATCGTCGCGGCGAAGCGCACGGCGGTGGCGCGCAAGGGCGGCGCCTTGCGTCATGTCCGCCCCGACGACATGCTGGCGCACGTGCTGCGCGGCACGGTCGATGCCGTGCCCGCCTTCGACCTGAACGACATCGGCGACGTGGTCGTCGGCTGCGCGATGCCGGAAGGCGAGCAGGGCATGAACGTGGCGCGCATCGGTCTGCTGCTTGCCGGCCTGCCGGTGTCGGTGCCGGGCATCACGGTGAATCGCTTCTGCGCCAGTGGCCTCAATGCCGTGGCCGATGCCGCGATGAAGATCATGACCGGCCAGTGCGACATCGCGATCGGCGCCGGCACCGAGTCGATGACCGCGATGCCGACCATGATGGGCAACAAGGTGACAGTCAATCCGCGTGCCTTCGAATCGGACGATCACGTGGCCATCGCCTACGGCATGGGCCTGACCGCGGAAAGGGTTGCCACGCATTACGCCGTGTCGCGCGAGGACCAGGATGCGTTCGCGCTAGCCTCGCACCACAAGGCGCTGGCCGCCATCGCGGCCGGGCGCTTCCGCAACGAAGTGCTGCCCTGCACGGTACGCAGCCATCTGCCCGATCTGGCGAGCAATACGGTGCGTCTGACCGAGCGCGTTTTCGACACTGACGAAGGCCCGCGTGCCGATTCCAGCGCCGAGGCGCTGGCGAAGCTGCGTCCGGCGTTTTCGGCACGCGGCTCGGTCACCGCCGGCAACAGTTCGCAGATGTCCGATGGTGCGGCCGCCGTGCTGCTCATGTCGGAAGCCGCGATGCAGCGCACCGGTGCGGTGCCGATCGCGCGCTTCCGCAGTTTTGCAGTGGCCGGTGTGCCGCCGGAAATCATGGGCATCGGCCCGGTCGAGGCGATTCCGAAGGCGCTGAAGCTGGCCGGCCTTGCGCAGGACGACCTCGACTGGATCGAACTGAACGAAGCCTTCGCCGCGCAGGCGCTGGCGGTGATGCGCACGCTCGGGCTGGACCCGGCGAAGGTGAATCCGCTCGGCGGCGCCATCGCGCTCGGTCACCCGCTGGGTGCCACCGGCGCCATCCGCACCGCCACCGTCATCGCCGCCATGCAGCGCGGCGAGGCACGCACCGGCATGGTGACCATGTGCATCGGCACCGGCATGGGCGCGGCCGGGATATTCGAGAAGGTTTGAGTTCCCGCAGCACTTCTGCTGCGTCGGCCGCCGCGAAAGACGGTGAATGAAGCGTGACTGACGGTCACGTCGAACAAACAGGGAAAAACCCGATGAGCAGCAGTCAGCACACAGCTGGTTCCGAGGGCCGGATACTCGCCGGCAACGAAGGTGGCGTCGCCACCGTCACGATCTCCAGCCCGTCGCGGCGCAATGCCTTCACGATGGCCATGCTGCAGGATTTCCGGCGCGCAGTGGAAGCGCAGCTCGCCGATCCCGCCTGTCATGTGCTTGTGCTGCGCGGTGCCGGCGGATTCTTCTGTGCCGGCGGAGACATCAACGACTTCCGTGCCATGCTGCATCTGGATTCACTGGCGCGGCTGCATACCTTCCGCGTCATGATCGAGAACTGGGTCAATCCGGTCATTCTCGCGCTGCGTGCCGCGCACCAGCCGGTGGTGGCGGTAGTGCAGGGGGCGTGCGCCGGCTACGGGCTGTCGCTGGCGCTGGCGTCGGACTGCGTCATCGCATCCGACGACGCCGTGCTCAGCACCGCCTACGCCGGCATCGCACTGCCCTGCGACGGCGGACAGTCGCTGCTGCTGACGCGCGCCATCGGCGAACGGCGGGCGCGCGAACTGATGTGGTCGGCGCGCCGGGTCGATGCGCACGAAGCGCGCACGCTGGGTCTGGTCGAGCAGGTGGTGCCGGCGGCTGAACTGGATGCCGCGGTGCAGGTGCATGTGGCACGTCTGGCCGGCGGCCCGCGCCATGCACTGGGGGAAATAAAGCGTCTGCTGGCCGGGCCGGCCGAGGTGCTTGCGATGCAACTGGCGGCAGAGGCACAGGCCTTCGCGCGCTGTGCCGCAACGATGGATTTCGTGGAAGGCGTGACGGCCTTCGCCGAGCGTCGTCCGCCGGTGTTCCGGGGACGCTGAAGCCGGCGGCGGCTCAGTAGTTGGCGACGATGTCGCGTTTCATCGACGCCAGACGGCGCAGAAGCTCGTTCTTTTCCGCCGTCGACACGCGATCGTCGAGCGAGCTGCGCAGCATGGCGACCACTGCATCGAACTGCGCTTCGGTCACCGGCGCATCCGCGTGCGTTGCCTTCATGTCCAGTCCCTCGTAGGCGTTCGGGCCGTCCGCCACCAGACAGAGGAACTGCGTGATGCTGTGCTTCAAGTGCTTCACCTTGATGCCATCGAAGGCGTCGCGCGTGCGCGGGTCGGTCGTGATCTTCCCGACGAAGTCGTCGACGATGTCCGCGATGCCCGGTTCTCCTCCCAGCCGCTGATACAGGGTGACGTCGCTGCCGCCATGGGAGCAGCCTGCGAGCAGGGCGATCAGGCACAGCAGGGGACGAAGACTTTTCATGGCGACGTGCATTCGTTGAACACGTCATATATCGGATTCAAGCTCGCTGTGCTTGAGTCGATATCAGAAGCATGCCTTGACGCATGTCGCTGCTCGCCCATGGAATTTTCGCCCGACCGTTTGTTGCCGCTGCTTTCCCTGCTGACCGGTACCGCGATTCTTTGCGCACCGGTGCGGGGTTTCGGCGCCGATGATTCGGCGGATTCGTCGGCTTCGACCAGTCTGCGGATCGGCGACCGCCTGATCGCGACGGGTGGAGTGACGCAGATCGAAGGTGCTGCCGGCGGGGGGCTGAACCCGTGGGCGGTGATTGCCGGCTACGGCACGCGCGAGCAGATCGGCGCCACCGCGTTTCACACCCGGGTGCGCACGCGCGGTGACTTCGAACTTGAATCGACCGGTGTTGCGCTCGGCCTCTACAACCGGGTCGAACTGTCTGCCGCGACGCAGCGCTTCGATCTGTCGGACACGGTGCCCGGCGAGTCGATCGACATTGACGTGATCAGTGCCAAGGTGCGGCTGTTCGGCGACGCCGTGTATGACCAGGATCGATGGTGGCCGCAGGTGGCGGTCGGTCTGAGCTGGAAGCACAACCGCGACTACGGGCTGGTGCCTAAGCTGCTGGGCGCCAGGCGCCGATCCGACATCGAAGGCTATGTCGCCGCAACCAAGGTGTATCTCGGGCTGGTCGGAGGCTTCAATATGCTGACCAACGTCACGCTGCAGGCGACCCGGGCCAACCAGTTCGGCATTCTCGGCTTCGGCGGCGACAGGTCGGATTCGTACGCATTGATGCCGGGAGCGTCGGTGGCCGTGATGCTGCGCGATGACCTCCTGCTCGGCGCTGAATATCGCGACAAGCCGAACAAGCTCTCGGCCTTCCGTGAAGACGCGGCCACCGACGTGTTCATCGCGTGGTTTCCATTCAAGGGCTTCTCCGTCGCGGCGGCCAGCGTCGATCTCGGCAATATCGCGAACAAACCGCAACAGCGAGGCTGGTACCTGTCCGGCCAGCTTGCGTTCTGAACAGATGCAACCTTGCACGCGAGGTTTTCCTGCCAGTGCTGCCAGCCGTGCAGCCCGGTGTGATGACCGCGGCACTCCGATGTCCCCGGTGCATCCGGGTACAGGCTTCCGGTTTCCGACCTGGGCACAACGATGAACAACAGCGAAATGAGCATGATCGAGTCGGTCGCATCCGGCGCCGGCCAGCCGGACGTCGGCAAGGAAGTGTTCTTCAGGGACATCGGCCTGAAGGTGGGCGACCGCCTGATCGTCGAGCCGCCCCCGAAGCTCGGTGACCAGCCGGGTACCGTGAAGCTGATCGGGTATGTCAACGACCTGAGCGTGCTGGTGACCATGCCCGACACGCGTCCCTGGGCGGGCCCTCCGATCGAGGGCGACGAGTTCACGGTGCGCGCCTTCTCCGGTCGCCATGCCTACGGCTTTTCCACCACCGTCGGCAAGCGGGCGGTCAGTCCCTTCGAGTACCTTCACCTGCAGTTTCCGCGGCGTATCACGGTGCGCCAGATACGCAACGCCGAACGCATCGCGACATCGATCAGCGCCCGCATTCTCGATGCGGCCGAACCGATTTCCACCGTGGTGACCAATCTGAGCGCCACCGGCGCAGAAGTGCGTGCCTGGGAGCCGGCCAGAGTCGTCGGCGACTCGATTTCGCTGGAACTGATACTCGACATCCACAAGGTGCGCACGCGCGTCGTGGTGAGCGCGGTCATCCGCAACGCGCATCAGCTTGCCGACAGCGGCGAGTCGGCCTACGGCGTGCAATTCACCGACGTCAACGCGCAGACCAACATCTTCCTCAAGAGCTTCGTCTACCAGAATCTGGTCGAACAGCCGCACAAGCGGCTCTGATTCCGGCGAACGGATGACGCCACGCGCGGTCCAGTCTTGTACAGTCTGGGAAATCGTGTGGACGCAAATCTCATGTTCAGGGACAGAAGCAGTTTCCGCGTGCGCGGTGCGCACATGAATGTTCAGCCGCCGGGTTTCTTCGGACGGGTGTTTGCCGTCATCGCCGGGCTGGTGCTGTTCGTGCTCGGCCTCATGTTTTCGGTGGTCATCATCGCCGTGGCGGTGGCGGCCGGACTCATCATCTGGGGCTGGATCTGGTGGAAGACGCGCGCGCTGCGCCAGCAGATGCGCGAGCAGATGGAGGCGGCCGGTAGCACCTCCGCGCCCGAGGCGGACGACGAAGGGCCCGCGCCGAGCGGGCGAGTGATCGACGGCGAGGTCATCCGCGCCGACGATCCGCCGCAGTCGCCGGGACGCTGACCGCACCCCATGCCGGCGCTGAGGCGCCGGTCTTCCTTTCAATGTCAGTCCGGAGCAATCCATGACAGAGTTCGTCCATCGAATCGGCCTGGGTTTTCTCGCCGAGCCCTGGATCACCCGCATCGTCATCATCCTGGCCGTAACGGCGGCGGCCAACCTGCTGGCCGAATTCTTGCTGCGGCACGTCAGGCGCGTCACCGCACGCACAGCCAACGTGTGGGACGATGCACTGGTGCGCTGCGCCAGCCAGCCCATGCTGGTTGCGATCTGGCTGATCGGCCTGACGCTGGCGGTCGATGTGCTGCGTCGCCATGTCGACGAACCTTTCCTCGAATATGTCGTGCCGCTGCGCAACATCGGCATCGTCATCTGCCTCGCCTGGTTCCTGCTGCGCTTTGTCGACCGGGTCAGCAAGAACATCGTCGCCGCGCGGCTCACGCGCGGCGACGAGATCGACCGCACCACAGTCGATGCGCTGAGCAAGTTGGGCCGTCTCGTGGTGGTGGTGTCGGCGCTGCTGCTCTGCCTGCAGACGCTGGGGGTAAGCATCGCAGGCGTACTGACGCTGGGCGGTATCGGCGGTATCGCAGTGGGCTTTGCCGCGAAAGATCTGCTGGCCAACTTCTTCGGCGGACTCACCATCTACCTCGATCGCCCCTTCAGCGTCGGCGAATGGATACGCTCGCCCGACAAGGCGATCGAAGGCACGGTGGAATACATCAGCTGGCGCCATACGCGCATTCGCGCCTTCAACAAAAACCCGATCTACGTGCCGAACTCGCTGTTCACCACCATCGTGGTGGAAAATCCGTCGCGCATGACCAATCGCCGCATCCGCGAAGTGGTTGGCCTCCGCTATGACGATCTGCCGAAGATGCCGGTGATCGTGCAAGACATCCGAGCCATGCTGCAGGCGCATCCGGACATCGACACCACACAGACGTTGATCGTCAATTTCAATGCCTTCGCCGCGTCGTCGCTCGACATCATGATCTATACCTTCACCCGCACCACGGTGTGGACCGAGTACCACATGGTCAAGCAAGAGGTGCTGCTGAAGATCGCCGGCATCATTGCCGGACACGGCGCACAGATCTCCTTTCCGACGCAGACGCTGCATGTCGATCTCGAGCATCCGCCTGCCGTCGCCGCGCAGACTTGATCCGGATCAAGCGGGTTTTGAAGATATACGTAGAATATATGTTCAGCGTCGCCATCGACGCCGTATTCAACCTTGTCTTCAACATGCATTCTCCGGAGCCCGATCATGGCCACCCTGCTGTCGATACAGGAAGCGGAACAGCCCCTGCCGCATGCGCCGGCCTGGGCGGCCTTTCTCGAACTCGGTTTTCGCCCGGTCTATCTCGCCGGTGCGCTGTGGGCGCTGATTGCCGTCGCGCTGTGGATCTTCGCGCCGCACTGGCTGACCGGCCCGCTGGGCGGCATCGCGTGGCACGCACACGAAATGCTGTGGGGCTTCGTGGCCACCATCGCAGTCGGTTTTCTGATGACAGCCGGCGCGGCATGGACCGGCATCAATCCGGTGCAGGGGCGCGCGCTGGCGGCCCTGTGCGCGCTGTGGCTGGTGGCGCGGCTCGGCTTTCTTGCCGGTGATGCAACGACTTTCCTGATCGGTGCGATCGCCGAACTGCTGTTCTTCACCCTCGCCGCGGCAGCGCTGCTGCGCGCGGTGGTCGTGTCGCGCAACGCGCGCAACTACGGCGTCCCCTTTCTGCTGCTGGCGCTCGGCGTGTCCGACGCGCTGTTCCTGCTGGCCGCGCACGACGGCGATTACGCGACGCTGATGCGCCACTTCAACGCCGGCATGCTGTGCATGACGCTGATCGCGCTGCTGGTGGCGCGTCGGGTCATTCCCTTCTTCGCCATGCGCGCGGTGCCCGGCCTGCAGATTCCGATGCAGTTGCGCAGCGGTCATGTCCAGCTCGCCGCCAGCGGCATCGCCGTGGCATGCCTGCTGGCCGATCTGCCGATCGCGCAGGCACTGGCGCTTGCGGTGGCCGGCGCCGTCTCGCTGCTGCACTGGGTCAGCTGGAAACCGCAGGCCGTGCTGCACAAGCCGCTGCTGTGGATACTCTATCTGGGCTACGCCTCGCTCGGCATCGGCCTGCTGCTCGCCGCGGCGTCGGTCGCCGGTTTCGGCGCGCGCCCGGCGCTGCACATCCACGTGATCGCGATGGGCGGCTTCTCGCTGCTCATCATCGGCATGATCACGCGCACCGCGCTCGGCCACCTCGGCCGCCCGCTGGAAACCGACCGCAGCATGGTCACCGCGTACGCACTGGTGATCGTCGCCACCGTGCTGCGGCTGGGCGCGCTGCAGCCGACGCCGGCATCGGTGCATCTGCTGCATGTCGCCGCCGCGCTGTGGATCATTGCCTTCGCCCTCTACCTGTGGCGCTTCTTCCCGATGATGATCCGTCCGCGTGCCGACAGTCCGCCGCCGGCCGCAAAACCCGCCAGCGTCGCGGTCGGCATCACGCGACGCGGAGCGTGAGCCATGCGCCTGACCACGCTGACCGACTATTCGATGCGCCTGCTGATGCACGTGGCGCGTCACCCCGACCGGCTATGCACCATTGCCGAGATCGCCGAAACCTACGACATTTCCGCGGCGCACCTGATGAAGGTGACGCATCAGCTCGGTCTTGCCGGCTGGATCGAAACCGTGCGTGGCAAGGGCGGCGGCATGCGGCTGGCGCATGCGCCCGAGGCCATCAGGCTGGGCGACGTGGTGCGCAGCGTCGAACCGGATTTCAGGATGGTCGAATGCTTCGACAGATCCGGGGTCACTGACTGCCGGCTTGACGGTCACTGCCGTCTGAGCGGCATACTCGGCGGCGCGCTGCAGGATTTCCTCGACCATCTCGACCGCTACACGCTGGCCGATATCCTGCCGCCGCCCGTCTCGTCCCTGCAACCCGCCGAAGCCGTGCTGAGGAGAATGCGATGATGCCGACCGAAGACACGCTGCGCGCCGCGCTGCACACGGTACCCGACCCCGAACTGGTGGAAAGCATCGTCGATCTCGGCCTGGTCAAGTCCATCGTGATCGGCGACGGGCGGGTCGATGTCGTGCTGATTCCGACCAGCGCCACCTGCCCCATGGGCGAACTGCTGATCGAAGACAGCACGGCGGCACTGCGTGCAGCTTGTCCGCCTGGCTGCGATATTCACGTCGAATTCGACTGGGACACCGAATGGCATCCCGGTCGCATGAGTCCCGAACTGCAGCTGCGCTTCGGCTGGTAGCCATCCAATCCCCCTTCACGTACTCACACACCCGGCGGAGACATCCCTTGCAGATCACCACTTTCGACGAACTTCTCGATGCCGCACGCCAGCAGCCCGAACCGCAGCGGCTGCTGCTGCTCTTTGCCGCGGCCGAACTGCCCGACGGCAGCACCGCTGCCGAGCGCGCCCGCTTCGAGGCGGGGCAGGGCGGCGCACTGGTGCCGCAGGTCTGCGTCGACAAGGCTCCCGATGAACTGCAGGACTTCGCCGCGCTGGTCGAAGAGGCGAAGCTGTTCACGCAGGGCTGGTCCATCGTGTTCGTGGCTGCGCTGTCCGGCAGCAAGGGCCAGCCGCCCGATACGCGCAGCATCGACACGGCGCTCGAGCGCATGGTGGAGTCGGTCAAGGCCGGCCGCCTCGACGGCATGATTCCATTCAACCGCAGCGGCCACGGCGTGCAGCTGGGGTGACTGCCGTGCATCCGCCGCTGTGGCGCTGGACGGTCGTGGCCTGCGCACTGCTGGCCGCGCTCAATCTGCTGGCCGGCATCGGCGGCGGGCTTGCGCGTCTCGGGCTGCCGCTGCCGGCGGCTTCTCTGGCGCAGCACGGCGCCGTCATGGTGTGCGCCTTCTTCGGTACGGTGATCGCGCTCGAACGGGCGGTTGCGCTGCAGCGTTTGCCCGGTCTGCTGGCGCCGCTGGCTGCCGGTATCGGCGGTCTTCTGGCATGGGCGCTGCAGCTGCCGCTCGCTGCACAGGTCGCCTGGGCGGTGGCGGCCGCTGCGCTGGTCGCCCTTTATATACATGCAGGTCGCAGCCGCGCATGGTCGCTGCACCTGAAGGTCGAGATGGCGGGTGCCGTGTGCTGGCTCGCCGGCACGCTGGCCTGGATGGCTGGCGACCTCGCAGCGGGCATCCAGGGCTGGGTCGCCTTCCTGGTGCTCACCATCGCCGGCGAACGGCGCGAACTGATGCAGATGATCCGGCTGTCGGCGTTGCCGCGCGTGCTGTTCGCGGTCGGCGTCGCGCTGATGCTGATGGCCGTGGCGCTGTCGCCGTGGCAGCCGATCGTCGCGGGTGCGCTGTTGTGGCTGGCCTGCGCACTGCTCGCAGCGTGGTTGCTGCGCTGGGACATGGCGCCGCGCAAGTGGCGTGCGCCCGGCTGGCCGGGACACACCGCGCAGTGCCTCACCCTCGGTTACCTGTGGCTGCTGGCCGGCGCGCTGCTCGGTCTGTACGGTGTGTCGACGCCCGGTGCGCTGGCGGCCACCGGCCTGCATGCCGTCCTGCTCGGTTTCGTGTTCGCCATGGTGTTCGGCCACGCGCCCATCATCCTGCCGGCGCTGCTGCGGCTGCGACCGGTGTATTCCGGCTGGGCGCGCGTGCCGCTGTGGCTGCTCGCGGCCAGCCTGCTGCTGCGCATCGCCGCCGGTGCGCTCGCGGACAGCCGCCTCTTTGCGGTGGCAGGTACCGGCCATGCGCTGGCCATCATCGGCTTCGCGATCGTGATGGCGACGGCGGTCGCACGCGGGCGCGCGGCCATGCCGGTACGGGTAGCCTGACCGGATGCGTGCGGCAGGCGAGCGATCTGCAGCGCATGGCCCGACATGCAGCGTCGCCGCGCAAGCTGTCATGATGCCGACCGGAGAAAAGCACGGAGTGCGGGGCGGCCCGCCCGAACCTATGGAGAGATGTCTTGCAGAAAGCAACTTTTGACGGCCTGCTCGAAGCGATGCGCGAGCAACCCGAGCCGCAGCGCCTGCTGATGGTGTTCGCCGTGGCCGAACTGCCGGAAGGCAGCAGCGACGAGGAACGTGCGCGTTTCGAAGCGGGCGAGGGCGGTGCGCTGGTGCCCTATGTCTGCATCGACAAGACCACCGAAGAACTGACGAGCTTCGCCGCGCTGCTGGACGAGACGCGCACGCTCGAACCGGAATGGGCCCTCTTCTTTGCTGCGGCGCTGTCCGGCAAGGACGGCCGGGCCCCCACGGGTGCTGACGCCGACAAGCCGCTCGAGCGCATGGTGGCGGCGATCCGGGCCGGCAGGCTCGACGGGCTGATCGCCTTCGATCGCACCGGCGACGCGGTCAACGTCGGCTGATGGTTCCCATCGGATCGCGTGACTGACATGGCGCTGCTCGAACTGTATCCGCAGGTACGACACGCCCACATCGGACTGGTCGCCGTCAGCGGGGTGCTGTTCGCGCTGCGCGGCATCGGCGTGCTCGCCGGTGCCGGTTGGAGCATGCGCCGCCCGGTGAGGCTGCTCAGCCAGGTCATCGACACCGCGCTGCTGGGTGCTGCGCTGCTGCTGCTCCATCTGCTGCAGCTCAATCCGTTCGCCATCCCCTGGCTGGCCACCAAGCTTGCGCTGCTGGCCGTCTACATCGTGCTCGGCAGCTTCGCGCTCAAGCGCGCGCGCAGCCGCCCGGCGCGCGCGTCGTTCTTCGTGGCCGCACTGTCGGTGTTCGCATTCATGATCGGCGTGGCTCTGGCGCACCACCCGCTCGGTTTTTTCAGTCGCCTGCCCTGAGCGGAGATTCACATGTCGATGACTGCAGAGGATCTGAAGACCTGGCGTCGTGCCGAACGGCAGCGCCTGCTGGCGCTGCGCGAAGCGCTGCCGGCGAGCGAACGCATGGCGCGCAACGACGCCGTCACGGCCTTGCTGGAACAGGGTTTTCCGTTGCTGCGGAACATGACGATCGGCTTCTGCTGGCCGTACCGGGGCGAGTTCGACGCACGCTTCCTGATCCATGCGCTGCGTCCGCACGGCGCGCGGGCGGCCCTGCCGGAAGTGGTCGCGCGCGATACGCCGCTGGTGTTCCGTGAATGGTGGCCGGGCGTGGCGATGACGCCGGGCGTGTTCGACCTGCCGGTACCCGACGACACCAACGTCGTGCAGCCGCACGCGCTGCTGATTCCGCCGGTCGGCTTCGACGCGCACGGCTTCCGGCTCGGTTACGGTGGCGGCTTCTTCGATCGCACGCTGGCTGCGTGCACCGTGCAGCCGCTGAAGATCGGCGTCGGCTTCGAACTGTCGCGCCTGCCGACCATTCACCCGCAGCCGTACGACATGCCGATGGATTTCATCGTCACCGAAGCCGGCATCCACGTCGTCGAAGACGGCCTCCATCCCATCACCGCGCCCGAGTGCGCACAGCGCGCGCAAGCCCTTGTTGCCGAGCGCCTCGCCGGCTGAAAGTCACCGATGAATCCCGCACTGTCCGCCCGCCTGCATACCCTGATCGACGCGCTCGAACACGGTCTGGTCGAGCGCCGCCCGGTCGTGCGCCTGTGTCTGCTGACCGCGCTGGCCGGCGAGCACACGCTGCTGATCGGGCCGCCCGGCACCGCCAAGAGCGAACTGGCGCGTCGCCTGCGCAGCGCCTTCCGCGACGCCCGCTACTTCGAGCGTCTGCTCACCCGCTTCTCGGTGCCCGAAGAGCTGTTCGGTCCGCTGTCCATCCGCGCGCTCGAAGAAGACCGCTACGAGCGCCACACCGACGGCTTCCTGCCCGATGCGGCGATCGCCTTCATCGACGAGGTGTTCAAGGCCAACAGCGCCATCCTCAATGCACTGCTCACGCTGCTGAACGAACGCGAATTCGACAACGGTGCGGGCCGCCAGCTGTGCCCGCTGATCAGCGTGATCGGCGCCACCAACGAGGTACCGGAAGACGAAGTGGGTGAAGCCTTCTTCGACCGCTTTCTGGTGCGCGTGCCGGTGGTGCCGGTCAGCGCCGCCGGTTTCGGTGCGCTGCTCGGTACGCGCTGTGCCGACGAATGGTCCCCGCCGGACGCCGCACTGGCGCTGGGCGACGAAGATCTCGGCGCCATTGCGCAGGCCGCGCACGACGTCGCGCTGCCGCCACGCGTAATCGGCGTGCTGGCCGAACTGCGCGCCGAACTGGCGAGTGACGGTCTGTACGTGTCCGACCGCCGCTGGGTCAAGACCGTGTGGCTGCTGCGCGTGACGGCGGCCAGCGAAGGCCGCGGCGCGATCGGGCTGTGGGATCTGCTGCTGCTGCCGGCCTGCATCGGCAGCGATGCCGAACGTCAGTCCGCGCTCGCGGACTGGCTGCATGCGCGGCTCGGCCTGCGCGAAGCGTTCGCGCCGGCGCGCCTTACGCGCGTCGTGCAGGCCTTCGAGGCACAGCTCGAAACCGAACAGAAAGCCAACGATCTCGATTACGACGATGCAGGGCGGCTGCGTTTTTCGCAGGCGGAGGGGGTGGCCGGGATGGCCGAGCGCCTTGCCGACAGCATCGGCGACGCCAAGGGCGGGTCGGGTGCGTTGCGCATGAGCTACAGCCGTCGGCGTCGCTACGGTCCGGTGCACATCGCTGCCCGCACGGCGCAGATCGACGACCTGCTCGCGCGCATCGCGACCTACGGCGATGAACTGCTCGCCGAGCGCGCCAGTCTGGCCGAGTGCCGGCGCCGCACGCTGTGGCTCGACGATGCGCTGCTCGCGCGGGTCGATGCCAACCTCGCCGCGACCGCCGTGGTGATCGATCAGCTGGCCGAACGCGCGCGCGGCGCGCGGCGCGGCTTCGAGAATCTGCCGCGGCTGCCGCAGTTCGACCTGCCGGACGTTGCGCGTCCGGATCACCCTCTGATCTGCGACGTGCCGCCCGAACCGGTGCTGCACGAGCCGCTGGCGTGACGCCGCACACCGGCGCGCCGCTGCTGTTCGAGGCGCACGAAGCGCGGCTCGGTGCGCTCGATGCGCTGCCGCGCACGTTGTGGCTGGGCGGTCTCACGCATGCGCAGGGCCGGCTCGAACCGCGGCTGGCCACGCTGGTCGCGCTGCGCGAGGCGCTGGTCGGCGGGCGCGTGCCGCTCGCCGCCGAGTGGGGCTGGCCCGCCGCGCAGGGCGTGCCGGCGCTGTGCGACACCTTCGCCGCACTCGACCTCGCCGCCTACTGCACCGGCCGGCAGGAACTGACCGACACGGTCGTGCTGAGCCTCATGTTCCATCTCGATTTCGTCGTCGACTATCGCGACCGCGGCGCCCGCGAGACGGTCGCCTTCGACATGGCGCTCGAAGCCTTCGCCGCCGACTGGCAGAACCGGCGCGGCCAGATGGACGAACTGATCGACGTCTTCGGCAAGCTGCCGGATGACGGCAAGAACACCCGCTGGGACCTCATTCCAGGCCTGCTGCGCAGCGAGGGCTGGCGCGAGGTGGTGCGCATCCGCCGGCTGCTCGAACGTCTGCCGGAACTGGCGCAGTGCATCCGCCGGCTCGGTCGTGCGCGCCCGTCCGACGAGACGGATGACGCCAGCCGCGAACAGGTCACCGTGCTGGACGAAGCGGTCGCGCGGCGCACCGAGCGGTACACCGTGCGCGTGCCCGACATGCCGGGCGAGACGCTGGGCCTGCATCGCGCCGACCGCATTGCCCGCATGCTGCCCGCCGAGGCGCTGCTGCTCGGTCACCCGAAGCTGCGCATGGTGTGGCATGCGCGACGGGCCGAGCGCACGCTGCTCTGTTACGAGGACGATGACCGCATGCAGGAGGTGCGGCAGTTCGAAGCGCCGGTGCTGCAGCCGCGCCCCGATCCGCAGCGCGACCGGCGGCTCGAAATGGGGCCGCTGCTGGTGTGCGTCGACACCTCCGGCTCGATGCAGGGCGGCGCCGGCCAGGTCGCCAAGGCGGTGGTGCTCGAGGCGGTGCGCACCGCGCATGCGCAGGGCCGCGCGTGCCACGTGTTCGCCTTCGGCGGGCCGGACGAAGTGGTTGATCTCGAAGTCAGCGTCGATGCAGCAGGTATCGAACGCCTCATCCAGTTCCTCGGCCAGGGCTTCCGCGGCGGCACCGACATCTGCGGTCCGCTGGAAAAATCCATCGAACGCCTCGAAAGCGCGGCCTGGAAAATGGCCGATCTGCTGATCGCCTCGGATGGCGAATTCGGTGCCACGCCCGAACTGGTCGCGCGCCTCGATGCGGCGAAAGCCGCGCTCGGCCTGCGCGTGCAGGGCGTGCTGATCGGCGACCGCGAAACCATCGGCTTCCTCGAAGTCGCCGACGACATCCACCCGGTGCGCGACTGGCGCCGCTACGGCGACGACGCACGCGGCAACGGCGACTCGCCGCTGCACACGCATCGCCTGACCGCCCTCTACTTCCCCGGTGCGCTGCGCACCCCGGAAAACCGGGATGCCACCGTGAGCGGCGAAGTGGCCTCGGCGGCGGTGCGCGCCGGCCTGCGCCGCGGCCAGTCGCTGCCGCTGCATGTTGCCGAACAAGCCGCACAAGCTGCCAACCTCGCCGTGAAACCCGAACCGACGGACGACCCATGAGCTTCGCCACCGACTATCTCGCACAGATCGAAACCATCGCGGCACGCATGCCGCTGCCGCGCGTGCGCGCGCTGCACCTGCCGCCTGCGCGCCCGGACGAACCCTGCCGCGACGGCACAAGCGGACATGCCAGAGGCGAGTTCTGTGCACTCGAACTGGACGATGGCTCGATCGGCCTCTCCTACGTGCTGCTCGACGACACGCTCGCCCGCCTGCGCCAGGGGCCCGGCTCGTGCGGCGTGGCCGGTGTCGACGCGCTGGAACTCGCGCGCCGCTACGTCACCGGTCAGGGCATCGACCGCACGCTCGGCTTCGTGTGCGCCAACGCCATCACGCGCTGCCTGTTCGACCGGGCCGGCTTCCGCCCGCCGGACAGCAGCGATTCCATCGGCGGGATGAATCCGCAGCCGGGCGAACGCATCGGCATGATCGGTCTGTTCGGGCCGCTGGTGCCGCGCATCGTCGAGGCGGGCGCACAGCTCACCGTGATCGAGCTGGACGAAAGCGCCGTCGGCGACCGCGACGGCTGGCACGTCACCACCGATGCCACCGAACTGGAGGGCTGCAGCAAGGTGCTCTCGACCAGCACCCTGCTGCTCAACGACACCCTCGACCGCATGCTCGGCCACTGCCGCAATGCGCAGTGGTTTGCCATGGTCGGGCCGAGCGCCGGCTGCCTGCCCGATGCGCTGTTCGCGCGCGGCGTCACGCTGCTCGGCGGCAGCTGGGTGGAAGACCGCACCGCCTTCATCGAAGGCCTCGTGTCGGGAGACAAGGACAACCGGAAGGGACGGAAGGCGACGAGCAAGTTCGCACTCACCGCAGCGGGTTATCCGGGCTTCTCCGAACTGGTGGCCCGGATAGGCTGAGTCGATCACGGTAGTGCTGCCGGGCAGTCTTGTCCACCCGTGCATACGCTCCCGGCCGATCAGGGCGTCAGATTCCGCGACCGATCGGCCGCCGAAAGTTGCTAGATTGGAGCGATCCGTTCATCGCCGACCCCACATTGAACATGCGCCATCCCCCGCTCAACGTCCGGATCGCGATCAATGATGGATTGCTCCACGAAGCATCGCGTCATTCATGGTTCGGAATGGGTGGTCTTTTGCGCCAATCATGCAGACGCGAAGCGTTGGCGCTTCAGCCGTCGGACGAGACTGGCTTCCTGAGACAGGGCCTGCCTGACCAGTCGAAGCCGGGCAGGAAAGCCTGAAGGGCGTCAACGGCGCCGGAACGCGGACGGTCGCTCAGCACCATGGCACGGACTTCGCGCACGAAGGTGGCGTCTGCCACAAGGTTGAAGGACAGGCCGCTCGACACCGCGGTCGACTCGGCCATGAAGGCGACGCCCACGCCGGCGCGCACCATGGTCTGCACCCAGTCCTCGCGCGGCGTCTGCTGGACCACCTTCACGTCGACACCACGCTCTTCCATCTCGCGCTGGATGTAGGTGCTGTACTCGCACAGGGTGCGTTCGCAGTAGGCCTCGCCCTCCAGATCCTCGAGGTACATCGCAGATGCCTTGCCGAAACGGTGCGCAGACGCATGCGCGACGACGAAATCCTCGCTGTAGAGCACCGGTCCGCTGAAGCGTCGTGCGAAGGCATAGGGTGACGCAAGGAGCGCGAGATCGATGTCGCCCTTGTCCAGCGCGTCGATCAGCGCCTCCATCGAGCCTTCGCGGAACTGGATGTCGACCTTGGGGCATGCTGTCTGAAAGGCGAGGAAGGCGGGAAAGATGGCGCTCAGGTCTATCGTGCACATGATGCCGACGCGCACGGTCTCCAGGCGGTCCTGCTGCAGTCGCCGGGCCAGTTCGCGAGTCTGGCTGGTGGCGGCGTAGATCTGCTGCAGACTGGGGAGCATGGAACGCCCGAAGTCCGTCAGGTTGACCGCGACCTTGCTGCGGTCGAACAGCAGTCCGCCGAGGGTGTCTTCCAGCTTCTGTATGGCCTTGGTGAGTGCGGGTTGCGACACGAAGCAGCGTTCGGCCGCACGCGTGAAATTCAGCGTTTCGGACACGGCGAGGCAGTAGCGAATCTGATAGAGCTCCACATTGCACTCCTCGATAAGGTCTCCGGCGCGATAGGTACGGTCTATCGTCCGATGAAAACTGGTGATTTCCACTGCCGGCACGCTGTGACGACAATGTTTCGTGTCCCGTCGCAGCATGGTCTGCCTGAAGTATGCCCACCCGCCTTGACAGTTTGATGGTCCGTGAAGTTGCGTGGCATGCGTGCCCCCCTCACCCGGCATGGTGTGCACCATGACATGCAATGATGCGGACGAACTGGATGCCCTGCGCCGGACCTTTGCGGCACGGTCGATGGGCATCGAGGCCGACGCGGATCTCACCGATGCGCTGGTGCAACAATACTGGCGCGATGTCGAGCATCTGGTGGCTAACGTTTTGCGCGCCCAAGTTCCCTGCACTGCCGACATGCTCGGAAGCGCCTGTTTCGGCGCGCTGGTGCGACGCCTGATCGTCGAGCGTCGCGACCTCGGCACGTTGCGGCAGGCCAGACGGATCGTTTCCGGCGGATGGCTCGCGAAGCAGCACGAACTGCAGGCGCTGCCCTGGCTGGGCGAGCTGGTCCGGCTGGAATCGGCGCTCGCCGATATGACGGAAGCGCTCACCGTGCAGCGCAGGTCGTTGGTTGAAGTGCTGCACTTCCGTTCCGACTGGGATGTAGTGCAACTTCACGAATGGTGGCGCAGGGGCACGCCAGGTGTCGCACCGTCGCTCTGCGCCCGTGTCGCGGCACTCATCGTGGGTCGATCCGGGCGCGTGCGCATTCTCAGATTGCCGTGCGTTCCCCCCTCGAACTCGCAGGCAGGGCGCGCCGAGTTCGCGACTGTACGTCCCGGCGGGTAAGCGAGCGTGGCGACCGCAGGCGATGACCTCTCTCTGGAGGTAGTCTGCGGTCGCCACGGGAAGCGCGAATTTACCGATCAGCCATTGCCGCCGCCGTAGTGCTTTTCGCCCATCCATTCCTTGCTGTCGAGCATGCCGTCACCGTTCTTGTCCATCTTGCCGAAGCTCATTTCCATCGTCTTCATGAATTCGGCCTTGCTGACCATCTTGTCGCCATCGCTGTCCATCTTCTTCATGACCTCCATCGTCCGTATCTTTCCGGAGAAGTCCATGAAGTAGACAGAGGTTTCGTCGGAGCCGGCCTGAACGGCACTTGCGGCGAAGGACAAAAGCAGAGTGAGCGATGCGGTGCGCAGCGACTCCTTGAGGGTACTCATTGCGTGACTCCTTGGTTGACGGGCTGTGACGACCCTGTCTGGGAGACTGCGCAGGCCGTCGACGCGAGTATCCGAAGTGCGGCGAGGGCTGTGAAATACCGAGTTTCTATCACCCGATAACAGACATGCATCACGTCGACGCCGCCTCGACCCTGATGACCGCGATGATCCATCACCGGATCTTCTGCATCGTGCTCGCCCGAGCGGCAGCGAATGGCAGGCCACCCCGGCTCCGCCGGACTGCGCCGCGTGTGCTGTGCCGACAGCGCGCGAGTGATCAATGCCGTATCGACGGCGGCAATATTCAACGCCGCTGCGTACCGCACGAAGCGATCGTGCGGCTGCTCATGAAGTTCATGCCGGCACGCGAGCGTCGAGCGGGTGATGGCGTGACTTCAAGCAATCGGATAGTGTCCGCAGACGGTCGAAAGTCTTTGCGGCAGCACGATGTCCGGCGCGTCGCAGGTCTCGGCCGACCTGAGGGAGTTTCATGGCCTGGCTCATCACGAAATACCTGCTGACGGCCGCGCTCGTCGTCCTCGTTTCCGAGGTGGCGAAGCGCAGCGACAAGTTGGGGGCGCTGATCGCGGCGCTTCCGCTCGTCTCTGTCCTGGCCCTGATCTGGCTCTACATGGAGCATCAGCCGGAACAGAAGATTGCGGATCAGGCCCGCTACACCTTCTGGTACGTGCTGCCAACGCTGCCGATGTTTCTGGCTTTCCCGGCGCTGCTGCCGCGAATCGGATTCTGGCCGACCTTCACCGCATCGCTTGTGCTCACCGTCACGTGCTTTGGCCTCCTCGCACTGTTCGTGCGTCGCTTCGGCATCGATTTGCTGTAGTGCGGGAGGTCTCCGATGCGCTGCAGGCGCGAATCGGAGACCTCCCGGATCGGATCTTTCTTCAGCTTTGCCGTGCACCGGAAAAAAGCCATGTCAAGCCCCGTCTGCACACTGATTTCCGCTACCGTCGAACCGGATCCGACCGGTCGCGATGCGGTGAAGGTCGCCTGCGATCATTGCGGCAGCTTCGGACTGACTGCGCCGGTTCATGGCGTGCTTCTCGGGGCCGTCCCCAAGCCGGCTGCGAAGCGCGCGGGCTTCGATCTGTTCAAGCTCGACGACCGGGCCCAGGGCAGGACTGATCGACGACCGCATGAGGGTCGAAATAAGCGCCTCGGACTTCATCGTCGCTGATCTGACGTACGACAATCTTGGCGCGTACTGGGAAGCGGGCTTTGCGGAAGGCCTGGGAAAACCGGTCATCCATACCTGCGAGCGCAGCAAGTTCGACGCCACCCGGACGCACTTCGATACCAACCACCATCTGACGATCGTGTGGAACCCGGCCGATGCCGAGACAGCCGGTCGCCAGCTGACCGAAACCGTACGCGCCACGCTGCCGCATCTGGCGAAGCTCACCGATGATTGACCCGGCGTGCGGGAGCCCCGCGGCGGGGAGCGCACGCGCAGTGGCTCCCGAGGTGCAGCGATGATCGTCCGGTTTCCGTGACGACATCGACCGGTCGCAGTATTGTCCGCACCTGACGACGTGCCGGACGGGCCGGGCACGCGGCTGACGGAACTGACATGAAACTGCTTCTGAATCCGACGCGATACCTTTTCTTCACCGGCAAGGGCGGAGTAGGCAAGACGTCGATCTCCACGGCCACGGCTATCGCACTGGCCGATGCCGGCCGGCGCGTGCTGCTGGTCAGCACGGATGCGGCATCCAATCTCGATGAAATGCTGGGGGTTCCGCTGCGCAACGCACCGGTGGCGGTGCCGGGCGTGCCCGGCCTGTCGGTACTCAACATCGACCCGGACGCCGCTGCCGAATCGTACCGGCTGCGCGTGCTGGAACGGATGGGGCCGGATGCGACGGATGACCGCCGCGCGACCGTGCGCGAGCAGCTGTCCGGCGCCTGCACCACCGAGATCGCGGCGTTCGACGAGTTCTCGAATCTGCTGGCCGGCGGTGCCGATGCGTACGACCACGTCGTGTTCGACACGGCACCGACCGGCCATACGCTGCGCCTGCTGAGTCTGCCCGCGGCATGGAGCGGCTTCCTGCAGGGCAATGACCGCGGTGCGTCCTGCCTCGGCCCGCACTCGGGCCTGAAGATGCAGGAGACCCGCTTCAATGCCGCCCTGGCCACGCTGAGCGACCCGACGCAGATCACTGTGGTGCTGGTGACGCGCCCGGCGCAGGGTGCCATCGACGAAGCGGTGCGTACGTCGGGCGAATTGCGTGCGCTCGGGCTTTGCAATCAGCGGCTGGTGATCAACGGGGTGTTCACCGCGACCGATCCGCAGGATGCCGTTGCAGCGGCCATCGAAGAGCTGGGGCGCACGGCGCTGCAGCAGATGCCCGACAACCTGCGCGCGCTGGAAACGGAGGTGGTGCCGCTGCGTGCCTTCGATACGGTTGGCCTGCTCGCGCTGCGTGCCCTGCTGACGGAGTCGGCCGATGCGCCGTCAGCCCAGCCTGTTGCCGCGCCCGATTGCGTCTTGCCTGCTGCACGCCTCGATGCGCTGGCGGACCAGCTGGCGGCCGGCGGGCGCGGGCTGATCATGGTGATGGGCAAGGGAGGTGTCGGCAAGACCACGATTGCGGCGGCGCTGGCACTCGCGCTGGTGCAGCGCGGGCACAGCGTGCACCTGAGCACGACCGATCCGGCGGCGCATCTGGCAGTGACGCTGGGCGAAGACGTACCCGGTCTGCGCGTCGACCGCATCGACCCGAAAGCCGAAACGCAGCGCTACATCGACAAGATCATGGCAGCGCGTTCGCCGCGCCTGAACGAGCAGGAACGTGCGCTGCTGCTGGAGGACCTGCAGTCGCCCTGCACCGAGGAGGTGGCGGTGTTCCATGCGTTCTCGCGCATCGTGAGCGAGGCGCGCAGTGCCTTCGTGGTGCTCGACACCGCGCCGACCGGGCACTCGCTGCTGCTGATGGATGCCACGGGCGCTTATCACCGGCAGACGATGCGCGAATACGGGGGGCGCATCGAAGGCCGCACGGCAGCCCATCTGGTGACACCGCTGATGCGCCTGCAGGACGCCGACTACACGCGGATCATCGTGGTGACGCTGCCCGAGGTCACGCCGGTTTCGCAGGCTGCGGCGCTGCAGGATGATCTGCGTCGCGCAAAGATAGAGCCCTGGGCCTGGGTGATCAACAAGTCGATCATCGCCGCCGGTACGTCCGACCCGCTGCTGCGCGCCCGCCTCGATGGCGAGCGCCGGCAGGTCATGCGGATCGCGGATGGCCTGGCGAAGCGGACCTACGTAGTGCCCTGGGTTGCCGAGGCGCCGGTAGGTGTCGGCGCGCTCACGCGGCTGCTCGACGCGACGTAGAACACCCTGCCAAGGTGCAGACGGCTGCCTTTCGGGCAGCTGCAGTGGGCAGGGACGTGCGGCAATCCGTCGCGGCGACGCGGTACAGGGGTGTCTCGCCCCCCGACGCTGGTTACAGCGTGGCGGCGTGCAGGCGTCCGCGTTCGCGGACGGTTTCGCAGGCCACGCAGCGTTGGGCCTGCGGTTCGAGTTCGAGCCGGGCGCGCGGAATGTAGGCGGCGCAATCGCTGCACAGGCCGTACGTGCCCTGGGCAAGCCGTTGCAGCGCGGCGTCGATGGCGATCAGATCGACGTACTCGCGGTCGGTCGTCGCAAGTTCGATCTCGCGGTCGGCATCGCGCTGCGGCGCATCGTCGCCGTCCTGCAGCAATACTTCGTGTGCATGTTCGGCGCGTGTCTGGCCGCCGAGATGGGCGAGCCGGCGTGCGGTGGTTTCATCGCGCCGCTGACGCAGTCGCTGCTCGAACAGCGCACGGTCGGCGTGAGTGAGTGGCATGTCCATGATTGATTCCTCCATGAATCATGCTTGCATCGTTCCGCGGCCTGCGTGTTGATCGGCATCAACGAGGCGGGCTGCCGGTGATTCAGGGTGCGGGCGTCCTGTGCGGCGTGCGTTCGAGCTTCGTCACGTCCAGTCCCTTTGTCGCCAGCCGTGCCAGCAGCGCTTCATAGGCTTGCGGGTCGACCGTCGGCGTACGCGACAACACCCAGAGGTAGTCACGCGTGGGCTCGCTGACCGCGACCAGCCGGTAGTCGGCATCGAGATCGATGACCCAGTAGTTGCCCCACACCACTGGAATGAAGGAGAGCCAGGCGGGCGCAAAGCGTACCTTCAACTTCGGTGATGTCGCAGTGCCCTCCTGTCGCGCGGCACCGGTTACCTGGTCGAACTCGCCGTCTTCGCGCCGGCAGCGGTTGATCACCTGCAGACTGCCTTGTTTGTCCAGGCTGTATTCGGCCCTCGTGTCGCTTGCGCAGTTTCGCTGGAACCAGTTGGGAAACCTGGCAATTTCGTACCAGGTGCCGAGGTAGCGCGAAACATCCAGCGTGGCGATGGTGGCCAGTTCGGCTTTTTCGTCCGGTGCGTACTGGGCTGCAGCGCCGAAGGGCAGCAGGCAGGTCAGGAGGGCGATCGTGCGCAGTTTCATTCGGGGAATCCGTGCTTGCCCGAAGTCATGCCGGGCTGGCGGCCGCATGGCATGCGCGAGCCGGACTGCGTGCGATGAGGGGGCGGGCTCGGCGGTGCCGGCACGCGTTGCTGCCGCGCCGGCAGGGTCGGCCGGAGGCGGCGGCCGTGTGCGCAATTACCGCCTCCGGGTGAGGCAACAACAGATTCAGCGGCGGAAGCCGGTTTCCTCGACCACGAAATACATGGGCTTCATGGCGGCCAGCGGGTCGCGCAGCTTGGCGATTTCCGAAGCCGGCGCATGCACTTCGAGGCGCGAAATGTAGGCGAAGCCGAGCACCTCCTTGAGCAGATCGCCGACGTTGTCGAGGTGGGCCAGCACCGCTTCGGCGTTGTCGTAGCCCTCGCGGCAATGTGCGGTATTGCCGCTGAACGAGAAGGCGTAATGCACGCAGCCGGGTTCGTTGCGCGTGCGCTCAACGAATTTGAGACCGAGCGCCTTGAACTCATCCATCTTGTCGGCGGGTACGTCGAAATAGGGCACCAGGGTGCATGTGCGGTCAATCTGGGTCATTCCTGTCTCCTGCTTGTTGTGGTGGATGTCTGCACGGTTCCTTGCGTACTTTCGTGCGTACTTGCGATGTCGTAAGTTTCTTCGGCGCCGGTCTGGCCGCTGCCGAGTCCGGCAGTATGCCGCAGCTGCGCCGCCGCGCGCATGGTCCTTGCGGTCCTGCGATGTCTTGCCGGTGCCGGCAGCAGGCGTCCTTACTTCGCGCCCCACAGTTCCTTCAGCCGCGCGTCGCGGCCGCAGCGCCAGCGGTAGTAGTTGTAGCGACCGGGATTTTTCCTGTAGTAGTCCTGGTGGTACTCCTCGGCCGGGTAGAAGATGCTGGCCGTTTCGATTTCCGTGACGATGGGTGCAGCGAAGGGTTTGGTCTTCTGCAGTTCGGCCAGCGATCGTTGCGCGGCCGCGAGCTGCGCCGCGTCGAACGCGAAGATGGCGCTTCGATAGGAGTGCCCGGCGTCGCAGAACTGGCGGTTCGGCGTGGTCGGGTCGATGCTGCGCCAGAAGGTGGCGAGCAGCTGTTCGTAACTCACCTTCGCCGGATCGTATTCGACGAGTACCACCTCTGCATGTCCTGTGCCGTCGCTCGACACCTGCCTGTAGGTCGGGTTGGCGAGCGTGCCGCCGGTGTAGCCCGAGGTGGTGGACAGCACGCCCGGCACCTTGTCGAAATCGGATTCGACGCACCAGAAGCAGCCGCCCGCGAAAATCGCCTTCGCCACCGTGGTCGCCCTGGCCGGCGCCACGGCCGGGGCCGACGCACCGGTCTGCGCCCGGGCTGCACCGCCCGGCACCGAGCAGACGAGCGCGACGCAGATCAGGGCGTGGCGTGTGATGGTCATGCTTCGGCCGGCGCGAAACGCAGCGCGACGCCGTTGTTGCAGTAGCGCTTGCCGGTGGGCGCCGGGCCGTCGTTGAACACATGACCCTGGTGACCGCCGCAACGGGCGCAGTGATATTCGGTGCGCGGCAGGATGAGCTTGTAGTCGGTCTTCGTATTGATCGCGCCGGGCAGCGCGGCGTGGAAGCTCGGCCAGCCGGTGCCGCTGTCGTACTTGGCTGCAGACGAGAACAGCGGCAGGTCGCAGCCCGCGCAGTGATAGGTGCCGGCGCGCTTTTCGTCATTCAGCGGACTGGTGCCGGCGTGTTCGGTACCTTCGCCGCGCAGCACTGCGTATTGCCCCGGCGTGAGGCGTTTCTTCCATTCGGCGTCGCCGAGTTTCAGCGGTGCCGGTGCATCGGCTGCCTGCGCGCGCAGCGCAGCAAGGCCCAGACCCGGCAGGGTGAGCAGGCAAAGCATCGTTCGGCGGTTGATCATTCGTGCCTCCATGTGGCGGTGGGGTGCGGGCGCGGCAGGTGGCCATCGAAGAATGGCTGCCGCGTTCGACGCAGTCGTCGCAAAGAAAGACCGGCTGCCCCTGCGGATGCTTACATCGTCGCGTCGCTGTTCATGCGGCCCACAATGCCCAGATCAGCGCCAGCAGCACGAGCATGTTCAGTGCGACGCTGAGCCCGTGCAACTGGCCGAACCGGCGTCGGTCGCCGCGGTCGGTGGCGGCATTGACCGCGGGTGTCACGCCCCACAGCGACACGGCGAACAGCACGGCGCTCGCTGCAGCAGCCCCGCGTAACTCGGGCGATGCCTCGATCACGGCTGCGACCACGCAGGCGACACCGAGCACTGCGTAATACTTCGGAAAGAAATTGCGCACATAGACGCCGGCCCATTGCTGCGGCAGCACCTTGAAGATGCCCGGCGCCACCGCCACGGTGAAGAACACCATAACGCCGACGACCCCTGCAACGATCAGTTCGCTCAACATGTGCGCCGCTCCGTTCCTTGAAATTTTGTTCACGTCACAGACAGGCACGGCGGCTTCGGGTTCGCGACCGGAGGGTCGAAATGTGCGGGCAGGCATTGATCGAACGCGTCATGCCCGGCATCCTGCTGCCGCATAATCCATCGCTCGCCAACACCCCGGGCCACGCACTGACACGCGGGTGGCTTCGTGCCATGGACATCGCACTGCTCTTTGCACTGATCCTGCTGAACGGCGTTTTCGCCATGTCCGAAATCGCGGTTGTGTCGTCGCGCAAGGCGCGGCTGATGGGGCTGGCCGAGGGCGGCAACGGCGGCGCGCAGGCGGCCATGCGGCTGCATGATGACCCATCCAACTTTCTGTCCACGATCCAGGTTGGCATCACGTCGATCGGCATCCTGAGCGGTGCCATGGGCGAGACCGTGCTGGCCGATCCGCTGGCCGCATGGCTGTCCGGTTTTCCGCTCATCGCGCCTTATGCAAGCATTGCGGCGCTGTCGATCGTGGTGGTCGGCATCACCTATTTCTCGGTCGTGGTCGGCGAACTGGTACCGAAGCGGCTCGCGCTGCTGGCACCGGAAAGTATCGCGTCGCTCATCGCCCGCCCGATGATCATGCTGGCGCGGATCGCCCGCCCGCTGGTTGCGCTGCTGTCGGTATCTGGCAACCTCCTGCTGCGACTGGCGGGTGCGCGGCGAAGCGAAGCGCCGCCCATCACCGACGAGGAAATCAATGTACTGATGGGGCAGGGCGCCGAGGCCGGCGTGTTTCACGAAGCCGAACAGGCCATCGTGTCGAACGTGCTGCGGCTCGACGAGCAGCCTGTGGGCGCCATCATGACGCCGCGCAAGGACATATTCACGATCGATCTGGATGCGTCGGGAGACGCGATCCGCCAGCGCATCGCCGACAGTCCCTACAGCCGAATCGTGGTCTGTCGCGACGGCCTCGATCACGTGCTGGGCGTACTGCAGACGGGTGTGCTGCTCAGGCAGTCGCTGGCCGGCGTCGCTGTGGACCGGCGGAGCATCGAGGCGCTTGTCACGCCGCCGCTTTATGTGCCGGATACCGTCAGCACCGCGCAGCTGCTGGACAATTTCCGTCGCTCGCGCAGCCACCTTGCGTTGCTCGTCGACGAGTACGGCGACCTGCAGGGACTGGTCACGGTGCATGACGTGCTGTCGGCGATTGTCGGCGACATGTCGGCGCCCGACAGCCATGACGAGCAGGACGTGGTGCAGCGCGCCGATGGCTCATGGCTGGTCAACGGCGGTACCACGATCGAAAAGCTGAAGTCGTCCATCGGGTTCGACGACGATCTGCCCGGCGAGCAGGGTGGCAGCTTTCATACCGTGGGCGGTTTCGTGCTGCACATGCTGGGCCGCATTCCGGTGGACACCGACCACTTCGAAACGCCCGGGTTGCGCATCGAGGTGATGGACATGGACCGCAACCGCGTCGACAAGGTGCTGGTGCAGCGCCGTGCGGCCGACACGCTGCAGACCCCGGCGCCGGAATGACGCCGCCCGGCCCTACAGCAAGGTCTTCAGCACCAGCCCGACCACCGCGCACGCGGCAATCACGTGTATGACGTTGCGCCGGTAGCCGAACAGCGCGACCGCAGCACCCAGAGCGATGAGCGCGGACGGCCAGTCGAACGGCCCGGCGAATCCGGCCGGCCACAGCACGTGATAGCCGAAGAACAGGGCCAGATTGAGCACCACACCCACCACTGCCGCGGTGATGGCGGTCAGCGGCGCCGTGAACTTGAGGTCGCCGTGCGTCGTTTCGACCAGCGGACCGCCGGCCAGGATGAACATGAAGGAGGGCAGGAAGGTGAACCAGGTGACCAGCGTTGCCGCCGCCGCGCCGGCCAGAAACAGACCGTCGGGACCGAACACTGCACGCATTTCATCACTGAGGTAGCCGCCGACGAAACCGACGAAGGCGACCACCATGATCAGCGGACCGGGCGTGGTTTCACCCAGCGCGAGGCCGTCGATCATCTGGGTCGGCGTGAGCCAGCCGTAGTGCCCGACCGCGCCCTGATAGACATACGGCAGCACCGCGTAGGCACCGCCGAAGGTGAGCAGCGCCGCCTTGGTGAAGAACCACGCCATCTGCGTCAGCGTGTGATCCCAGCCCCACACCGCCATCAATACGCCCATCGGCATCAGCCACAGCAGCGCGCCGACCGCCAGCACGCGAGCGAGTCGCGCCCAGCGGAAGCGGGTGTGTTCCGGTGCCGGCGTATCGTCGTCGATCAGCGCAGCACCGTATGACTTGGCGGCGCCACCGTGGCCGCCTCCGACGCGAAATATTTCGGGTGACAGCCGTCCGCCGACGAAGCCGGTCAAAGCCGCAGCCAGGACGATCAGCGGAAACGGAATGTTCAGCGCGAAGATGGCGACGAAGGACGCACCGGCGATCGCCCACAGCACATTGTTCTTCAGTGCGCGCGAGCCGATGCGATGGGCCGCCTGCAGCACGATGGCGGTCACGGCCGGCTTGATGCCGTAGAACAGTCCGGCCACCAGCGGCACATCGCCGAACGCGATGTACATCCATGACAGTGCGATCAGGATGAACAGCGACGGCAGCACGAACAGTGCGCCGGCCACGACGCCGCCCCAAGTGCGGTGCATGAGCCAGCCGATGTAGGTCGCCAGCTGCTGCGCCTCGGGGCCGGGCAGCACCATGCAGTAGTTCAGCGCATGCAGGAAACGCCGCTCGGAAATCCAGCGCCGGTTCTCGACCAGCTCCTGATGCATGATCGAAATCTGTCCCGCCGGTCCGCCGAAGCTGATGAAGCCCAGCTTGAGCCAGAACACGAATGCTTCGCGGAAACTGATCGGCGGCGGAGGGGCTTGTCTGTCGGTCACTTCGTCTGGGGCCATGCGGCAGCGGATCCTCTTTGGGCGCTGACGGTGTGCCGGCGCGTGATCGGCATTCAAGGGTACCGCGGCTTCATGACGAAGCGGCGGCTCGTGCGCGACGGTAGCGCAGGTTCCCCCGCAGCATCCATTGCAGCGGCACGCCCCGCGACCTGCCGGCGGATGCCGACCCCCTTCTCTGAGACAGCTGTGCCCGCCGGGTATTGAGACGACTGTCTCAGGCGAGGTGGAGACCGGCTCGTCCCGGGGGTGTCTCCGCGCTCCACCGCGATGGCCTTCCGTCATGCGGATCAAGGCTTTCCGCGCCTTGCGCGCGTAACTGTCCGGTGTCGACGGTTCATGGCATGGATGGTGCTGAAGTCATCCTGCCCATCGTCGCAAACGGGGGCGCGCAGCGATTGCGCGCAATCACCCGTGACGCGTCGGCATGTACGCCCACAACAAGGAGGAGTTCGAGATGAAAGAGCAGAGCGGCTTCAAGCTGCGTCCGGTGGCAGGCAGTGTCATTGCGCTGATGTTGCTGATGCCCGGTGTGGTCAGTGCCGAAGATCCGGAACCCCCGCTCGGGGTGAATGTGCTGGAAGCCACCTTCAAGTGGCGGCCGAACTACGTCAGCGACGACATGCTCATCCATGCCGACAAGGACGCCAACAACTGGCTGCACTATGGCAAGGACTATCAGGGTTGGCGCTTCTCCCAGCTCGGCCAGGTGACGCGCGACAACGTGAAGAAGATGGTGCCCAAGTGGAACCTGTCCTTCGGTGTCAGCGACGCACAGGTGAGCCAGACCACGGTGGTCAATGGCCGCATCTACGTGACCGCCAGCCAGAACAAGGTGTTCTCGGTCGATGGCGCAACCGGCCGCATGATCTGGAAGTACGAGCGCTCGCTGCCCGGCGATCTCGGTCCGCGCCTCTGCTGCGAGGCGGTGAACCGCGGCGTCGCGGTGTACAAGGACATGGTCTACATGGCCACGCTGGACACCCACATCGTCGCGCTGAACAACACCACCGGCCGCGTCGTGTGGGAAAAGAAGATGGGTGACTACAAGACCGGCGAAATCTACACGTCGATGCCGCTGGTGGCCGACGGCAAGATCGTGGTCGGCAACTCGGGCAGCGACGTCGGCGGCAACGTCGGCAAGATCACCGCACTCGATCCGGACACCGGTGAAATCGTGTGGCAGACCACGACGCGTCCGACCAGCGCCAGCGACCCCAACGCGAAGACCTGGGCCAACGACTCCTGGCGCACGGGTGGCGGTTCGGCGTGGCTGACCGGCAACTACGAAGCGAAGAGCAACACGATCTACTGGGGTGTCGGCAATCCTTCGCCCGACTTCGATCCGTCGGTCCGCAAGGGCGACAACCTGTACAGCAATTCGACGCTGGCCATGGACGCGAAGACCGGCAAGATCAAGTTCCACTTCCAGTACACGCCGAATGACGCGTGGGACTACGACGGCAACAACGAAACCATCCTGGTCAATGACGAAAAGGGCCGCAAGGTGTGGCTGCACGGTGACCGCAACGGCCACCTGTATTCGATCGACCGGACCAACGGCAAGTGCAACTGGGTGGTGCCGATCGCCCGCGTCAACTGGGTGACCGGCTTCGGCGAGAACTGCCGTCCGATCGTCAATCCCGACAAGGTGCCGGGCTACGACAAGATCGCCACGGACATCGCGCCGATTCTCGACGGCGGCAAGGAGTGGCACCCGGCGGCGTACAGCCCGCAGACCAAGCTGCTCTACGTGCCGTACATCGACAGCTCGATGGACATCCAGGCCAAGAAGATGGAATGGAAGAGCGGCGAGTGGTATCTCGGCTCCAAGGTGCTGAAGGCCAACCCCTACACCGGCGGCATCAAGGCGTTCAACGCCACGACCGGCGAACAGGTGTGGTCGCGTCCGCAGAGCACGCCGGCGACCAGCGGTCTGCTGGCCACCGCAGGCGGTCTGGTGTTCTCGGGTGATGCCGAAGGCTTCTTCTCGGCCATGCGCGACGACACCGGTGAAACCCTGTGGCGCTTCAATGTCGGCACCGGCATCCACGGCAACCCGACCACCTTCACGGTCGACGGCAAGCAGTACGTGGCCATCGTGTATGGCCCGGGTGGCGGCAGCCTGTGGCCGCTGGTCTACGGCGAGCTGTTCAAGCAGCAGAACCGTGGCGGCGGCATGATGATCTTCGGTCTGTCCGACTGACGGAAGCCGGGGCGGGCAGCCTGGCTGTCCGTCCCGCTGCGTCCTTGCCCGACATGACGATACGCACCTGTTTCAGCACCGCATTCGGCCTGCTCGCCCTCGCGGCGTGGCCGGTCTTCGCGGCCTCTCCGGCTGACGCGCCCCTCAAGGTCTGTGTCGCCGAACACAACGCGCCCTTTTCTTCGCTGGACGGCTCGCCGAAGGGTGTCGACGTGGACGTCGCCCAGGCCATCGCCGATCGTCTCGGGCGGAGTCTTCAGTTCCACTGGCTCACCGTGCCGGTGCGCGGCGGGCTCGGCCGCGCCATGAGTCAGTCGATCGAGACCGGCACCTGCGATCTGTTCGCCGGCCTGCCTATGGCGGATGAAAGCGACGACGACCTCGCAAGGCGCGGGCTCGTGGCGTCGACGCCTTATCTGTCGGCCGGCTACGCGCTGGTCACGCAGACGTCGAGCCGCATCAAGTCGATCGAGCAGGCCCGCGCCGTGAAGATCGGCGCAGTGTCCGCCACGCCGGCCGATCTCTATCTGCTCAAGGGTGCCTTCAACCGCGCGCCCTATGCCGACAGCAAGGCGCTGCTCGGTGCGCTCGCGCAGGGTGAGATCGCTGCCGCGCTGGTGTGGTCGGCCAGCTTGGCCGTGGCATCGAAACCACCCGGCATCGTCGTGCGCGGAACGGTCGCGGAGTCCTGGATGCAGACGCGTTTTGCGATGGCCAGCCGGCGTACCGACAGTGTGCTCCGTGCTGCCGTCGACGACGTCATCAGGACACTGAAGGAAGACGGCTCGCTGCCTGCAATCGCACAGCGAAACGGCTTTCCGTGATGATCACCTGCACGCGCATCGTTGCGATGCGCGTGCATTCGAATGGAGTTGCGAGATGTTCCGATTCACATTGATGAGCGTGCTGCTGGCGGCAAGCGTCGGCAGCGCACAGGCATTCGGACCCGGCGAAGCGGCCGGCAATCCGGTTGCCGGCGACCCCACTGCCGCAGGCAAGGGCGAGGAACTGTTCGGGCGCAACTGCCAGCAGTGCCACAACTCGCGGGGCAAGGGCGGCAAGGCGCCGCAGCTCGTGAAGGGCGCCTGGGGTCCCGGCGGGGCGAACAGCGATGCCTACATGTTCGATGTCATTTCGAACGGCCGCACCGGTACCCAGATGGGTGGCTTCGGGCTTTCGCTGAAGCAGGAAGAGATCTGGCAGGTCATTGCGTTTCTGCGGCAGGAAGCGCTGCGCGTGAAGGCTGCCGAAAAGAACCCGACCGACGAAGACGAAATTCCCTACTACTGACCGGGATGCAAGGTGCTGCAGGCCGGCCATGCAGGCAGCCGGCCTTGCGCGAACGAAAAACCATGAGGTACACGATGAAGAACAAGCGATTGAATACCCTCGGCGCAGTGGCGCTGTTCGCTGCGCTGTCTGCTCCGGTGGCTGCCCAGACGGTCCGCCCCGGACTCGACCTTGCGACCGCACAGATGATGGCCGATGCCTGCGAACGGCATGCGCAGGAAAAGGGATGGCGCATGATCATCGCCATCAACGACGAAGCCGGAAATCCGAAGTACTTCAGCCGCATGGACGGCAGCATCCTGATCAGCATCCGCGTGGCGCAGCTCAAGGCCGACACGTCGTCGGGCGCTGCGTTCTCGACGCGCCAGTTCCGCGAACTGTCCAAGACCGTCGTCGGAGCCGAGCTTCTGCCGCGCACCACCACCATCATCGGCGGTCTGCCCATCGTGACCTCGAAAGGCGCGCACATCGGCAGCATCGGTGTAAGCGGCGGCTCGGAGGAGGAAGACGAGCAGTGCGCCCGGAAGGGACTCGATGCGGTGAAGCATCTGCTTTGACCGCGTTGAGACAAGGATGAAGGGCACGCCCGCGATCAGCACGTTCAGTCGCGGGCGCGTTGGTGTGCGCGGACGCTGGCCCCCATCTTGCTAGTGAACCGTGACCACGCTGCCGGTGTGCACCCTCGATGGACGTTACGATCTGTCAGGTGTGCAGGAGTGCGATGGCGATAGTGCTGGAGCGCACGATGAAACTTCGATTCAATGTCGTCCGGACAGGATTCGCAGGTTTCGATGCGTGTCGCGACAGCGGCGCCGAAGAGGAGCGCGCCGGCCGACAGCGGAATGTCCTTGACGGGCTGCAATTGCATGCGCCGGTCAAGCCTGACTCACTCACCGAGAAGGAGTACCCATGAAATCCTCACTCATCCCCGGCGCCGCAATCGCCGTGGCTCTGTTGTCCGGTTGCGCGAGCGTGACCACGCCCTCTTCGTCGAACGGCAAGTCGACGGACATCCACAAGGAATACTGGGCGAAGTACGACCATTCGATCCGTCCGGCCCCGTCGGCACAGCCCGCCAAGCCCCTTTTCGTGGCAGCGCCTTCGGCGACGGCGGTTCCGGCCGAGGTCCCGCGCGCCAGAACCTGTTCGGAATCCGCTCCGGACAGCACGCTCAAGCTCATCGAGTCGCTCGAGAAATCGGCGGGCGCGAAGACCGGCGGGTCGGCCGAGCTGGATGCGTCGGTCGTGAGACTGGCGGAGCGCACGCAGATGCTGGGCTTCCTGCGCGAGTCGCTTTACCGCACATGCGAGCGCGCTGCTGCCGGTCAGATCACGAAGGAAGAAGCCACCGCCGCCTACGACAAGGTGATGAACTCGGTGCACGCCATCATCGAAACCGACCGCGACCTCGCCAAGGAATCCGCGGCCAAGGCCCTGAAGTCGCTGTCGCCCGAGCAGATCAAGGCGCTGAAGTAAGTCCGTATCGCGGGTGGCGAGCAGTGCCTGCCACCCGCGACACCGGTTGAATGACGTTCGAATCGTAGGAGCGATCCATCGATCGCGAACGCGAGCGTTGAACCGGTGCAGGTGCCCGATCAACGTCCCCATCGCGATCAATGGATCGCTCCCACAAAACCAGAGCCTTGCTCCTGTTCGTCGCCCGCAGAGCCGGCTGGGCATGCAAGGGTCAGCCGTGGGCCGCTCGCACAAAAAACCGAAGTACGACGCGCAGAGCCTGTAGCAGACGGCACCCGCGATCCCAATCGAATGACGTTCGAATTGTAGAGCGCCGATTGATCTCGAACGCGAGCGTTGATGGCGAACCTGCGCATGTTCAGCGCACAGGTTCGCGATCAATGGATCGCCCGCCTTGCCGTTGCGCCTTCAAAGCTTCCGATACACCTCGGCGCCCTGCTTGACGAACTCGATGGACTTGGTCGCCATGCCCTGGGTGAGCGCGTCCTCGTTGCTCAGCCCCTGGGCGGCGGCGTAGTCGCGCACGTCCTGGGTGATCTTCATGCTGCAGAAGTGCGGCCCGCACATCGAACAGAAGTGGGCGAGCTTGGCGCCGTGCTGGGGCAGGGTCTCGTCGTGGAATTCGCGTGCCTTGTCCGGATCGAGCCCGAGGTTGAACTGGTCGTCCCAGCGGAATTCGAAGCGCGACTTGCTCAATGCGTTGTCGCGGATCTGCGCGCCCGGGTGGCCCTTGGCCAGATCGGCCGCGTGGGCGGCGAGCTTGTACGTGATGATGCCCGTCTTCACGTCGTCCTTGTCCGGCAGCCCCAGGTGTTCCTTGGGCGTGACGTAGCAGAGCATGGCCGTGCCGTACCAGCCGATCATCGCCGCGCCGATGCCGCTGGTGATGTGGTCGTAGCCGGGGGCGATGTCGGTGGTCAGCGGGCCCAGCGTGTAGAAGGGCGCCTCGTCGCACCAGTCCAGCTGCAGGTCCATGTTCTCCTTGATGAGCTGCA
>JAGNYW010000087.1 GCA_017984755.1 Methyloversatilis sp.
GCCGCCAGCCTGAGCGTCGAAGTGGCGCGCACGCAGTGGTTCCCGACCATTTCGCTGACTGCGGCGCTGGGCGGCGAAAGCGCCTCGCTCGGCAATCTGCTGTCGTCGTCGGCGCGCACCTGGAACATCGGTGCCGCGATCGCGCAGCCGCTGGTCGGTCTGCTCAGTACGCGCGCGCTGGTTGCGCAGTCGGAAGCCGAACGGGCGCAGATCGAACAGACCTATCGGCAGGCGGCTCGCCAGGCCTACGCCGACGCGCTGACCGCGCTGTCGGCGGCGCGCGGCGCGCGCGAGGCGATGGAACAGACGACGCTGTTGTTCGACGCCACCCGCAATGCCCGCGATCTTGCCGAAAAGTCCTTCGATGCCGGTCGTGCCAGCCGCATCGTGCTGCTCGACGCCGAGCGCGAGCGCCTCTCCGCCGAGCGGCAACTGATCGCCACGCGGCTTGATCGCGTGACCGCACTGGTCAACACCTATCAGGCACTCGGCGGTGGCTGGACGGGCCGCATCGAAACGATGCCCGAAGAAACCCTGGAGTCCGGCCTGCCGGCGGTGAAGTGATGAGTCCCCGGCCGGGCGATGCTTGCGGGCGGCTGGATCGTCGGGTTGCCCTGAGCCTGCCTTGATAGTCATTCCGCGGCACTGCGTCGGAATTTTTTACACTTCGGCACGACGCCTGCATCGAAATGTCCTGAAACACAGTCTGTTCGCGGGTCGGTGTTCGATGGCGCGGTTAATGCTTATCGCGTTCCGCCCGTTCGTCGAAGGCGGGTGTGGAGCGTGCTGATCGCGCGTTTCACCTCAGACCAACGTTCCGAATCAGGGGTAGCGACAGATGTGTGCATCAGGATCAATTGCCCGCGCAGCCAGCGCGCTCGTCATTGCCATGGCCATGAACAGCGCCTTCGCCGCCGACACGCTCGTGTGGACCGAAACGTCACAGGATTTCAGCAGGTTCCCGTTTTCGACTGTCGGTGTGGTCGTGAAGGGTTCGGATCTGCCCGGCGGGGCGACGGCGCCCGTCGTGTCATCGGCGACAGAGGTGAAGGGGCCGAACGGCGTCGAATTCGCCGCCGGACGCATCTGGTGGCCTGATGCCCAGCTGAACCACATTGCCAGCGTTGCGGCCGACGGTTCGGATTACAAATCCGTCAGTGCCAGCAATCCCTACGATCTGGACGTGCAGGGCAGCTCGCTGTACTGGACGCAGAACGCGTCCGGCCAGATATTCAAGGTGAATCTCGCCGCGACGACCCCGCGCTCGGTGTCCTTCATGACCGAGCTCGTCCAGCCTTTTGCGATCGACGTCACGGCAGAAGGCATCTACTGGAGCGAGGTGGGCAGCAGCAACCGCATCCAGCGTTCCGACCTCGACGGCACGAACCGCACTACGCTGCTCACCGGCATCCAGTCCTATGACTTCGAGATTGTCGGCAGCCAGATCTATTACACGACGACCGACGGCAGCGTGAAGCGCTCGGGCCTCGACGGCAGCAATCTGGTGACGCTCGCCATCGGTCAGGGCTTCCTCAACGGCATCGACGTGACCGACGATTCGATCTACGTGTCTTCGCTCAACGGCATCTTCGAAGGGCCCGGCTTCACTACGCTCGGCGCCGGCCGGCTCCGCCGGATGGATCTCGACGGTGGCAACCCGACCGAAATCTACGTCGGCTCCCAGGTCTATGGCGGCGACGCTCCGTTCAATCCTGCCGCCGTCCGCGGCGTGGCCGTGCTGGCTGTCCCGGAACCCGAAACGTATGCGCTGCTGCTCGCCGGTCTGGCGCTTGTCGGCTGCATCGCGCTGCGGCGGAGCTGAGCGCGCGTCATCACAGGTGTGTACACCGCAGCGTCCGTCCGGTCAGCGCACGGACGCCCGCCGTACCTGCATGCGCAGCGCACCCGCCGCCAGCAGTGATGCAATCAGCGCGATCAGCGTCCATTTGAGGCTGGCGCTCAGCCAGGCCCAGCGCACCAGCATGTCGGCTGCGGGTGTGTCGAGTTGGTCCAGCAGCTTCAGATGGGCGATGTTCTCGCTCAGGTCAGCCAGCCCGGCCACCCATGCCGCGGCAACACCCGAACGAAAGGCCGTGCGCCGCGCGCCGCGGTAGCGCTCGTCCGCTGCCAGCCGGCCGCACAGCAGTGCCAACAGCACGGTGTAGGCCGTCATGAAGGGAAAATCCAGCCACAGCACGCGGTGCGCGGTGTCTGCGAGCCGCGGTGCATTGCCGTCGGTTGCCACGGCGCCCCAGCCCCAGGTTTCGAGGATGGATTTCGCTTCGCTCACGGTACCTGCGAACTGCAGGCTCACCACACCGTGCTGCGCCACGCCGTTGATGAGCGCTGCATTGGTGCCGATGACCCCTGCGCCGCACAGCAGGGTGACGATCAGCGCACGGATGATCAGCGTCCTGCTGCAGCCGGGTGCAGCGTCGATGTCGCTCCGGCTGGCGCAACCGGTGATCAGGCGCAGGAAAATCTGCGCCTGGGTGAGGCTGGCGGGTGAATTACGGAATGCGGTCATGGGCGGGGTTCATCCGATGGTGTGCATCGAAGACTGCATCGAAAGCCGGCAGCTTCGCATGAGCGCGACGGGTACGGACCCCGCCGTTGTGCCGCGATGAAGAAAAGGGGCCTTTCGCGTTGTCCCTGCAGCACCCATCCGGGATTTCCGGCGTTATCCGGCAAGGAAACCGGAATGTAAACGCTGCGCAGTTGTCCGAGCTACGCGTCGCGTTGTTGCCCGAACATGATCCGCCCGGCAGACCCGCAGGCGCAGCCATTCACAAGCGATTAACAAGCCGGGCCCTGCGATGCCTTGGCGGTTAACATCCCTGCTCGACAATTGCGCCTCCAGCGGCGACGGTTGGAACGCGAACCTGCTGCAGCACATCGATACCCCATGCCCATGACGACACCCGGACCGAATGCCCCGGTCATTGCGCGCAAGCCGCGTTGGCCCTGGATACTGATATTCCTGCTGCTGGTGGCGCTGATTGCCGGCTGGTTCTACGCACGGCAAAGCACCGCGCCGGATACCGAGGGCGGCGGGCCGCCGGGCAGCGCGCGGGCGGGTGGTGCGCCGCCCGCCGCCGGGGGGCGTCGTTTCGGCGCCGAGCCGCGTGTCGGCACGGCGCTGGCCAGCGTCACCGACCTGCCGGTGACGGTCAGCGCACTCGGCACCGTGACGCCGATCGAGAACGTCGTGGTGCGCAGCCGGGTCGAGGGTTCGCTGCTGTCGCTGCATTTCACCGAAGGCCAGCGGGTGAAGAAGGGCGATCTGCTTGCGCAGATCGATCCGCGCACTTTCGAGGTCGAGCGCGCGCAGGCGCAGGCGGCGAAGCAGCGCAATCAGGCGCTGCTGGCCAACGCACGGGAAGATCTGGCGCGTTACGAAACCTTGCTGCAGCAGGATTCGATCGCCGCGCAGCAGGTGACCAATCAGCGCTCGCTGGTGCGCGAATACGAAGCCGCCGTGATGGCCGACGACGCCAGCATCGCCGCCGCGCAGCTGTCGCTCAGCCATGCTCGCATCACGGCGCCGATCAGCGGCCGGGTCGGCCTGCGTCAGGCGACGCCCGGCAACATTGTGCGCACCTCCGACACTGATGGTCTGCTCACCATCACGCAGGAAGCACCGATCTCGGTCATCTTTGCCCTGCC
>JAGNYW010000004.1:0-140706 GCA_017984755.1 Methyloversatilis sp.
AGTGAAAAGGCCCGCCGGATTTCCGGCGGGCCTTCAGGCAGTCACTGCGCAGGACGCAGGATCAGGCAGTCACTTCTTTCGCCGTCTCCGCATACTCTTCGATCTGGTCGAAGTTCATGTAGCGGTAAACCTTGTCGCCGTCCTTGTTGATGGCACCCATGTCGGCGTGGTACTCGGCGACGGTCGGGATGCGCCCCAGCTTCGAGCAGATCGCGGCCAGTTCGGCGGAACCCAGATAGACATTGGTGTTCTTGCCGAGACGGTTCGGGAAGTTGCGGGTCGAGGTCGACATGACCGTAGCCCCCTCGCGCACCTGCGCCTGGTTGCCCATGCACAGAGAGCAGCCCGGCATTTCGGTACGCGCACCTGCCGCGCCGAACACGCCGTAATGACCTTCCTTGGTCAGTTCGGCCGCATCCATCTTGGTCGGCGGAGCGATCCACAGCTTGACCGGAATGTCGCGCTTGCCTTCGAGCAGCTTGGACGCCGCACGGAAGTGGCCGATATTGGTCATGCACGAACCGATGAACACCTCGTCGATGGCCTGACCCTGCACTTCGGACAGGAACTTCGCGTCGTCCGGATCGTTCGGGCAGCAGACGATCGGTTCCTTGATGTCGGCCAGGTCGATGTCGATCACCGCGGCATACTCGGCGTCTGCATCGCTTTCGAGCAGCTTCGGATCGGCCAGCCAGGCTTCCATCGCCTTGATGCGGCGGGCCAGCGTGCGTGCATCCTGATAGCCGTTGGCGATCATGTTCTTCATCAGCACGATGTTCGAATTCATGTACTCGATCATCGGCTCCTTGTTGAGCTTGACCGCGCAGCCGGCGGCGGAGCGCTCGGCGGAAGCGTCCGACAGCTCGAATGCCTGTTCCACCTTCAGGTCGGGCAGACCTTCGATTTCCAGGATGCGGCCGGAGAAGATGTTCTTCTTGCCCTTCTTCTCGACCGTCAGCAGGCCGGCCTTGATCGCATACAGCGGAATGGCATGCACCAGATCGCGCAGCGTGATGCCGGGCTGCATCTTGCCCTTGAAGCGGACCAGCACCGACTCCGGCATGTCCAGCGGCATGACGCCGGTGGCGGCGGCAAAGGCGACCAGGCCGGAACCGGCCGGGAAGGAAATGCCGATCGGGAAGCGGGTGTGCGAGTCGCCGCCGGTGCCGACGGTGTCCGGCAGCAGCAGGCGGTTCAGCCACGAGTGGATGACGCCGTCACCCGGGCGGAGTGCGACACCGCCACGCGTGCTGATGAAGGCCGGCAGTTCGCGGTGCATCTTGACGTCGACCGGCTTCGGATAGGCGGCGGTGTGGCAGAAGGACTGCATCACCAGGTCGGCCGAGAAGCCGAGGCAGGCCAGATCCTTCAGTTCGTCGCGCGTCATCGGGCCGGTGGTGTCCTGGCTGCCGACGGTCGTCATCTTCGGTTCGCAGTAGGTGCCCGGGCGCACGCCCCGCTGTGTGCCATTTTCTTCGGGCAGACCACAGGCGCGGCCGACCATCTTCTGCGCCAGCGAGAAGCCCTTGCCCGAATCGGCAGGGTTCTGCGGCAGACGGAACAGCTTCGACGGCGGCAGGCCCAGCGACTCGCGCGCCTTGGCCGTCAGGCCGCGCCCGATGATCAGCGGAATGCGGCCACCGGCGCGCACTTCGTCGAACAGCACATCGGACTTGACGGTGAATTCGGCGATCACCTTGCCGTCCTTCAGCGCCTTGCCTTCGTACGGACGCAGTTCGATCACGTCGCCCATGTCCATCTGGCTCACGTCCAGCTCGATCGGCAGCGCGCCGGCATCTTCCATCGTGTTGTAGAAGATCGGAGCGATTTTGCTGCCCAGGCAGACGCCGCCGAAGCGCTTGTTCGGCACGAACGGAATGTCTTCGCCGGTGAACCACAGCACCGAGTTGGTGGCCGACTTGCGGCTGGAGCCGGTTCCGACCACATCGCCCACATAGGCCACGAGGTTGCCCTTGGCGCGCAGCGATTCGATGAACTTGACCGGGCCGCGCTTGCCGTCCTCTTCCGGCGTGATGCCGGGACGGGCGTTCTTCAGCATCGCGAGGGCGTGCAGCGGGATGTCCGGGCGGCTCCAGGCATCCGGTGCCGGCGACAGGTCGTCGGTATTGGTTTCGCCGGTCACCTTCAGGATGGTCAGCGTGATCGACTTCGGCACTTCCGGACGGCTGGTGAACCACTCCGCATCGGCCCAGCTTTTCAGCACCGCGACCGCATTGGCGTTACCCGCGTCGGCCTTGTCCTTCACGTCATGGAACTGGTCGAACATGAGCAGCGTCTTCTTCAGGCCTTCGGCGGCCACGGCACCGACTTCGGCGTCGTCCAGAAGATCGATCATCGGACTGATGTTGTAGCCACCGAGCATGGTGCCCAGCAGTTCGGTCGCCTTGGCGCGCGACAGCAGCGGGCACTTTTCGGTGCCGTGAGCCACAGCGGCCAGGTAGCTGGCCTTCACCTTGGCGGCATCATCGACGCCGGCCGGCACGCGGTGGGTGATCAGGTCGACCAGCGTGGCTTCTTCGCCCTTCGGCGGCGCCTTCAGCAGTTCGATCAGTTCGGCGGTTTGCTTCGCAGTCAGCGGGAGCGGCGGGATGCCAAGCGCGGCGCGTTCGGCAACGTGGGCACGGTAAGCTTCAAGCACGGTGAGTCCTCCGGTAAAACAGGTAATTCGCATCATAGAACGACGCGCCACATCGATGGTGCGTCGCACGAAGACACGGGGGAAAAAATCCGCTGCTTGCACCGAGGCGAATTGACAACAATGCCTTGAAATCAACATGCTGCCTTCCTTCGCCGACCCGCATGGCGCACTGCAGTATCTGCTGGCGGCCCTGGACGGTCCAAGTCTTATATATGATATCTTTTATTCAATTCGTCGCCAAGGCGGCCGGTACATCACCGAAGCCTCCGCTGGCTATACTCGCGCTGCCGTTTCAACGTAGCCCATCATGATCCAGCCTGCACAGCTCGACGCCGACCTGCGCGACCTCAACACGCTGCACCTGCCGGCGCATGCATCCCGTCTGCAGCCTGTCGACGACAGCGCGGACCTGCCCGAACTGACCGATGCCCCGGCGCACAACGCCGCGCCCCTGCTCGTGCTGGGCGGCGGCAGCAACATCGTGTTCGCCGCCGATTTCACAGGTACGGTACTGCACATGCGCACGCACGGCGTCACCGTACTCGCGCGCAGTACCGAAGGCGTCTGCGTGTCGGTTGCAGCGGGCGAGTCGTGGCACGACTGGGTGCGACACGCACTGGCACAGGGCTGGCACGGGCTGGAAAATCTGGCGCTGATCCCCGGTACGGTGGGCGCGGCACCGGTACAGAACATCGGCGCCTACGGAGTCGAACTGAAAGACCACGTCGATCATGTCGAGGCATGGGACACGGTGAGCCGGGCGTGGCTGCGTCTCGGAGCGGCCGAATGCCGCTTCGGATACCGGGACAGCATCTTCAAGCATGAACTCGCCGGGCGGGCCATCATCACGCGCGTCGCGTTCCGCCTGAGCACGCGTCCGGATGTGCGTTGCGGCTATGCCGACCTGCAGCGCGAGCTGGCGTCGTGCGACATCGCGGAGGCGACGCCGCAGGACGTGTTCGATGCGGTCTGCGCAGTCCGGCGCGCCAAGCTGCCCGACCCGGCGGTGCTGGGCAACGCCGGAAGCTTCTTCCGCAATCCCGTGCTGAGCGCCGCAGAAGCCGCGCGCCTGCTCGCGGCGCACCCCGATGCGCCGCACTATCCGGCGCAGGGCGGCTGCGTCAAATTCGCCGCCGCATGGCTGATCGACCAGGGCGGATGGAAGGGTCGCCGCATCGGCGATGCCGGCGTACACGAGCACCAGGCACTGGTGCTGGTCAACCACGGACATGCGAGCGCGGCACAACTGCTTGCACTTGCCCGCGCCATCCAGGACGACGTGCGCAACCGCTACGGCGTCAACCTGGAGCCGGAACCGCTCATCCTGAGCGCGCCGGCCTGACGCGCTCAGTCGCCCGCTGCCGACCTGCCGATGCGGTGCCGGCTGCGTGCCTGCAGACAGGCGGGCGAACCGGCTTCGAATTCGCGGCAGGGCCCCGGCCGTTCATCGTAAATGGCGCAGATCACCGCCTCGCCGATGCGACCACGCAACGCACAGCAACGTGGCGAAGGGTGATCGGTCCCGCGCATGCGGGCTATCGAGCGGTTGAGTTCGTCATACATATCTGCAGGGACGCACCCTCCCTGCGCTTCACCGTCGGACGGATGGAAGTCGACCCGAAAACTGGCACAGCAGGCGCCACACGCCATGCAGTCGAATGACGTCATGGCGATGTCGCCGCAAGCCGGCAGCGGTAGAGCTCATGTCCGCTCGCATGATATTTGCGCTCGAACGGTGTCATCGGCGACTCGGGCACAAAAGTCTCGACTGCCGCATCGATGCCGCCGATCAGCTTTGCCGCAACGGCGAATTCATCGACATAGACACGCCAGTTGCTGCGGCATTCGATGTCGCCACCGAGCGCGAGCACGACAGGAAAGACCGGATGCGCGGGCCAGCGCCGGGCAAGCTGGCCGGCCTTGGGCCAAGGATTCGGATAGAGCAGGTACTGCTGCGCCGGCCGGTAGCCACGCGCATGCAGCAGCCGCCAGACGTCGACCATGTCGGCCCGCAGCAGCAGCGCGTTGCCGGGCAGCGCGGGCGCCCGTGCGAGGCGGTCGGCCGACTGGTCCACACCCAGTACGAAATGATCGGGAAAGCGCGCCGCCAGATGAAGCGTGCTTTCGCCGACGCCGCAGCAGCTGTCAATGACGAGCGCCTGTGCCGGGCCGCAGCGGCGGGAGAACAGGTCGAAGGCAGCCTGACTGTAGGCTGCAACCGGCTTTCTGAATTCCCCTCGGCCCCGTCGGGTGATCAGCGCGGAAAGCCCTTCGTGCGCACCGGTCTGGACACTTTCCGGAATGCGCGAGTTACCGGTGAGGGTGCTCATGTGGGCAGTCGCTGTCCGTCACGATGCATTACGACAGATAGCGCTTTTCGAACTGGCTGATCCAGACAGACCAGCCGAGGATCATCGGATGGATCATTTCCAGCCCCTCTTCGAACGCCGTCGCATACAGCTGCACCATCGGCCCGAGTTCGATGCCGTAATCGACCGACAGCGTCGCCGGCAGGCGATCGAGCACCTTGCCGATCAGGACCAGGGCCGTTCCCGCCATCAGCCACGCGCCCGAACGCGAGCGCCAGCCGCCACGCAGGAACAGGAAGCGTACGATGACGAAACCTGCATACAGAAGCAGCGCCACCAGCAGGATGGCAACCGCGCCGGCCATCAGTCGCTCCTCGAACGGCCGGGCGACGTCGCGGTAGAAGCTGTTCTTGAGGAAGCTTTCGCCGGTGAAGGCCTTGTGCCAGTCCGCTTCGCGCGCCGCGAACACCAGACAGAGCAGCGCAAAGGCCCACGCGCGTGCGCCGAGCGGGCGGATGCGCACGATGACGACGGCCGCCGTGGCCAGCCAGGCGGCGATGGAAAGGCGTTCGAACGGTCCCGCTTCCGAGAAGGTCCAGTGGAAGGACGCCTCATCGAGCAGCAGCGGAAGGCTGGCCAGCAGCAACGCGAAGGCGAGGATGGCCAGCACGATGCGGCGATCGGAAGAAAGCATGTCAGATCCTGTCGGAAGTGCGGCGGAAGCGTCGGTAGATCGCGAGGTTGCCCTCGACCATCGCCGCCACGGAAAAGTCAGCCAGTATGCGCGCCCGGCCTGCGTCGCCAAGACGCCGTCGCAGCGCAGCGTCGTCGAGCAGCAGACGCAGTGCTTCGGTCAGGGCACGCACATTCCCCGGCTCGATCAGCACACCGCTCACGCCGTCGGCCACGGCCTCCGGCAGGCCGCCCGCGCGACAGGTCACGATGGGTACGCCGGCCGCGGATGCCTGCAGCAGCGACACGCCCAGTCCTTCCATGTCTGCCGGATGGGCGAGGATGTCCAGCCCGCCCAGCCAGCGCGGCAGGTCATTGCGGAAGCCGGCGAAGCGGATCACATCGGCCAGCCCGCGCTGCCCGATCTCCCGCTCGAGATCATCGCGCAGCGGCCCCTGCCCGAAGAACAGCACGCGCAGGTCCGGATGCGACGGGCGCAGCACCTCGACCGCATCGATCACATAGCGATGCCCCTTGCGCGGAATCATCTGCGCCACCACGCCGATCACGCGCGACGAGGCCGGCAAGCCAAATTCACGCCTGAAAGCCGTGCCGTCGACCGGTTCGAGATACGGTGTCGCATCGACCGCACTGCGCACGCAGGTCACCTTGCCGGCCGCCAGCCCTTCGGACAGCAGCACCTGCCGGATACCTTCCGAAATCGTGATGATGTGGTCGAACAATCGGTACTTCAAGGACACAAGCCAGCGCGGTTCCGGATTGTCGACGCGACGCGACAGCACGCACGGCACGCCGCAGAGGCGCGCGGCGATGCCGCCCCACAGGTCGGCACCGCGCCGGCTGTGCAGATGCACCACATCCGGCTTCTCGGTACGGATGAGCCGGGCAAGCCGCCACGCCATTCCGGCATCGGCATCGCCGCCCATCTTCATTTCCACCACCTTCGCATGCTCCGTCACCGCAGCCGCGATGCCCGCGCCGGGCGGGCAGGCAAGTACGCTGGCGACGCCACGCGCCGCCAGCCCCTCGATGATGTAGGCCACCTGGCGTGCGCCGCCGTAGTAGTGCTTGCCCGCTTCGACATGCAGCACCTTCATGTCGCGCATGCCCGTGCAACCTCCTGCAGAACGCGTGCGGGCGTGATGTCGCGCAGGCAGGTCCACGCGCCGCCGCAGGTCGGGCGGCGCCGGCACGGCGAACAGGCCATGCCGAGCCAGATCACGCGCGCATTCGGACGACCGGTGTCCGTGTAGGGACAGGTCGAGCCGAAGATGGCTACGGTCGGCACCGAGAACGCGATGCCCATGTGGGTGAGCCCGGTGTCGACGCCGACCAGCAGACCGGCGTGACTGACCAGTGCTGCAGCGTCCGGCAGCTTCGTGCGACCGACCAGATTCACCAGCCCCGGAGCACCGGCTGCAATGCGCGCCGCCGCGTCCGCGTCGGCCGGGCCACCCAGCAGCACGGGTGTCAGACCGGTCTGCGCCGCCAGCTGCGGCGCCAGCGACTGCCAGGCATCTTCGAACCAGTGTTTCTGCGGTCGCGTGGTGAAGGCCGCGAACACTGCATAGCGCCCGGGCGCCAGCCCGCATTCGGCGAGCAGCGCCTGCGCACGTGCATCCGCCTGCGGGTCGACATACAGGGTCGGCATGAAGTCAGCGCAATCGAGACCGATCTGTTGCGCCAGATGAAGATACTCGGACGAAATGCGCGCCACATCGCCGCCCCGCGGGATCACCTGCGTCATCAGCCACTGGCTGCCCTCGCGCGAACCGAGTCCGATGCGCGTGCGTGCGCCGCTGAGCCAGGCGAGGAAGCCGCTCTTGAGCAGGCCCTGAAGATCGAGCACGGTATCGAACGCATGACCGTGCAACTCGGTGCGCAGCGCACGCACGCGGCGCCACAGTTCCAGCTTCTGGCCACCACGCCACAGCGCTGTCCACTCCGCCTTGGGCCACAGGATGTTCGCATCGATGTTCGGGTCATGCGCAATCAGCGCATCGATGCCCGGTTCGACCAGCCACGCGATATACGCGTCCGGGCGGCTGCGCCTCAGCGCAGCCGCCAGTGGTGATGCGAACACCACGTCGCCGATGGCCGACGTTCGCACGATGAGGATGCGCTTCAAGCTTCGCGCTCCCTGATGCCGCACCACAGGGCCGCCAGGAATGCCACATACATGAGGCTGATGTTCGAGCGCATCAGATAGGACTCGAACAGACTGATTGTCATGATCAGGATCGGCGGCGCATATCTGATGAACTGCCGGCCGTCCGGAGGACTATGGCGCAGCAGTGGCAGAAGCAGGAGTGGGAGCAGGATCGAACCTCCCAGCACTCCGGTCGCCGTCAACACATAAAGATAGTGGTTATGGGGATTCCAGGCTGTTTTCCAGATTGGGGTGTGAAGCGCATTCGTCTTCTCGTATTCGGCGGGGTAGTCGCCGAGACCCACGCCCAGAATGGGGTTTTGAAGAAATATGCGCGTCGCGTTGATGGCGAAGACAATACGCAAGCCGACTGAAGAGTTCGGGCGATCTTCGTAATGCATGACTTGGTCGACCGCGTCATTGAAACGGCCCTGGAAGTAGCTGTTTCCGAAGTAACCGGCAAGCAGCACCCCGCTCACCATGAAGGCAGCGAGCATGGCCGCGACAACTGGCCGCCGTGCAAAGCGCTGGACAATCAGGAGCGCGACCAGTACGAGAAACCCGACAAGGCCGGCGCGGCCGCCGGAAAACACGAGGTTTATCGAAGTCGTGACGAACAACAGTGCATATAGCACTCGCTGGCGCCGTGAGCGTGCTTGAAACAGCAGCCGGTAGCCGGCCAAGTAGCCAGCCATGGCAAGCACCGGCGCGTACATGATGCGATCGACGAAGGGCGCTGTATCGTCCGGGTTCTTGTCGACCCGTATGCCTTCAGGCAGATCAAGCCAGAAATTGATCTGTACCCAATTATAGTAGGCCAGTATCTGGCATAAGGCGATCGACAAGAGGAAGGCACTGAGATAGCGATCGAAATGCTCACGCCTTGCCACACTGAAGTACAGAGCGAACAAAAGGAAGAAGTTCTGCCGCGACAACATGCCGCTCCCCCACTCGAGGTCCGCCGTCCACAGCAGCGACAACGCAAATACCCCGTAGTAAGCCACGCAGATCCACACCAGCGGTTCCGCAGCCAGCGCACGCAATTTCGCCGCATGGCGACCTTCCAGCAACCAGAGGATCAAAATCAGCGCACTCAGCCAGTAGGCCGGCGCAACGGTCAGCGGAATGGCGAAGAAGACTCCGGCCAGCAACCACGAATTGATGGCCGGAATGCGATCGCGAAAATCAGTCACATTCATGCGAAGCCCACTCCGCATTGTTCGAAGGCGTTCTTCATGTCCGACTTTTCCTGCTCGCTCTTGAAATTCACGTCATCCCAGCCAAAGGCAACGACCGGCACGGCCGGCGGGTAGATCTGCCGCGCGAACAGCAGCGCGCTGGAACGCACCCCCACGACCACATCGTAAGGCGTACGTCCCATATGCACCTCCAGCGCACAGTCCGGCTCGATGAGCCGGTAGTCCGGATGGCGCAGTTCGTGCTCCGGATCCTTGGGATGCGCCTTGTAATCGATGTCCGCGATGCCCTGCCGGTCCAGCCACGCACGAATGGATGCCGTCATCGCGGGCAGGCGATCTGCCTGCAGCAGGCCGGCGCCGACCAGCGGCTGTCCGATCACCAGTGCGCGACGCGGCGCATCGGCCGCCGCGCTGCCCGGCCCGGCGGACGCAACCAGCGGCGGCAGCACCCGGACCTTGTCCGCCGGGTACTGATGCGGCAAACCGCGCACTATATATATGCAGTCGCAGAACGCGGCATCCGAACCGATGCGATCGCCGGCAAAGCACGTGTAGCGCAGTTCCGGCGCGAACAGGCTGCGCAGCAGCCGCAGCCGCTGCATCAGCCGCTTCGGGAACGACAGCGGGTAGCGCCGGATGCTGATCAGGCCGTCGGGCAGGATGCGTGCATGCATTTCGCGAGCGCCAGCCCGTTGCGGCAGCGCATGCAGGAAATAATTGATCGCCTCGGTATCGAACACCGCACTGTGCAGCAGCAGTCGATCACAGCGACCGACCAGCCCGGCCACTAGCCGGATGTTGGCGCGCAGCCGGCGGTGTCGCCCGAACCAGCCGGGCAGCGGCTCCCAGCGCGGCCAGGGCAGGTAGGTGCAGGCATCCCATTCCGACGCATCGACGACGGCCTTCATGCCCGGCTTGTACCAGACCAGCACCTGCTTCGCAGCGCGCTCGATGTCGCCGGCAATGCGCCGGGCAGCGAGATACTGCAGGGGCGATGCGACGAAGTAGACGGCAACCGTTCGGTGATCTGACATGCCGACTCTGGGCGATATTCCGGGAAGTCGCGATGCTACCTTTTTGCGCCCGCCTGAGGGCGCCCAGCCCGAGACCGGCCGCGCACTGACTCGATTGGCGGCATCATTGCCGGAACAACGCCATCCGGACGTCGTCCGATGCGCAGGGCACGCGCACCGACACAACGCACGATTTCACCTTCCACGGAATCCCGAAACGATGAAGCGATTCAACACCCTGGCCGCACTGCTGCTGTGTGCAGTCTTCCTGAACGGATGCGCCACCCCGCGCCCGCCGATGAGCGAGGCGGAACTCGATCAGGTGCTCGCGCGCGACTATCCGGGCCGGAGCGCACAGGATGTCCTGGCGGCCGCCACCCGTCTGTGGCGGCTGGCCGACGGCGACGACTTCCGCATCAAGCCGGGCGACGACAGTCTGGTCGCCGAACGCGACTGGGTGTTCTACTCGCAGATGGTGCGCATCGTCGGCGACGACACCTGGACGCTGACGGTCAGCGAAGCGGGTGGCGCCACGAGAGCCCGGCTGTCCCTGATCACCTACAAGCGCAGCACAACCGTATCGGCCTTCGGCATGACACCCACCACTCAGACCACGCCGCGCATCGGCGGCCCGGTGAAGGGCACCGCGATCTATGACCTCTTCTGGGCGCGCATGGACCATCTGCTCGGCGTGCGCCCGGACTGGATGACCTGCGCCGAGGCCGAAGCACGGGTCAGCTCGGGGGTGACCTGGGGCAACAAGGATGCGTTGTGCGCCGGTTACAGCCTGACCGACGCGGCGCCCGGGACATCCGGACCGTGATCGTCCCGCGAATCCGGCGCCAGCTCCGGGCATCTGTCACGAACGGTCCAGAAAGGTGCCGATCGGCTCCCACTGCTCGACATGCGAACACACGACCTTGACGATGATGAGCATCGGCACGGCGATCAGCATGCCGGCGATGCCCCACAGCCAGCCCCAGAACAGGAAGCTGATGAAGACGGCCACCGGATTCAGCGACAGCATGCGTCCGGCGAGCAAGGGCTGGATGAACTGCCCTTCCACGACGATGATGGCGAAGAAGCTCGCCGGAACCAGCCAGGCCCCGGCCAGGCTGTCGAAGTTGATCAGCGCCGCGAGCGACAGGGCAAGCAGGCACAGCGTCGGCCCGAGGTAGGGAATGAAATTGAGCAGACCGGCCATGACGCCCCAGAGCGCAGGGTTGGGCATGTCCAGCAGATACATCGCAGCCGCGGTCGCGATGCCCAGTCCGGCATTGATGGCGCTGAGGGTCAGGAAGTAGCGGCCGATGTCCTGCTGTATCTGGCGAGCCACACCGATGGCGCGGATCTTGTCGCGCAGGGTCGGCATCAGCCGCACCACCTTGCGCAGGAAACCATCGCCCGACGCCAGCAGAAAATAGAGCAGCACCACGGTCGAGGCGGCACCGATCAGGAAGTACTGTGTGCCGGTGAGCAGCACCGAGCCCAGCCCCGGTTCTTTCAGCACGACCGACCTGACCTTCGGATTTCCGCTGCCGGACGTCATGGCCTCCAGACGTTCGGTGGCTTCGCGCACCTCCTCGACCGGCCGCTGCAGCTTCAGAAGTTTCACCTGGACCTCGCGCAGCGCGCGCGGTGAGCGTTCCAGCCAGTCGAGCGCCGGATTGGTCAGGAAGTAAAGCGCTGCACCAATGCCGCAGACCATCGTCACGACCACCACGCCGGCGGCAATCGACTCATGGATATGCCACCGCTTCAGCTGGTTGACGAGCGGCGCCAGAAGCAGCGCGAACAACACCGCCAGCACGATGGGCATCAGCAGGGCCCGTGCGAAGAACACGGCACCCAGCGCGGCCAGCCAGAACAGTCCGATCAGCGCGCGGGAACCGTTGCGCAGCCGGGGTACCGACGCGACGGCCGGCGCGATGTCCGGTAGTGCTTCCGGTCCGGAGCCCGGCGGCGGGAACGTGTGATCCGCCGACCGCACGGCGGATTCGAAGCGACCGGGCGTGTCACCCGAGGCAGGCGATGCGCCGGTCGGCGCGGAAAAAGGATTCATCGCCGGATACTACCCGAGCCACCCGCAGACGCCGCCGGCCATCCTCATCCGGCAAGGGTCGTCAGCGCGGATCGATGGCATCGTTCAACTCAGGCCCGGATTCGACGTGCGACCGCCCCGACACAGTCAGTGACCGCGGCGAAACACGCCGCGCTTGCCGCGCATCGAACGGCAGCGCAGCCATGTGCGCCCGTCTCAGTCGCTTTCCGCCCGCATGGCCAGTGCCGCGGCAGCAGCGCGCGTTTCGACACCGAGCTTCTCGTAGACATGTTCCAGGTGCTTGTTGACGGTGCGCGGGCTCATGCCGAGGATGTCGCCGATGTCGCGGTTGGTCTTGCCCTTGGCAAGCCAGGACAGCACTTCGGCTTCGCGCGGCGTCAGTTGCGCGCCGGCAATGCGGGTGCTCGATTCGCCACGGTGGCGGACATCGAGCAGCAGCATGTGCTCGCCCAGCCCGACCGCACCCAGACTGCGCGCGTACAGCGACTGTTCGCCCATTTCACCGACCAGCGTGGCGTCGGTGCCAACCTGATGGGAGAAGCCGGCTGCCTGCACGAGCCATTCGCGCGGCGGGGCGTCCGAGGTGTCGATGCCGAACTGCGCCAGACTTTCCGCCGCGCGCGGCGAACGCCATGCGATGCGCCCGAGTGCGTCGATCACCAGCACGCCCAGCCCGGCCACGTCGACCGCCTGACGCGCGATGCGCACTGCACGCGCGTTGCGCACGTGGGCCGACAGCCGCGCCAGTACTTCCTCCACGCGCAGCGGCTTCACCACGTAGTCGGTTCCGCCGGCGGTAAAGCCCTGCACCACCTCCGCCGTGCCGGACAAGCCGGTCATGAAGATGATCGGCACATGCGTCAGCCCCGGCTCTTCGCGTATCAGCCGGCAGGTTTCGAAGCCGGACAGTCCCGGCATGACGGCATCCAGCAGGATGGCGTCGGGCACCACCAGTTCGAGCCGTGCCAGCGCGGATGAACCGTCGTTGGCGATCAGAACGAGATAGCCGGCCTGCGACAGTGCTTCACACAGGAATCCGAGTGAATCGGGTGCGTCATCGACCACCAGTACGACCGGCTGATTGAAGGAAGGATCATTGGACATGGGCATCACGCTGCAATAATTCGGTGAAACGAATGAGGTCGAAACCGTCGATCAGCTTGCGCAGCCGACGACAGTCGTCGCGCGCTGGGTCGGAGCGTTCGGAAATGGCATCCAGCAGGGTGGCGATGCCGTTGACATGGCCGAGACGGGACAGGCGCAGCAGCGCCGCGCGCTCATCCTCGTCGAGCGCCCGCAACGGCACATTCGATGGCGCTTCGCGCGCCACCACATCCGACCCTTCGGGCGCGTCAACGTGCCATGTCAGATCGAGCGCGTCGCGCAACTGGTCCAGCAACTCCGATTCCTTCACCGGCTTGGGCACGAAGCCGGCACAGCCGGCGGCACGCAGCATTTCGCTGCGGTTGTCGAAGACATTGGCGGACACCATGATGACCGGAACCGGCAGCCCCGGCAGTTCGCGCAGACGGCGCGCGGTATCCCAGCCATCCATACCGTCCATGTTGATGTCCAGCAGCGTGACATCGGGTCGCTGCAGCACCATCCGCTCAAGCCCTTCGCGTCCGCTCGCGGCCTCGTCGATGTCGAAACCGAGCGGCGACAGCATGCCGGCCAGCATCTGCCGCTGCGTCGCGTCATCGTCGACCAGAAGCACACGCCGGCGCATCCCCTCGTAGCCGATGACCTGCCGGACCGGACGCGCCCGGGTCGGCACGGACAGGTACTCCGGAAGGTAAAGCCGAAGCTTGAACGTGCTGCCGCGCCCGGGCTCGCTCTCGAGCGTCAGTTCGCCCCCCATAAGCGACGTGAGCATGCGGCTGATGGTGAGCCCCAGCCCGGCCCCCGGCTCCGCCTGCGCGCGGCCGGAGCTGCTGCGCTCGAAAGGCACGAAGATGCGTGCATGGTCTTCGGGCGCGATGCCGGGGCCCGTGTCGGCAACTTCGAAGCGGGCGACTTCCATGCGGTAGTCGATGCGCAGCACAACCTCGCCGCGCACGGTGAATTTCACTGCGTTCGCCAGCAGGTTGATCAGCACCTGACGCAGGCGCTTCACATCCACCCGCACGTAGTCGGGCATGCGCCCAGTCGTCTCGATGCGGAACAGCAGGCCTTTCCGCTCGGCCTGCGGCTCGAACATCTTGGCCAGATCGTCGAGCAGTTCGCGCATCGGCATGGGGGACGGATCCAGCCGCAGCTTGCCCGCCTCGATGCGTGCCAGGTCGAGCAGCCCGTCGATCAGCCCGAGCAAGTGTTCGCCACTGCGCAATATGGTGCCCAGCGCACGCCGCTGCGTCTCGGCCTGACCTCCAGGGCTGCGCGCCGCCGTACCCTGCCCGGATGCGCCCTGCCCCAGAGCCCCCTGCCCCAGTTCGCGCAACAGTATCTGGGCGTAACCCAGGATGCTGTTAAGTGGCGTACGCAGTTCATGACTGATGCCCGTCACATAGCGCGTCTTCGCAAGGTTGGCGGATTCCGCCGAGTCCTTCGCCTTCTGAAGCGCCAGATCGGTCTTTCTGTGTGCATCGACTTCGCGCATCAGCAACTGGTTCTGCCGGTTCGATTCATCCTGCGCGAGGCGCCGGCTTTCCGAACCGAGCACGATCCACCACGCGCATACGGCGCACATCAGCACGAGCAGCGCATACGTCTTGAACAATGCAAGCAGCAGGATTTCGCGCGCCGCCGGATAAAGCTCCGCGACCACGGCCTCCTGGTAGTAGACAACACCGAAGATGACCGCCAGCAGCGCGGTCAGCGACAGGAAGACGACCAGGAAATGACCCGCACGGAAATTGACGCGCTGCGCCAGCCGGAACGGCAGGACGGCGTTCAGCACACCACGCAGCTGGTCGGCTGCGCTGGCCTTGGTCTTGCAGCGGTCATGGCAGCGTGACTCGAGCGTGCAGCACAGCGAACAGATGGGCTGACCATAGGCCGGGCAATGGGCCATGTCTTCCGATTCGAAACTGTTTTCGCATACGTGACAGGTCACCGTCTGTCCGGGCCGCCACTGCATGGTGCTCTTGCGCGCGAGGTAATAGCGGCCGCGCGTGGCCCAGGCGATCAGGGGTGCGGTGACGAAGGCAGTGATGAGCGAAATGACCGGCGAGAAGGCCTGTGCGAGATCGCCCATCCATCCGGTATGGGCCAGCACCGAAAGCACGGTGGCGATCACCATCGAACCCAGACCGACCGGGTTGATCTCGTACAGATGCGCGCGCTTGAATTCGATGTGCGCCGGGGAAAGTCCGAGCGGCTTGTTGACCACCAGATCCGCAACCAGCGCACCGACCCAGGCGATCGCCAGATTCGCGTACAGCCCGAGAACCTGCTCGAGCGCCTCGAACACGCCGAGCAGCATCAGCAGCAGCGCGATGACCACATTGAACACCAGCCACACCACCCGACCCGGGTGGCTGTGCGTCAGCCGGGCAAAGAAGTTCGACCAGGCAAGCGACCCGGCATAGGCATTGGTCACGTTGATCTTGAGCTGCGACACGATGACGAAGATGACCGTCACCGCCATGACCACTGCCGGTGAATCGAATACGTACGCGAAGCCGGCGAGATACATCTGCGTCGGTTCGACCGCGCGGTCGACCGGCACCATGGCCTGAAGCGCGAGAAAGGCCAGAAAGGCGCCGCCCAGCATCTTGATCATGCCCGGCACGATCCAGCCCGGGCCCGCGATCAGCACGGCAGCCCACCACCGATGACGGTTTTCCCTCGTCTTCTCGGGCAGGAAGCGAAGGTAATCGACCTGTTCACCGATCTGCACCACCAGCGCGATGGCCACGGTCGAGGCGGAACCGAACATCAGCCAGTCGAACTCGCTGCCACCGGATGATCGCCCGGTGAGGCCGGTGAACTCGCCGAACAGCTGCGGCGCCTGCAGCCAGACGGCGACATACGGCAGCACCAGCAGCACCAGCCAGACCGGTTGCGTCCACAGCTGGATCCGACTGATCAGCGTCACACCGTGGATCACCAGCGGAATCACCACCACTGCGCACAGCAGATAGCTCCAGCCCAGCGGCAGGCCGAAATACATTTCGATCGCCAGCGCCATGATGGCCGCTTCGATGGCAAAGAATATGAATGTGAAGCTCGCATAGACAAGCGAAGTGATGGTCGAGCCGAGATAGCCGAAGCCGGCGCCACGCGTCAGCAGGTCCATGTCGAGACCGTATCTGGCCGCGCAGTAGCTGATGGGAAGTCCGGTGAGGAAGGTGATCAGACCAACGAACAGAATGGCCCACAGCGCGTTGGTGAAACCATAGTTCAGCGCAATCGCGCCGCCGATGGCTTCGAGCGCCAGGAAAGACACGGCGCCGAAGGCGGTATTTGCCACACGCCATTCAGACCACTTCCGGAAGCTGCGCGGCGTGTAGCGCAGCGCGTAGTCCTCGAGCGTTTCGGTTGCGACCCAGGTGTTGTAGTCGCGGCGGATCTTGAAAATCTGCTGTGTGGCTTCTGACATCTGTGCGGATGGACGGTCGACGTGTCCGGCACATGCAAGAAACGCTCCGGGCAAGGGCGCATCGACTTACATGCGTGCCCCGCCCGGAGACGAAGGTACAGCTTCCCTCCACGCCACCGCAAAGCGCACCAACCCGGTGCCGCCAGCAACATGCCGGTGCAGTGCATCAGCGCAGGACTTCACCTTAGCACCGAACCTCGCCGGCCAAGAGTGTTGCGCCGAGTAAGCACATACGTCGATTGACGTATTCCGGCCACCTACCCCCGCCGACTACTTTTCGGACCGCAGCGACCGGTTGCGGTGCACCGCACAAAATCTTTGTGACCGTATCCGGATCGCCTGAAGCTCCCCAACCCGACCGCTCAGGAGAACAGATATGGCTGACAGGAAAGACCCGAACGACGCGCTGCTTACGGACGAACAACGCCGCAAGGTGCTGATGGGCATGGCCGCGATGCCCGCGATGATGATGCCCGGCATGGCGCTGGCCCAGGCAGCGCAGTTCCCGACGGCCAAGGTGAACACCACCAAGCTGGCAGTGACGGATACCGAGGTCGTCGTGGGTCAGCTGCATTCGGCGACCGGCACCATGGCCATTTCCGAAACCGGTTCGATCCAGGCCGAACAGCTGGCGATCGACCAGATCAACGCGATGGGCGGCGTGCTCGGCCGCAAGATCCGCGTGATCAAGGAAGACGGCGCGTCCGACTGGCCGACCTTCGCCGAGAAGTCGAAGAAGCTGCTGGTGCAGGACAAGGTGGCGTGCGTGTTCGGGTGCTGGACGTCGGCTTCGCGCAAGGCGGTGCTGCCGATCTTCGAAAAAGAGAACGGCATGCTGTATTACCCGACGTTCTACGAAGGTCTCGAACAGTCGAAGAACGTGATCTACACCGGCCAGGAAGCCACACAGCAGATTCTGTACGGCCTCGACTGGGCAGCGAAGGAGAAGAAGGCCAAGACCTTCTTCCTCGTCGGCTCGGACTACATCTGGCCGCGCACGTCGATGAAGATCGCGCGCAAGCACATCGAATCCGTTGCCAAGCTCGGCAAGGTCGCCGGCGAGGAGTACTACCCGCTCGGCCACACCAATTTCAACTCGCTGATCAACAAGATCAAGCTGGCCAAGCCGGACTGCATCTTCGCAGCCGTGGTCGGCGGTTCGAACGTCGCCTTCTACAAGCAGCTGAAGGCTGCCGGCATCACCGCGGACAAGCAGTTCCTGCTGACCATTTCGGTGACCGAAGACGAAGTGCTGGGCATCGGCGGTGAAAACATCGCCGGCTTCTACTCGTCGATGAAGTACTTCCAGTCACTCGACAACGCCAACAACAAGGCTTTCGTCGAGGCATTCAAGAAGGCCTGGGGACCGAAGTCGGTCATCGGCGACGTGACGCAGGCCGGTTATCTCGGCCCCTGGATCTGGAAGGCGACCGTCGAGAAGGCGGGCAGCTTCGATGTCGACAAGATCGCCGCCGCCTCCGGTGGCATCGAGTTGAAGACCGCGCCCGAAGGCTACGTGAAGGTGCATGAAAACCATCACCTGTGGAGCAAGGCGCGCATCGGCCAGGCGCAACTCGACGGCCAGTTCAAGGTGGTCGCCGAGTCGCCCGAACTGATCGAACCGAACCCTTTCCCCAAGGGTTACCAGTAAGCCGGACGGTCCGGGGTCCGTGCGTCTCCTCGCACGGGCTCCGGCCCCGCCCAGGACGTATCCACAAGCGTTCATCGGCCCACGACCTTCATTTGTGAATACCCCCTAGCCGGAGATCACCATGTCACTGACCGACATCATGAACATCACCCTGATGCAGGGTTTCGCAGGCCTCAGCCTGTTTTCGGTGCTGCTGCTGATGGGCCTCGGGCTGGCCATCATCTTCGGCCAGATGGGCGTGATCAACATGGCGCATGGCGAGTTCATGACCATCGGCGCCTATACGATCTACATGTTCTCCTCGCTGACCGAGACCTTCCTGCCCGGTTTCGCATCGATGTACTTCCCGTTCGCCATCGTGGCGGCGTTCTGCATCGCCTTCGTCTTCGGCTGGTTCATCGAGTGGGCGCTGATACGACATCTGTACAAGCGGCCGCTCGACACGCTGCTCGCCACCTGGGGCCTGTCGCTCGCCATGCAGCAGGTGTTCCGTTCGACCTTCGGCGCCCGTGAAGTCAGCCCGACGCTGCCCGACTGGCTGCTCGGCTCGTGGGCACCGGCCGAAGGACTCGACATTCCGATCAACGGCTTGTTCGTGCTGGGTCTCACCGCGCTTGTGACCGGCTGCGTGATGCTCGCGCTGTACCGCTCGCGCTGGGGCCTGCGTGTTCGCGCAACCGTGGCGAACCGCCCGATGGCCAACGCCACCGGCATCAACACCAGCCGCACCGACCGTCTCACCTACGCCATCGGCTGCGGCATCGCCGGCATCGCCGGCGCGGCCTTCACCACCATCGGTTCGACCGGACCGACCAGCGGTTCGCTGTACATCGTCGATGCCTTCCTGGTGGTGACCTTCGGTGGCGCAGGCAGCCTGCTCGGCACCGTCGCTTCGGCCTTCGGCATCGCCCAGACGCAATCGATCGCCGAGTTCTTCATGACCGGTTCGATGGCCAAGGTGCTCACGCTGATGATGATCGTGACCATCCTGATGCTGCGTCCGCAAGGCCTCTTTGCTTCGAAGATCCGCCGCTGAGTCCGGCTGCGCTCCGACCCCCGAATACCCACGATCCAAGGAGAACCCAATGGACTCAATCAAGAGCTGGCTGGCACGGAGCGGAATGGGCAGCGTGCTGATACTCGCGCTGATCATCATCGTCGTGTTCCCGCTGACGATGGACCTGTTCCGCCTGAACCTGGTCGGCAAATACCTCACCTACGCCTTCGTCGCCGTCGGCCTGGTCATGCTGTGGGGCTACGGCGGCGTGCTCAGCCTCGGCCAGGGCGTGTTCTTCGGCCTCGGCGGTTACATGATGGCCATGTTCATGAAGCTCGAGGCCTCCGATCCGGAAACGACGAAGATCCAGAGCACGCCGGGCATCCCCGACTTCATGGACTGGAATCAGCTCACCGAACTGCCGCTGTGGTGGGAGCCGTTCCGGCACCTTCCGCTGGCGCTCATGGCGGTGGTTCTGGTGCCCACGCTGCTGGCATTCATCATCAGCTTCGCGATGTTCCGGCGCCGCGTCGGCGGCGTGTATTTCGCCATCATCACGCAGGCTGTCTGCCTGATCCTGACCGTGCTCATCATCGGCCAGCAGGGCTACACCGGCGGCGTCAATGGCATCACCGACCTGAAGACCATGCTCGGCTGGGACACCCGGACCGACAGCGCGAAGTACATCCTCTACTTCGTCAATGCAGGCCTGCTGATCGCCGCCATCCTGCTGTGCCGCTGGATACAGCTGAGCAAGCTCGGCACGCTGCTGCTGGCCATGCGCGACAAGGAAGACCGCGTCCGCTTCTCCGGTTATGACGTGTCGATGTTCAAGGTCTTCGCCTTCTGCCTCGCCGCGATGCTGGCCGCAGTGGGCGGTGCGATGTTCACGCTGCAGGTCGGTTTCATGTCGCCGTCGCTGGTCGGCATCGTCCCCTCCATCGAAATGGTCATCTTCGCCGCGGTCGGCGGGCGCATGTCGCTGGTCGGTGCCGTGTATGGAACGCTGCTGGTCAATTTCGGCAAGACCTACTTCTCCGAAAGCTTCCCCGACCTCTGGCTGTTCCTGATGGCCGCCCTGTTCATCGGCGTCGTGCTCGCCTTCCCGAACGGTCTGGCGGGCCTGTACGAAAGCCACGTCAAGCCGCGCCTGGCCAGGCGCAAGGCAGCGCAGGCTCCGGCAGCCGCAGCCCTGTCGCCGACCGCCCCCATCGCACCGCCGCCGACCGGAAAGCCCGCCGTGCATGCCGGCCTGCCCGGCAGCGTGCAGGGCACATCCGCCTGAACTGAACGGAGACCGACATGAGCAATACCGACTTCGTACTCGCGGTTGAAGACCTGACCGTGTCCTTCGACGGCTTCAAGGCCATCGACGCGCTGACGCTCTACGTGGATCGCGGCGAGCTGCGCGTGATCATCGGCCCGAACGGCGCCGGCAAGACCACGCTGCTCGACCTGATCTGCGGCAAGACGCGCGCCAGCGCCGGCAGCATCAAGTTCAAGAACCACGAAATGACCAAGATGGCCGAGCACAAGATCGTGCGCTCGGGCATCGGTCGCAAGTTCCAGACGCCATCCATCTACGAAAACCTGTCCGTCTTCAAGAACCTGGAGGTGTCCTTCCCGCGCGGCCGCAGCGTGTTCGGTGCACTGGGCTTCCGGTGTACCGACGAAGTGCGCGAGCGGGTTCAGGCCGTGGCCGACGAAATCAGTCTCGGCGACTCGCTCGACGTCGAAGCCGGCCTGCTCAGCCACGGCCAGAAGCAGTGGCTGGAGATCGGCATGTTGCTGATGCAGGAACCCGAACTGCTGATGCTCGACGAGCCGATCGCCGGCATGAGCGTGCGCGAGCGCGAACTGACCGGCGAGCTGCTGCAGCGCATCTGCAAGGGGCGCTCGGTGATCGTGATCGAGCACGACATGGATTTCGTCAAGCGCATCGCCCACAAGGTCACTGTCATGCACCAGGGAAAGATCCTCGCGGAAGGATCGATGGACAAGGTGCAGAACGACCCCAAGGTCATCGACGTTTATCTCGGTCACTGAGTCCGGACACCCAAAGGAACCCACCATGCTCAACGTCAAGGATGTCCACGTTGCATACGGCCAGAGCGAAGCGCTGCACGGCATTTCGTTCGAGGCGAACAGGAACGAAACGATCGCCATCATGGGTCGCAACGGCATGGGCAAGACCACGCTGTTCAAGTCGCTGATCGGCATCCTGCCGCTGAAGAGCGGCCACATCGAAGTCGCCGGCAAGGAAGTGTCGAAGGACGAAAGCTACATGCGGGTGGCCAAGGGCATTGCCTACGTGCCGCAGGGCCGCATGATTTTCCCGACCCTGACGGTGGAGGAGAACATCCACACCGGCCTTGAGAACGCGAAGGTCAAGAAGGTTCCGGAAGAGATCTATGCGCTGTTTCCGGTGCTGTGGGAAATGCGCCGCCGCAAGGGCGGCAACCTGTCCGGCGGTCAGCAGCAACAGCTGGCGATCGCGCGCGCACTGGTCACCGACCCCAAGGTGCTGCTGCTCGACGAACCGACCGAAGGCATCCAGCCGTCGATCATCAAGGACATCGCGAAGGCGCTGAACGAGATCCGCAAGCTGCGCGAAATAACGATCGTCGTGTCCGAGCAGGTCCTCAGTTTCGCCATGGACGTGGCCGACCGCCTGTTCGTCATCGAAGGCGGACGCCTTGTCCATGAAAGCACGCGCGCCGACACGGATACCGCGCGCATCAAGCAGTTCCTGTCCGTCTGAGTGCCCACCATCCGCCCACACATCCAAAGGAGATCAACATGGCCGAGACCCTGATCAAGGTAGACCTGAAGCAGTCCCCGTACGAGAACGACATGGTGCACAACCGCTGGCACCCGGACATTCCCATCGTCTGCTGGGTCAAGCCCGGCGACGATTTCAGGATCGAAACCTACGACTGGACCGGCGGTTTCATCCAGAACAACGACAGCGCCGACGACGTGCGCGACATCGACCTGACGACAGTGCACTTCCTGTCCGGTCCGATCGGCGTCGAAGGCTGCGAGCCGGGTGACCTGCTGGTGGTCGACATCCTGGACATCGGCGCCAAGGAAGACAGCCTGTGGGGCTTCAACGGCTTCTTCTCGAAGAAGAACGGCGGCGGCTTCCTGACCGAGCACTTCCCGGAAGCCCAGAAGTCGATCTGGGACATCAAGGGAATGTTCACCGAGTCGCGCCACGTGCCGGGCGTGAAGTACGCCGGCCTCATCCACCCGGGGCTGATCGGCTGCCTGCCGGACCCGAAGCTGCTGGCCGACTGGAACGCCCGCGAGATCGATTTCATCAACACCGAACCCGACCGCGTGCCGCCGCTGGGCTGCCCGCCGTGCGCACCGACCGCCCACATGGGCCGCCTGAAGGGCGAGGCACGTGACAAGGCCGCGGCCGAGGCCGCCCGCACGGTGCCGCCGCGCGAGCACGGCGGCAACTGCGACATCAAGGATCTGTCGCGCGGCTCGCGCATCTATTTCCCGGTGTATGTGAAGGGTGGCGGCCTTTCGATGGGCGACCTGCACTTCTCGCAGGGCGACGGCGAAATCACCTTCTGCGGCGCCATCGAAATGGCCGGCTGGCTGCATCTGCGGGTGAGCATCATCAAGGACGGCATGAAGAAGTACGCCATCAAGAACCCTATCTTCAAACCCAGCCCGATCACACCCAAGTACGACGACTACCTCATCTTCGAAGGCATCTCGGTCGACGAGCAGGGCAAGCAGCACTACCTCGACGTGCATGTCGCGTACCGCCAGGCCTGCCTGAACGCCATCGAATACCTGAAGAAATTCGGTTACTCCGGTGCGCAGGCCTACTCGATCCTCGGTACCGCACCGGTGCAGGGCCACATCAGCGGCGTGGTCGACATTCCGAATGCCTGCGCCACGCTGTGGCTGCCGACCGACATCTTCGACTTCGACATCATGCCGACCGAGGCCGGCCCGGTGAAGTTCATCGACGGCAGCATCCAGATGCCGCTGTCGCCGGATCTCTGAGGCCGCCGCCATGCCGACCTACGACTATCAGTGCGAGGCGCATGGCGGATTTTCCGCCCTGCGCAGCATCGCCCAGCGCGACGCCGCCTGCCTGTGCCCGGCGTGCGGTTCGCCCGCGCAGCGGGTGCTGGTGACGGCACCGTCCTTCGCCGACATGCCGCAGCAGACGCGCTTTGCGCACGCCACCAATGAACGCAGCCGCCACGCACCCGTGCTCGCCAGCCGCAAGCACGGTCCGGGGTGTTCCTGCTGCGGCAGCAAACCCAGCCGAACGACCGCGACAGGCAAAGACGGATCGAAGGCCTTTCCCACCAAACGCCCCTGGATGATCAGCCACTGATCGCCGGGTTCCCTGCACCTTGCAACCTGCACCTTGAACCTTCACCAACCCGGGAGTCTCGCACCATGAAATCCACTCTGAAAAACCGTCTGCGCAGTGTGTCCTCGCTTCCGCGCCTCGGTGTGCTGGCACTGGCACTCGCCACTGCCGGAACCGCCAACGCAGGCGTGACCGTGTCCGGTCCGGGCGAAAGCTATCTGTCGCTCAGCCTCTGGATGCGCACGTCCTTCACCAGCGCAGAAGACGGCGCACCGAACGGGCGCTCCAGCTCGAATGACTTCGCGGTGGATTCGATCCGCATCATCACCAGCGGCAAGATCACCAAGCAGATCGGCGGCATGGTCAACTTCGAGCGTCAGTCGGACGAATCGATGCGCCTGCTCGACGTCGTTGCGCAGTTCGAACTGATGGACGGCCTCAACCTGTGGTTCGGCCGCATGCTGCCTCCGACCGACCGCGCCAATCTGGCCGGCCCCTACTTCGCCAACGTGTGGGAATACCCGATGGTGTCGCAGTACCCGAACGCCTTCACCGGTCGCGACGACGGTGCGCTGCTGTGGGGCAATGTACTCGGCGGCAAGCTGCTTTATGCCGTCGGCGCGTATCAGGGCAAGAACCGTGGCGCCCTGAGCTCGAACTCGTCGGACGACCTGCTGTACGCCGGTCGCCTTGCCTACAGCTTCCTCGACCCGGAACTGGGTTACTACGGCACCAACAGCTACTTCGGTTCGAAGGAAGTATTCACCGTCGGCGCCGCCGTGCAGGTGCAGAAGAACGGTGTCGGCACTGCGCTCGCCAAGGGCGACTACACGGCATGGAACGTCGATGCCCTGTACGAGACGAAGTTTGCAGGTGGCGGCGTGCTGACGCTCGAGGGCGCCTACTACGACTACGACACCGACGGCGTTGCCGATACCGGTGCAGCCGTCGCTCTGGCGTGCGTCAACGTCAACAACTGCGGTGGCGCAACCGAAGGCGAAGCCTACCTGCTGACCGCTGCGTACCTGATCCCGGGCAAGTTCGGCCTCGGCCAGTTCCAGCCGTATGTCCGTTACCAGGAGTTCGATCCGCAGGCCGGCTCCAAGGCTGACCAATGGGATCTGGGTGTCACCTATGTGATGGCCGGCCACAACGCACGCATCACCGCGGTCTATTCGGACATGGACCCGGGCGGTGCGGCCAAGTCGACCGACAAGTTCATCGTCGGCGTGCAGCTGATGTATTGAGCAACACCAGCGCCGGCGCACAAGGCGCCGGCGCTCGCAGGACGAGGGGCGCGCTGCGGCACGCCCCTTTTTTGTGCATGGCTCAACCCGTACATCTGTTCGGTCGACCCGATGCACCACTCCGGTGCACAATGCGCTCGCATTCCGGGGGCATCCGAAATTCGCCTCCGTTCATGTGCTGACCCGGCACCAGAACCGGGCAGTTTCCGAGCCACAGACCGGACGCCTCCCATGCCCCTCATCACCTCGCGTCACACACAGCGCGCAAAGACAGCAAGCCGCCCCCGCGACGCTTCATGCCTGTTGATCATGGCCATGACCGTCGGGATAGTCCTGCCCGGCCCGGTCAGCGCAGGTCCGACCTTCAAGGGACCTGGCGACAGTTCGCTGACGCTTGGCGTGTGGTCGAGCGCTGCCTACACGAGCGCCGAACAGGCGGACGGTTCGCACGACAGCGACCTGCGGCTCGATTCATTCCGCATCATCACGGTCGCGAAATTCACCAAACAGATCGGCCTGATGACCAATTTCGCGCGCCTGTCGGGTGAATCGATGCGCCTGCTCGATCTGGTTGGCCAGTTCGAACTGGCCGACAGCGTGAACCTTTGGGTTGGCCGCCACGTGGTACCGGGCGACCGGCAGCAGATGGCGGGGCCCTACTTCGCCAATGTGTGGGAATACCCGATGGTGTCGCGCAACCCCAACGCCTACACCGGCCGCGATGATGGCGCAACGCTCTGGGGCAGCGTATTCGACCGGCGGTTGCAGTACATGATGGGTGCGTTCCAGGGCAAGAATCGCGGGCACGACATGTCGAACGAGTCGCATCAGCTGCTGTACGCCAGCCGCTTCGCGTGGAGCTTCGGCGACCGCGAGTCGGAGTACTTCAACAGCAATCACTACTACGGTGAAAAGGAAATCCTGACCGTCGGCGTAGCGTGGCGGACGCAGAAGGACGGCGTCGGCACGGCGCTGACGCGCGGCGACTACACGGCATGGAGCCTCGACGCGCTGATGCAGACCCGTCTGTCCGCCGGCGGCGTGCTGACGCTCGAAGGCGCCTGGTATGACTACGACACGGATGGTGTGGCCGACATTTCACCGGCCGATCCGGGCTGCAGCAGGGTCACCAACTGCGGCGGCGCGACCCAGGGCGACGCCTTCCTGGTCACGGCGGCATACATGTTCCCGCAGGTCGTCGGCATCGGCCGGTTCGAGCCGCATGTGCGCTATCAGGAGTTCAACGTGGATGCCGGCCCGAAAAGCGAACAATGGGACATCGGCGTGAATTACAACATCTCCGGCCACAGCGCACGCCTCAGCGCCGTCTATTCCGACATGGACACGGCCGGCTCACCGTCGACCAACAGATTCATTCTCGGCCTGCAGCTGATGTACTGACGGGCGCCGTCATCACATGCGCCCGATGGCAAGCGAAGGCGCTCCACTGTCAACGTGTAGCCGCGAGGGCGCAGGTGGACGGGGATGCTCACGCGTCCCCCGGCAATGACCTGACCCGCGCGGCCAATCAGAACAGGTATCGTCGGGCAGAAGGCATGTCGGAGCATTCCCGCAACCGCTCCGTTTTCGCCAATGCCGTCGCCGATGCCCGGAGCTCAAGTCATGTCGTGGTCCATCCTCTTCGTTGCCGGTCTGTTCGAGGTCGTATGGGCGATCGGCCTGAAATACACGGACGGCTTCACGCACCTGTGGTCATCGATCGGTACCGCAGTCGCCATGCTGATCAGCGTGGTGTTGCTCGGTCTCGCGATGCGCACGCTGCCGGTCGGTACGGCCTACACGGTGTAGACCAGCATCGGCGCGGTCGGGATGGTCGTCCTCGGCGTCGTGCTGTTCGACGATCCGGGCAATCCTGCGCGCCTGCTGCGCGTCGCCCTCATCGTGTGCGGAATACTGGGCCTGAAACTGACATCGGCCTGAACAGGCAACCCCACCGGAGCCGTGCAGCCGGTGAGCAATCGCGCCGCGAAATTGCCGTGCGAAGGCCTGGTCGGCGCACGCGGCACGCGGCCGCACTTGTGCCGGCTGCCCGCAATCGGCGAAAATCGCGCCCTTCGGCCCGTGTGCCCTGAATGCGCACGCGCTTCATCTTCCAGAGCCCATCATGACTGATTCCGCCGCACTGCCGCCCGACGACGAAAACCACATCATCGCGGAGCGGCGCGAAAAACTGCGCCAGTGGCGCGAAGCCGGCGGAGCCTACCCGAACGATTTCCACCGCACGCACTACGCCGGCGAAATCACCGCCCAGCACACCGCCACTCCCGCCGAAACGCTCGACGCGCAGCCGGAACATGTGCAGCTGGCAGGCCGCATCATGCTCAAGCGGGTCATGGGCAAGGCCAGCTTCGCCACCATTCAGGACATGTCGGGCCGCATCCAGCTGTATGTAACCAATGACGGCGTGGGCGAAGACGTGCATGGCGGATTCAAGCACTGGGATCTGGGCGACATCGTCGGCTGTTCGGGCACCCTGTTCCGCACGCGCACCGGCGAGCTGACGGTGAAGTGCGACGGCATCCGCCTGCTGTCCAAGGCGCTGCGCCCGCTGCCCGAGAAGTTCCACGGTCTGGCCGACCAGGAAACCAAGTATCGCTTTCGCTACCTCGACCTGATCACCAACGAGTCGTCGCGCAACACCTTCATCGCGCGCAGCCGCATGATGAGCGCCCTGCGCGCGGAAATGACCCGGCAGGGCTTCCTGGAGGTCGAAACGCCGATGATGCATCCGATCCCGGGCGGTGCGGCCGCCAAGCCGTTCAGGACGCATCACAACGCGCTCGACATGGAACTGTTCCTGCGCATCGCGCCGGAGCTGTACCTGAAGCGCCTGGTGGTCGGCGGTTTCGAGAAAGTGTTCGAGGTCAACCGCAACTTCCGCAATGAAGGCATCAGCCCGCGCCACAACCCCGAATTCACGATGCTGGAGTTCTATCAGGCCTATGCCGACTACCGGCAGCTGATGGATTTCACCGAATACCTGCTGCGCCATTGCGCAGAACAGGCACTGGGCGCGACGAAATTCATGTACCAGGGCCGCGAACTGGACCTGGGCCAGCCCTTCCACCGGCTGACCATCGTCGAAGCGATCCAGAAGTACAACCCGCAGTATTCCGACGCGGATCTGGCCGACGAAGCCTTTGTCACAAAGGCCATCAACACGCACGGCGAGAGCGTGAAACCGGGCGGCATGGGTTCGCTGCAGCTTCAGCTGTTCGAAGCCTGCGCCGAATCGCAGCTGTGGGAGCCGACCTTCATCATCGATTACCCGGCGGAAGTCAGCCCGCTGGCGCGTCGGTCCGACACGCAACCGGACATCACCGAACGCTTCGAACTGTTCATCGTCGGTCGAGAGATCGCCAACGGTTTTTCCGAGCTCAACGATCCGGAAGACCAGGCGGCCCGCTTCCACGATCAGGTGAAGGCCAAGGACGCCGGCGACGAGGAGGCGATGTATTTCGACGCCGACTACATCAGGGCCCTCGAGCACGGCCTGCCGCCGACAGGCGGCTGCGGCATCGGCATCGACCGTCTGGTGATGCTGCTGACCGATTCGGCCAACATCCGCGACGTCATCCTGTTTCCGCAGATGCGGCGCGAGTAACCCCGCTTGCCTGCGGGAACCGGAGTCGTACGATGTCCCGCCCACTTGCGCCGATCAAGCCGGCCTCCCTCGATTTCGACAGCGAAGGCACGCCCCGCTCTGCTGCCTACGACGACCGCTATCACTCGTGCGAAGGTCCGCTGGCACAGGCGCAGTTCGTATTTCTCGGCGGCAATGGCCTGCCGGGGCGCTGGGCCGGCCGCGAACGCTTCGTCGTGCTGGAAACCGGTTTCGGTCTGGGGCTGAATTTCCTGGCAACCTGGCGAGCCTGGCGCGACGATCCGGCGCGCTGCGAGCGTCTGCATTTCATTTCGATCGAAAAGCACCCGTTCCTGCAGTACGACCTCGCCACCTTCTACCGGCGCGCACTGCCGCAGGACATGACCGACATGGCGCAGCGGCTGGTCGAGCGCTGGCCGCTGGCGGTCGGTGGCCTGCATCGCATCGAATTCGACGGCGGCCGGGTCGTGCTCACGCTGGCCTTCGGCGACGTGCAGGATCTGTTGCCGCAATTGAAGCTACGCGCCAACGCACTGTATCTGGACGGTTTTTCTCCAACCTGCAATCCGGAAATGTGGTCGCCGCAGCTATGCAGGCAACTCAAGCGACTGGGTGCAGCCGACGTGACGCTTGCGACGTGGACCGTCTCTGCCGCCCTGCGCCGCGCGCTGGCCGATTCGAGTTTCGTCACCGAAAAGCGGACCGGCCTCAAGCCCAAGCGCGACATGCTGGCCGGGGCGCTGCACCCGGAAGCGCGATCGGCGGCGCTGCGACATCGCCCGGAAACCGTGGCGCCCGGACGCGTGGCGGTCATCGGAGCCGGGCTGGCCGGCTGTGCGATGGCCGAGCGACTGGCCGCTCGCGGCATCGAAGTGGTGCTGATAGAACGTCACCAAACCCCCGCACAGGAAGCATCAGGCAACGCGGCCGGCGTGCTGCGGCCCATGGTCGCGCGCGACGACAGCCTGGCGGCACGCTTCTCGCGCGCGGCATTCCTGCACGCATCGGGTCATCTGCGTCGTCTGGCGGGTGAAGGGTGGCCGCTCAAATGGGGACCGACCGGCGTCATGCAGATTGCACAGGATGCCGCGCACGAGGCGCTGCAGCGCGAAGTCTGGGCCAGCCACGCTCTGCCGGAAGCTTTCGTGCGCTACCTGTCGGATTTCGACATGGCACGGCGCATCGGATACCCGGTGGCTCAGGGTGGCTGGTGGTTTCCGCGTGGCGCATGGGTGAATCCACCGAGCCTGTGCGAAGCCAATCTGGCGCGGGCGGGCGAGGCGGTGACCCGGCTGTTTTCGAGCACGGCGCTTCAGGTTTCGCATGACGGCGCGAAATGGCGGGTGCGCGCAGCTGACCGCGAACTGGTCAGCGCGGATGCAGTGGTGCTGGCCAATGCATCGGATGCCGGCGCGCTGTTGCAGACCCCGCTTCCGTTCATCCGCATCCGCGGCCAGGTCACGCGCCTGCCGCGCGATCTGCTGCCGCAACTGCACGTGACGGTCTGCCGCGAAGGCTACATCTGCCCGACACCCGAAGGCGACTTCAACCTCGGCGCCAGCTTCGACATCGGTGACGAGGATACGACCGAGCGCGCAGAAAGTCATGCCGGCAACCTGCTGCGGCTCGAACGACTGCTGCCCGACGCCATCCCGCGGCTGTCGCTTTCCGGTCTGCGCGGGCGCGTGGCATTCCGCACTTCAACACCCGACCGGATGCCGATCATCGGCGCCCTTCCCGGGCCGGCCGGCCTGCACGTGCTGGCAGGGCTGGGGGCCCGCGGCATCGTGTGGTCGTCGCTCGGCGCGGACATCGTCGCCGCAGGCCTGTGCGGCGAACCGCTGCCGATCGAACACGACATCGCAACTGCGATCTCGCCCGGCCGATTCAACGGAGCGAGGTGACTACGACCAATTGCTTATATCCGTCGGCGACCTTTCTGAATATTTCCCGTGACGTGCCGTAAATCACAAAACGCCTGACACAGCGCGGCTAGCCGTTCACGCGATCCACTCGCCCGGAAGCCCTGTCCAGACGTACCGACACCGGGAGAGAAATCGTGAAAATGAACATGCCGGTCACCCAGAAGGAAGTGTTCCTCGAACCGGGCAAGCCCATCGTCACGAAGACCGATCTCAAGGGGCGCATCACTTATGTAAACGAGTCCTTCGTGTCGATCAGCGGATTCACCCGCGAAGAGCTGATCGGCGAGAGCCACAACATCGTGCGCCACCCCGACATGCCGCCGGAAGCGTTCGGAGACATGTGGAATACCATGAAGGCAGGTCACCCCTGGCGTGGCGTCGTGAAGAACCGCGCGAAAAACGGTGACCACTACTGGGTGGAAGCCTTTGCCACGCCGGTGACGGTAGACGGACGCACGGTCGGCTACCAGTCGGTTCGCAACATCCCGAAAAGGGATGAAGTCGCCAGCGCCGAGGCGCTTTACCGCGCTGTGCGCGACAAGAGCGCGAAGTTTCCATGGACGGTCATCCGCAGGGACAAACTGAGCCTCGGCAGCCGCATCTGGCTGAGCGGCGCGGCGGGCAGCGCATTGGCGATCGCCGGTGCTGCCGTCGGCGACGTCTGGGGTCTGGGGCTGGCCGGCACGGCTGCCGCCGTCACACTGGGCACCGCGTGGTACCTCAGCAGCGGCATCGCATCGAAACTCGATGCACTGCAGGCAACGATCATCGGGCTGGACGAAGGCAAGCTCGCCACTCGCATCGACGCACCCGACGGCCCGCTGCGCGAACTTTTCGTCGGCATGGAAGTGATGCGCATCCACCTGCGTGCAATGTTCGCCGACGTGCTGGTCAGCGCACGGGAAGTCGATGAGCGCTCCAGGGAACTGGACAACGCAATGCGCTCGCTGATCAGCGCCACTGGCGCACAGGGCGAGAACGTGATGCAGGTGGCCGCTGCGATGGAACAGATGAGCGTGTCCATCAACGAGGTTTCGAGCAACACCGACCGCAGCCTCGAAGCGGTGAAACGCACCGGAAACAGCGCCGAGGACGCCATGAAGACGATGGAAGCAGGCATCACCAGCAGCCATCGCGTGGTTGGCGTCGTGAATCAGTCGCAGGAGCGGATCTCCGAGGTGAATGCCTCGGTCGAGAAGATCAGCGCCGTGTCGCAGGTGATCAACGACATTGCGGAACAGACCAACCTGCTCGCGCTCAATGCCGCGATCGAAGCCGCGCGTGCCGGCGAACAGGGGCGCGGCTTCGCGGTCGTGGCGGACGAAGTGCGCAAGCTGGCGGAGCGCACACGAACCAGCACCAGGGACATCGCCATTGCGGTGACCGACATCATCCAGCTCGCCAATTCGGCAGTCGATACGATGAGCGCAACGGCCGGAGAGGTCGCCCGCTCGACGAGCGAGATCGAAACCAGCAGCGCCGGTCTGCAGGGCATCTGGGATGCCAGTCGCGAAGCGGCCGCCTATTCGGAAGAAATCACGCTGATGTTGCGTCAGCAATCCCTTGCATCGCACGAAGTTGCTTCGAGCATGGAGCGTATTTCGGGATCGGTCGAACAGACCACTTCCAGCGTGCATTCGGTAGGCGCAGCAGCCGGCCGGCTGCACTCCACATCGAGCGAACTGCGCGAACTGGTCAAGCATCTGGAACAGGCACTGCACTGAGAACATCCGACAGCATGCGATGCGCGATGCGTTGAGCCTTGGCGGGATGTCTGCTGCGTGGGGATTCGATTTCGCGGGCGACCGCAGCTGGCCGGGCCGGCGCAGTCGCCCGTTTTCTTTTTTTGTGGCAATCCAGTCGTTCAGGCGTCGACTGCGAGCACCCGGTCAGCCAGCGCCGCAGCACTTTCGAAAGCGTCCTCGATGCGTTCGCCGAGACAACCGTCCGAGGCGTATCCGAGCCCGTTGAGCGGGTCCCACAGACATTCGACACCGATGGGCCGCAGCACGCGCGCGTAGCGCCAGCGGTGGGCACGCCTGAATGCCGGAGCAGGCAGCGTACCGACAGCGGCGGCGAAAGCATCGATCATCAGCGCTTCTGCCTGCTCCGCGGGCAGCTCGACATTCACCTGTGACCAATCCGGATCAGCATGAACGATCCAGCATTCGCCGGACGCATCGCGCTGCGGCTTGCTGCTGTCACGGGCCGCCCAGGCCAGCACGCCGCCATCGAAGCGCAGGGTGTCCGGCGCGTCGATGCGTTCGGCGAATGACAGCATCAGCGCCCAGCACGGCGCGTAGCGGATTTCACGGATCGGCCCGGTCAGCGGCTGTGTGTCGACCTCCGCGATCCGCTCCAGCAGCGGCAGCGCCTGCGGCGCCGGCACCGTGAGCAGCACGGCATCGAAACACTCTGACCGGCGACCGGCGTCGGTATCAAGCCACCATCCGAAACGATCGCGCCCGATGCCGGTGACGGCTGCCTGCAGATGCACCTCGGCACCCCAGAGCAGGCGCGGGGCAAGCGCATTCATGCCGGGCACGCCGACCCAGCGGCCGGTGTCGATGGTGCCGGGTGAAGCCTGCACCCAGGGCGCAACCACTCCGGCCCGCTGCAGATCGGCAAGCTGTGCCATCAGCGCAGACCTGCGTGCAGTCACGAACTGCGCACCGTGATCGAACTGGACGCCGTCACTGCGCCGGGTCGCCATGCGTCCGCCGGAGGCCCGCCCCTTGTCGAAGACATGCACATCACGGCCACCATCGACCAGCCTGCGCGCCAGCGTACAACCCGCCATCCCCGCACCGATCACTGCAATATTGCGCACTTACGCATTCCTCAAGGTCACGGACGCTCGCCGCACACGGGACGGATCGTACCGGCTCTGTGCTAGGGTGCGTTCGAAAGCGAATTTTCGTGCGCGTTTCACGCAGCCTTCAGACCAGCCCGAGGCTGCGCACATCGACGTCAGATCAATGCCACGCCAACTGCTCGCCCAATACCCGCAAACCGGTTCCCGATACGACGAACTCCTGTCCGCACCCTGGGCCATCAGGCCGCACTGGCGCAGCATGTTCGACACGCTGGTGCGCGACCGAGCCGAACACATGCAGGAACGTCTCGCTTCGGTGCAGCGCCAGATACGCGAGAACGGCGTCACCTACAACGTCTATGCCGACCCGCGCGGCATAGAGCGGCCGTGGGAGCTGGACGTCCTTCCACTCATCATTCCACCGGACGAATGGCAGCAGATTTCCAGCGCGATCGCCCAGCGCGCCGAACTGCTCAACCGCATCCTGCTCGACGTCTATGGCCCGCAGAAGATGCTCGAAGAGGGCCTGCTGCCGCCGGCCCTGATCTACGGGCACGCCGGCTTTCTGCGCCCGTGCCACGGCATGGCGGTACCAGGCAACATTCACCTGCATCTCTACGCGGCCGATCTCGCACGCTCACCCGACGGCCGCTGGTGGGTGCTGAACGACCGCACGCAGGCGCCGTCCGGCGCGGGCTATTCGCTGGAGAACCGGCTGGTCATTTCGCGCGTGTTCGCCGAGCAGTTCCGCGACCTGCGGGTCGAGCATCTGGCCAGTTTCTTCGCCACGCTGCGTGACACGCTGGCCCAGCATGCACCCCGGAGCGATGGCCCGCCACTGATCGTGCTGCTGACGCCGGGCCCCTACAACGAAACCTATTTCGAGCACGCCTATCTCGCACGCTACCTGGGTTTCCCGCTGGTCGAGGGCTCGGACCTGATGGTGCGCGACGGCTGCGTCTGGTTGAAGAACCTGTCCGGGCTGCGCCGCGTGCATGTGATCCTGCGACGTCTCGACGACGACTTCTGCGACCCGCTCGAACTGCGCGCTGATTCGGCCATCGGCGTTCCGGGTCTGGTCGACGCCGCGCGCAGGGGAAATGTGCTGATCGCCAACTCCCTCGGTTCCAACCTGCTCGAATCGGGCGCACTGCTCGGCTTTCTGCCGCGGCTGTGCGAACGCCTTCTGGGCGAGCCGCTGGCCATGCCGTCGCTCGCGACATGGTGGTGCGGCGAGGAGGCCGCGCTGGAGGATGCCATCGAGAAGCTCGATCATCTGGTGATCAAACCGGCCTTTCCGCAACTGCGCATCCCGTCGGTTTTCGGGCAGGACCTCGACCGCAGGGAACGCGCAGCCCTGATCGCGCGCATGCGGGAACGGCCGCATCACTACGTTGCGCAGGAACTGGTGCAGCTGTCTCAGGCACCGGTGTGGGATACGCAGCACCCGCGCCGGCTGGCTGCGCGCGCGATCGGTCTGCGCGTGTTCGCCTGCGCATCGCCCGACGGATACGTCGTGATGCCCGGCGGCCTGACACGCGTCGCATCCGACCGTGACACGCGGGTGGTCGCCATGCAACGCGGCGGCTCCAGCAAGGACACATGGGTGATGACCCGTGGCACGGTGAATACCTTCAGCCTGCTGCGTCGCTCGGTCGGACCATCGGAACTGGAGCGGGCCGGCAGCAACCTGTCGAGCCGCGTGGTCGAAAATCTTTTCTGGTTCGGCCGCTACTGCGAGCGCTGCGACAACATCGCCCGCCTGCTGCGCGCCATCATTGCGCAGCACATCGAACACGGCGACATCGCCCAGAACGCCCTGACCCGGCTTTGCCAGCGAAACAGTCTGCTCCCGGAGGAACTCGACAGCATGCCGGTGGCTGAAATCGAAGCAGCCCTGCGCCGCGCCGCGCTCGATCCTTTGCACGCAGGATCACTGGCAGCGAGCCTGCACCAGCTTTCGGGCGTCGCCTTCAGCCTGCGCGAACGCCTGTCGATCGACAACTGGCGCATCATCAGCCGGCTGGCGGACGACCTCAACGGGTCACCCGCCGAACTGGGCGACGTGCTGGAAAGACTCGACCAGTGCGTGCTGGCGATGATGACCCTATCGGGCTTCGCGCTGGACGGCATGACGCGCGATCAGGGCTGGCGCTTCCTGTCGGTCGGCCGGCGCATCGAACGCCTTCAGTTCATGAGCCGCGTGCTGCGTCACGCACTCGACGAGGGCGGCGACACACCGGACTGGCTGCTCGAACTTGCGGACAGCACCATCACCTATCGGTCGCGCTACATGACGCGACCGCAATGGCTGCCTGTGCTCGACCTGCTGGTGGCCGATGAAACCAACCCGCGCTCGATCGCTTATCAGGCGCTCGGCCTGACCGACTACCTGGCGCGCATGGCGGCCCATTTCGGCCCGATCGAATCGTCCTTGCTGTCAGCCAGCGTGGCCGACCTGCTGGCGTTGCGCGCAGAGACCGACTTCCGCAGCGGTTCGCCGCGCCTGCTCGCGGTGCTCGACGCTCTGGGCACGGCAACCTACACCTTGTCGGAGCAGCTCGGACTGCGCTTCTTCAGCCATGCAAGCCCGCAATGGCCGGTGCCCGGACAGGATTGATCATGAGCCAGATTCTCTACCGGGTGGAGCACGAAACGCATTACGAATACGCACATCCCGTTTCGTCGTCGCGCCAGCTGGTGCATCTGACGCCGCGCGATACGCCGCGGCAGCAGACGCTGGATCACCGGATCGTCATTGCGCCCGTGCCGTCGGAGCGGGCCGTGCGGCAGGATTACTTCGGCAATCTGCTCGAACAGTTCACGGTCAGCACCGCACACGACACGCTGACGGTCGTGGCTGCCTCGACCGTGGATGTGACCCGCCGGTTCGACGCAGGCACACCTTCATCCCCCTCATGGGAACGCGTGCGCGAACGGCTGCGCCAGGTCGGGCCGGCCCCGCTGCTTGAACCCAGCCAGTTTCTCTACGCCAGTCCGCACATCGAGCCGCTTGCGGTGCTTGCCCGTTATGCCCGGCTGGACTTTCACCGCGAACGGCCGCTGCTCGAGGCGGCCAGCGCACTGATGCAGCGCATCCATCGCGACTTCGAATTCGATCCCGAAGCAACCACGGTCGGCACGCCGCTGGAAACGCTCTTGAAGAAAAGACGCGGCGTCTGCCAGGACTTCGCACACTTCATGATCGGCTGCCTGCGCGCGCTGGGTCTATCTGCCCGCTATGTGAGCGGCTACCTGCTGACCCGACCACCGCCCGGACAAGCTCGGCTGATCGGTGCAGATGCTTCGCACGCCTGGGTTTCGGTGTTCTGTCCGGGTGCAGGCTGGGTCGATTTCGATCCGACCAACTGCGTCCGGCCCGGCGACCAGCACATCACAGTCGCATGGGGTCGTGATTTCAGCGACGTGACGCCGATGCGTGGCGTCATCCTCGGCGGCGGCGAACATGCGGTCGAGGTTAGCGTGACGGTCACGCCACTATCAGTCGCAGCAGGACAAGAATGACTTTCGGCAACTCATAGCCTCTTGAACCTGAATGACTTTCCGTCCATAATTCTTGTTTTTCCTCCTTGGGCACCGTCTGCACACGCCGATCATGGCGCAGCCGACCCGGGGTTCGACGTCCAGCAGCTGCGGCCACACGGCCACCCTGCGCTTGCGAAAGTAACCAGCATGAAACAAGGCATTCACCCCAATTACGTCAATGTGGCAGTCACCTGCTCCTGCGGCAACACCTTCGAAACGCGCTCCACGCTGGGCAAGCCGCTGCACGTTGAAGTGTGCTCGTCGTGCCACCCGTTCTACACCGGCAAGCAGAAGATCATTGACACGGCAGGTCGCGTCGAACGCTTCCGCCAGAAATATGCAAACGTGCCGCGCGGCTGATACGCCTGCCCGACATCGAAAAGGCAGCCTCGGGCTGCCTTTTTCTTTTCTGTCTCATCCTGGCGCAAACGTGAAGCAGCTCGTCCGCCCTCCGTTTTCGATCCGGAGAGACCACCTCGAATCCGCCTGCATCAAGGGCTGCTGACATCAGACCGTGTCCCGCGTATGCGGCGCGCTCGCCGCGGGCAGGACATGCGACAAAGTCGAAGCTGGCCGGCCTTGGCGAGGTTTGCGCCCTGCAGACCCGAAGGGCGCGAGTCCTGTGGCGCTCAGCCCGGCTGCTGCGACAGCTGCCCTCTGGCCTGACGGCCGCAGTCCGCCGGCGTCGGGCCCACCTTGATCCGGACGCAAGAACGCTTTCGACAAATCGGCGTGCAGACTACGGTTTTATGTCAACAGACCCTAGAATCCGGTCGCCACTTCCGTACCATCGACCCGATGCCGCTTCCGCCACTGCTGCGCCTGTCCCCGCGAAACGCACTGATCACCGATCCGCCGCAGACCGGTTTCGTGATCGCCATCGTTCTCGTCTATCTGCTTACCGGGCTGTTCGGTCGCGACCCGTGGAAAGGCGAGGATGCGCTGAACATCGGCATCGCTCTGGCGTTTGCACGCGACGGCACCTGGCTTGTTCCTCGACTGGCGGGTCAGCCATGGCTGGACGCCCCGCCCCTGTTTCATTGGGTGGCGGCCCTGACCGGTCAGGTCGGGACCTGGCTCGGTGCAAGCTTTGCCGATGGCGCACGACTGGCGAACGCACTTTTCGTCGCGCTGTGGCTGTGGGGCAGTGCGGGCGCTGCGCGAGAACTCTATGGCCCGGCTGCCGCCCGCGTCGCACCGCTGATCGGCATCGCATGCATCGGCGCGGTCGTGCATCTGCACGACGCGCAGACGTCGACCTCACTGCTTGCCGCACTCGGCCTGGGCATGTGGGCACTGGCGCTGGTTGCGCGAAAGCCGTGGCACGGCAGCGCCGTCCTCGTGCTTGCGCTGGCGATCTCCGGGCTTGGAACCGGTCTGTGGCTGACCACCCTGCTTCTGCTTGCCGCCGCAGCCATGCCTGCGCTACCGGTCTGGCGGCAGGTTGCCGGCACACCGGCACGCATGATCGCCCTGCCGCTGTCGATGTTGCTGGGCGCCTTGCTGGCCGCGCTGTGGCTGATCGTACTCAGTCATACACATCCGGCGTTCGCCGCACGGGTCTGGCAGCAGGATATTGCCCGTCTGGTGCCGGAGTGGAAGCTGATGGCCAGTGCAGCGGGCACTTGGATCAAGGTACTGGCGTGGTTCGCATGGCCCGCACTGCCGCTGGCCGGCTGGGCGCTCTGGAAACGTCGTCAGCAGTGGCGCTCGCCGGTCGTCACGCTGCCCGCGCTGCTGTTTCTGCTGCTGCTGATTCAGGCGAGCGGTGACGGACCGGCTCGCAATCAGCGGATCCTGCCGCTGATTGCCCCGCTGGTAGTGCTCGGCAGCGCCGGACTGCCAACCTTGAGGCGCGGTGCAGCCAACGCGCTCGACTGGTTCGGTGTCATGACGTTTTCACTGCTCGGCGTCATCATATGGCTCGGCTGGCTGGCGATGACAACCGGCTGGCCAGAGCGGCTGGCACGCACCTTCTCGCGTCTCGAACCGGGCTTCGTGATGTCGCTACCCTGGTGGTCCGTGCTGCTGGCCGGCACCGTCACCCTTGCATGGCTGCTCATGCTGTGGCGTTCACCACGAACACCCACGCGCAGCGCAGTCACCTGGGGCTGCGGCATGGTACTGATATGGTTTCTGATCAGCAGCCTCTGGCTGCCGTGGATCGATTACGGTCGCAGCTATCGCGGGGTCGCGGCTGAAATGTCTGCAGCCTTGCCGGCAGAGCGCCGTTGCGTTGCGTTCCGGGGCCTGCAGGAAAGTCAGCGAGCGGCGTTCTATTACTTCGCCGATCTGCGCCCGCTTGACGTGGCAAGCGCAGCCGGACGCAAATGTGATGTACTGCTTGCGTACCATGGAAGAGGCCGCAAGGCGCCGTTGCCTGACGACGGATGGACACTCATCTGGCAGGGCCGTCGGCCCGGTGACCGACATGAAAGATTCCTGCTTTACTCGAGAAGTTGAACCTCACCGCACTGCGAGACACGTGATCACATGAACCTGCTGATGCAGACATCGGCCTGGCCAGCGCTGCGATCCAAGGCGATCCAGCTGTCGCGCGTGCACCTGCGCAATTTTTTCGAGCAGGACGCCGAGCGCTTCAAGCGCTACTCGTTTGCACAGGGCGGCTGGTTGATCGATTACTCGAAGCAGCGCGTCGATGAAGAAACGATGTCGCTGCTGCTGGAACTGACACATGCGCTCGACCTGCCGCGCGGCATCCGGGCGCTGATGGCCGGCGATCAGGTCAATTTCACCGAACGCCGCGCAGCGCTGCATACCGCGCTGCGCGCGCAGGAGGGCGTCCATGCCGAGTTGGTGCGGGATTGTCGCGGTGCGCTCGAACATTGGGTCACGCTGATCCGGAACCGCCAGCTGCTGGGGGCGACAGGACAGACGATCACGCACATCGTCAACCTTGGAATAGGTGGTTCGGAACTCGGGCCACGGCTTGCGCTGGAGGCACTCGAGCCGCAGAGCAGTGGTCCGGTCGTCCACTTCGTGGCGAACATCGACCCGGCAGCGCTCGATCTGGCACTGCGTGACTGCAAACCGGCTCACACCGCGTTTGTGCTGTCGTCAAAGAGTTTCACTACACAGGAAACGCTTGCCAACGCCAGGGTCGCCATGAAGTGGCTGGCTGACGGTCTGGGCAGCGCGGGCGTCGGACAGCATCTTTTCGCGGTCACCAACCGGCCTGCCGCTGCACAGGAGTTCGGCGTGCCGGCGGAACACTGCCTGTTCCTGCCCGAATGGGTGGGCGGGCGTTATTCCGTATGGTCTTCGATTTCGCTGCCACTGGCCTGCGCCATAGGCATGCGGGCTTTCGGTGAAATGCTTGATGGCGCGCGCGCCATGGATGAACACTTCGCGACGGCCCCGATGAACGCCAATCTTCCGGTGCTCATGGGATTGATCGATTTCTGGAACGCAAGCGGCATGGGTCTGGAGACGCTTGCCGTGCTGCCCTACAGCCATCTGCTGCGCAGCCTGCCCTCGTACCTGCAGCAACTGGAAATGGAAAGCAACGGGAAGCGCTGCACCTCGACTGGCGAACTGAGCCGTGCGCCCACATCGCCAGTGGTCTGGGGCGGCTCCGGCATCGTGGGGCAACATGCCTATCATCAGCAGTTCTATCAGGGCACGCGCATGATGCCGATGCACTTCATCGTGCCCCGGCAGGCGCACAATGACCGAACACGGCTGGTGCAGCTCAATGCGTTGGGTCAGAGCGCCGCGCTGATGCGCGGCAAGACGCGGGACGAGGCACTGGACGAACTGCGTCGCAGCGGTCTGTCGGAACAGGAGGCGCAACGTCTGGCGCCGCATGTGGCCTGCCCCGGCAACCAGCCGAGCACCACACTCCTGATGCCGGACCTCACGCCGCATACACTGGGCGAGCTGCTGGCCTTTTATGAACACAAGGTGTTCGTGCAGGGCTGGCTGCTCGGCATCAACAGCTTTGATCAGTACGGCGTCGAGTACGGCAAGCAGATGGCGCGGGAACTGGCAACCGGCGAAGTCCGCACGGACAGCGATTCGTCCACGCTTGGCCTGCTCGCCGCACTGGACCAATCAGGACGCGCCGGCAACTGACGGCGGCATCGGGCCTGATGCCAGCAGCGAGCGTAGATGTCCGAATCAGGGCGCCAGCCTGGACCTCGCCCACCCCGCCGCCGCATCCCTCCGGTAAAGCAGACGGTCGTGCAGTCTATCCGCCCTGCCCTGCCAGAATTCGATGGCTTCGGGTTGAAGGCGATAGCCTCCCCAGTTCTCCGGGCGTGGCGGCGCCGTACCGAAACGCGCCTCGAACTCGCCGATCCGGGCCGCCAGCGATTCGCGGCTCGGTATTTCACGACTCTGCGGCGACGCCCAGGCACCGAGCCGATTGCCGAGTGGCCGCAGCGAGAAGTAGGCGTCGGACTCTTCGGCTGACACCTTGCTGACCGTACCTTCGATGCGGATCTGTCGCTCCAGCACCGCCCAGAACAGCAGCAGGCTCGCGTGCGGATTGGTTTCGAGCTCCTGCCCCTTGCGGCTGTCGTAATTCGTGAAGAAGACGAAACCGTCATCGTCGTACCCCCGCAGCAGCACGATGCGCGCGCTCGGGCGACCGTCGTCACCCACGGTTGCGAGCGTCATCGCATTCGGATCGCGCTCGACGACACGACCGGCTTCCGTGAACCACACCTTGAACTGATGTATCGGGTCGTCGGCCGCCTCGGCTTCGTCAAGCGTGCCACTGGTGTAATCGATGCGGTGGTGAATCGGATCCATGCAGCTTCTCCTTCATTCAGGCGCGGGAACGCGCTCAAGGCCGGTGATTCTGGCGCCGGTGGTCAGTTTGCGCACGGCAAACCAGCCTGTATTGGTTTCCAGCGCGTATCGCGCCGGTCGGGTGGCGCAGTGCGCCGTGTCGTCCTGCGGCTTCATGTCCGCGATGTTGATGATCACGCCCCTCGCGTCGATGAATGCCACACTCAGCGGGAGCAGCGTATTGCGCATCCACATGCAGTGCGCCTGCGCCTCCGGAAATACGAAAAGCATGCCGGCATCGGCCGCCATTGTCCTGCGATGCATCAGCCCGGTCATCCGCGTCTTCTGCGTGTGTGCGACCTCCGCACGGATGCGGTACATGCCGACGCCCAGATCGATCGTCGACATGTCGGCGTGAGCAGCCGCGGACATCCAGCACACGACGAACAGCAGGCAGGTTTTCCTGATCATGGGGGCGATTCCGGTAGGGTTGGATGGTGCACTGCGCAGGGCGGCAGGACATTGATCAGGGTCATCACACGGTGACTCACTGCAGACCCGCCGAGCGGATGATCGGCTCGACGTCCTGCCATTGACCCGGTTGCAGCGCTCCGAGTTGCCAGAGACCGACTGCGACACGGATCAGCCTCAGCGTCGGATGTCCGATGGCTGCGGTCATGCGACGGATCTGACGATTCCGTCCCTCCGTGATGGCTACCTCAAGCCAGCAGGTCGGCACGGCTACGCGATGCCTCACCGGCGGATCGCGTTGCCACAATCCCGCAGGTTCATCGATGCGGCGTACCTCGCACACACGCGTCGGACCGTCCTTGAGCAGCAGACCTCGGCGCATGCGATCGAGCACGGCCTCGTCCGGCACCCGCTCGACCTGCACTCGATAGCGCTTCACCATCTTGTGCCGGGGGTCGGTGATGCGATGCTGCAGCGCTCCATCATCCGTCAGCAGAAGCAATCCTTCGCTGTCGGTGTCGAGCCGCCCGGCCGGGTACACGTCAGGAATGTCGACCCAGTCAGCCAGCGTTGGGTGCATGCCATCCGGAGAAAACTGGCAGATAACACCGAACGGTTTGTTCAGAATCAGCAGACGACTCACTCGACGGGTCCGGCAACGGCGTCCGCATGCGCAAAGCGGCGTGAAAACCGCAACTGCTCCGGGTAGGGAAAGAAATCCTGAATATGGCCTTCCCGAATGCGTTGCTGCGTTTCCTGCCAGAACTTCACGTCGAGCAGATCGCGGTGGTATTTGAGGAAAGCGGCGCGCACCTTCGGTGTGGACAACAGAAAGGTGGCGAACTCCTCCGGAAAGATGTCGTTTCGCGCCACCGAGTACCAAACCTCGCCGGACATTTCGTGCTCGAAGCTCGGTGGCGGCGGGATGCGCCGGAAATTGCAGTCGGTCAGAAACTCGATCTCGTCGTAGTCGTAGAAGACGACTCGACCATAGCGGGTGACGCCGAAGTTCTTCCAGAGCAGATCACCCGGAAAAATGTTGGCGACCGCCAGTTCGCGGATGGCGTTTCCATACTCGTAGACGGCGTGATCGATCTGCTCCAGCGACGCGGTTTCAAGATAGATGTTGAGCGGAATCATGCGCCGCTCGACATAGCAGTGCCGAATCACGAGCTTGTCGCCGTCGCGCTCGATCATCGATGGCGCCAGTTCTTCGAGCTGCGCAAGCAGTTCGGGCGCAAAGCGCTGTGCCGGCAGCGCCATATCCGAAAACTCGATGGTGTCGGCCATGCGCCCGACGCGGTCCACCTGCTTGACCATCAGGAACTTGCGCTTCACGGTTGCGCGGTCGGTGTCCTTCGAGCTTCCGAACTTGTCCTTGATCACCTTGAAGACATAGGGGTAGGACGGAAGCATGAACACGAGCATCACCAGGCCGCGAATGCCGGGCGCCTCGATGAAATTGTCGTTCGAGTGGCGCAGGTGGCTGATGAGATCGCGGAAGAACATCGTCTTGCCCTGCTTGCCCAGGCCAAGCATGGTGTAGATCTCGGAGCGGGGCTTCTTAGGCATCAACGAACGCAGGAAATGAACGTTGGCAGACGGCACCTGCATGTCGGTCATGAAGTACGCGCGGGAAAGCGAGAACATGACGCTCACTCGCCACGGCTCGAGCAGGATGGTGTCGAGAAACAGCATGCCCTTGCGGTCATGCAGCACGGACACCATGAACGGATATTCCTGATGGCCGTTGATGGCCTTGCCTATCACGTAGGCAGCCTTGTTGCGGTAGTAGGCCGAACTGAGCACCTGCAACTGGAAATTCGCTTCGCGCTCGGGCCAGTCGCCACCGAGATGCGACAGCGCGGCACGCATGATGTAGTCGACATCACGGTCGATGTCGGCAAAAGGTCTGGACCAGCCGAAATCCGTGAAGATGGTCTTGACGGCGGCACGCAGGCCGCTCTGGTTGGGGTAGTAGCTGCGCCATGTCGGCGGAGAGCTTTCGATCAGCTCGGTCGAGATGGCCGGCCGCACGAAGATGAAATCGTTATGGAAGTACTGCCGGTGAAGGATTTTCGTCGTTACCGAATTGAAGAAGGTTTCAGCGAGTTCCGGTTGCTGGTGATTCACCAGCAACCCGATGTAGAGCAGCTTGGCCTGCTGCCAGGTATTGTCGTCCAGCGAGTCGGCATGGAACTCGTCATGCAGCCGATCCACGCACTCGCGGACCCGGTCATCGTAGTACTGGATGCGTTCGCGGATGCAGCGGTGCTGCCCCTGCCAGTCCGCTTCTTCGAAACGCTGCTTGGCATTGCCGCTCACGCTGCGGAAAAGTCGGTAGTGCTTGTCGAAACCGTCGATCAGCGCCTGCGCGATCGCCTGGGCGACCTGATTCTGGCCTGCCGGGAGATTCATGGTATCTCTGCCGTGTCGGATAAGTACTGGATTCTATGGCTACTGCGCTCTGGAATGTCGTGCCGCGCGGATGTCGCATCTCGCGGGATTGGGGGATAATCGCAGTTGCCCGTGGGCGGCGACCCCGCCGCAGGGAGCATAACCAGACAACACAACAAGGAGCTGGATGGCATGAGTACAACTCACATCAAGATTCCCGCCGAGGGGACAAAAATCGTTGCCGGCAAGCCTGTGCCGGATAATCCGATCATCCCGTTCATCGAAGGCGACGGCATCGGGGTGGACATCACTCCGGTGATGAAGGAAGTGGTGGATGCAGCGGTTGCCAAGGCATACGGCGGCAAGCGCAAGATCACCTGGATGGAAGTGTATGCCGGTGAAAAGGCAACGCGCATGTACGGCCCGGATGTCTGGCTGCCGGAAGACACGCTGGCTGCATTGAAGGAATACGTGGTGTCCATCAAGGGTCCGATGACGACACCGGTCGGTGGTGGCATCCGCTCGCTGAACGTCGCACTGCGTCAGGAACTCGACCTCTATGTCTGCCTGCGCCCGGTCTGCTACTTCACCGGCGTGCCCAGCCCGGTCAAGCATCCGGAGCTGATCGACATGGTGATCTTCCGCGAGAACACCGAGGACATCTACGCCGGCATCGAGTGGCAGGCCGAGTCCGACGCAGCACGCAAGGTGATCAAGTTCCTGCGTGATGAAATGGGCGTGAAGAAGATCCGCTTCCCGGATACATCGGCCATCGGCATCAAGCCGGTATCGCGCGAAGGTTCGGAACGGCTGATCCGCAAGGCGCTCCAGTACGCGGTGGACAATGATCGCAAGTCGGTGACACTGGTGCACAAGGGCAACATCATGAAGTTCACCGAAGGTGGCTTCCGCGACTTCGGCTATGGCCTGGCACAGAACGAGTTCGGCGCAGAACCGATCGACGGCGGACCGTGGTGCAAGTTCAAGAACCCGAAGACCGGCCGCGACATCATCGTGAAGGACGCCATTGCCGACGCGTTCCTGCAGCAGATCCTGCTGCGACCGGCTGACTACGACGTGATCGCCACGCTCAATCTGAACGGCGATTACATCTCGGACGCGCTTGCTGCCCAGGTCGGAGGCATCGGAATCGCACCGGGCGCAAATATTTCAGACAACTACGCGGTCTTCGAAGCGACGCACGGCACGGCACCCAAATACGCCGGCCTCGACAAGGTGAATCCGGGGTCGCTGATCCTTTCCGCCGAAATGATGCTGAGGCACATGGGCTGGCTGGAAGCCGCCGATCTCATCATCTCCTCGATGGAGCGTGCAATCGGCGACAAACAGGTCACGTACGACTTCGCACGGCTGATGGAAGGTGCAAACGAGGTGTCGTGTTCGGAGTTCGGGCGGGCGATGATTCAGCGCATGTAAGCCCGCAAAGATCGTTCCTGCCGTGATGACGGTCGGCATCGATCGTCCGATGGCGTCTTACAAAAGGGGAGCCTCCGGGCTCCCCTTTTTCGTGGGCGGTCGGAGTTTCCGCGTTTCGGTCTTCGAACCGACAAATAAAAAAGCCGTCCGGCATGCCGGACGGCTCTCAGAAGCGACACCGGTTTCGCCGGCCTGCAGGATTCCCGGGTCAGGCTGCCTGTATGTTCGCAGCCTGCTTGCCCTTGGGACCCTGGGTGATCTCGAAACTGACCTTCTGACCTTCCTTGAGGGTTTTGAACCCACCCATCTGGATAGCGGAAAAATGTGCAAAAAGGTCTTCGCTTCCATCATCCGGAGTGATGAAGCCATAACCCTTGGAATCGTTGAACCACTTAACAGTGCCAGTTGCCATTGCTCTTGTCCTCTCAACCTCGCAGATATGCGGAAATTCCCGTCGATGTTTGCACTTCAAGTCCTGATACTCCAACCGCGGGAACGACTGCCCGCGCCGGAACTCTGCAGCGGGATGGGACTCCGACCACCAGAGAGCTTGAACCAAACACAGCTCGGCTTTTAGCTGACTTGAAGAATGTGGTCAACACGTTTTGATGCTGCGGCACGGAAGATCGGCATAGCACTTGGAAGCCGCTTGGTACCCCCGGGAAACGGGCGCTCCGGCATCGCGTGCAACCCGTCTCGCTCGGCAGACGTGCGACGATGGGCATGCCCCGAAAAAGACTCGGGAAAGCCGTAGAATTCCCGTGTTCCATAGCGGTTGATTGTGATTAAAATGAGATTATGGTTACTCGCAAGCAGGATGAATCGCTCCTAGAGCTTGAAAAGAACAGGGCAGAGCCCCCACCTCTATTCAAGGTCATGGTGCTCAATGACGATTACACCCCGATGGATTTCGTGGTGGGAGTGCTTCAAAGGTTTTTCGGGATGAGTCGCGAGCAGGCCACGCGCGTCATGCTCAAGGTACATACGGAGGGGGCCGGTGTTTGCGGCATTTACCCCAGGGACGTAGCAGCGTCGAAGGTCGAACAGGTGTGTACCTTTGCGCGTCAGCATCAACACCCGCTGGCGTGCGTGATGGAGGGAAATTGAAATGATTGCGCAGGAGTTGGAAGTCAGCCTTCACATGGCTTTTGTCGAAGCACGGCAGAAGCGCCATGAATTCATTACCGTCGAGCATCTGCTGCTCGCACTGCTGGACAATCCGTCAGCGGCAGAGGTGTTGCGGGCATGCGCAGTAAACATCGACGACCTCCGCAAGGAACTCGCGGCGTTCATCAACGAGCACACTCCGGTGGTCGATGGCAGCGAGGAAATCGATACGCAGCCGACCCTGGGCTTCCAGCGCGTGATCCAGCGCGCGATCCTTCATGTCCAGTCATCCGGCAAGAAGGAGGTCACTGGCGCGAATGTTCTGGTCGCCATATTCGGCGAAAAGGATTCGCACGCGGTGTATTTCCTCCAGCGTCAGGGTGTGACGCGTCTCGATATCGTCAATTTCATTTCGCACGGGATCACCAAGGCGGCGCAACCCGCTGCGGCAAGCAAGCCGGAATCCGAGCAGGGCGAGCAGGAACAGGACGCCGGTCAGGCTGGCGGCGCGCTCGACAGCTTCACCCAGAATCTCAACGCCCAGGCATTGATGGGCAAGATCGATCCGCTCATCGGACGCGATGGGGAACTGGAACGCGTGATCCAGACCCTGTGCCGTCGGCGCAAGAACAACCCGCTGCTCGTGGGGGAAGCCGGCGTCGGCAAGACAGCCATCGCCGAAGGACTGGCACGTCGAATCATCGAAGGGCGCGTCCCCGACATTCTGGCCGATGCAACGATCTACGCACTCGACATGGGTGCGCTGCTCGCCGGCACCAAGTATCGCGGTGACTTCGAACAACGCCTCAAGTCGGTGCTGAAGCAGTTGCTCGACAACCCGAACGCCATCCTCTTCATAGACGAAATACATACGCTGATCGGTGCCGGCGCCGCATCGGGGGGTACGCTCGATGCATCGAATCTGCTGAAGCCCGCCCTCTCGTCGGGTCAGCTGAAGTGCATCGGCGCCACGACCTACACCGAATATCGCGGTGTGTTCGAGAAGGATCACGCGCTGTCGCGCCGGTTCCAGAAGATCGACGTGAACGAGCCGAGCGTCGAGGAAACCGTTTCCATTCTCAAGGGCTTGAAGTCGCGCTTCGAACAGCATCACGGCGTGAAATACTCGGCTACCGCCTTGTCGTCCGCCGCGGAGTTGTCCGCCCGCTACATCAACGACCGTCACTTGCCGGACAAGGCAATCGACGTGATCGACGAAGCGGGCGCTGCTCAGCGCGTGCTGCCCAAGTCGAAGCAGAAGAAGGTGATCGGCAAGACAGAGATCGAAGAGATCGTCGCGAAGATCGCACGCGTGCCTTCGCAACACGTTTCGAACGACGATCGTTCTGCGCTTCGCAACCTCGATCGCGATCTGCGCAATGTCGTTTTCGGACAGGACAAGGCCATCGACGCACTTGCAACGGCCATCAAGATGTCCCGGTCCGGTCTCGGCAACCCGCACAAGCCGATCGGCAGTTTCCTGTTCAGCGGCCCGACCGGCGTTGGCAAGACAGAAGTAGCACGGCAGCTCGCTTACTGCATGGGCATCGAACTGATCCGTTTCGACATGTCGGAATACATGGAGCGTCACGCCGTCAGCCGTCTGATCGGTGCGCCTCCGGGGTACGTCGGTTTCGACCAGGGCGGCCTCCTGACCGAGGCGGTGACGAAGAAGCCGCATGCAGTGCTGCTGCTAGATGAAATCGAGAAGGCGCACCCGGACATCTTCAACATCCTGCTGCAGGTGATGGATCACGGCACGCTGACCGACAACAACGGGCGTCAGGCGGACTTCCGGAACATCGTGATCATCATGACCACGAACGCCGGTCAGGAGACGCTGCAGAAATCGGTCATCGGTTTCACGAACGACCGGCAGGTCGGTGATGAAATGGTCGATATCAAGCGGCTGTTCACTCCGGAATTCAGAAACCGGCTCGACGCGATCATTTCGTTCAGCCCGCTGGACAAGGAAATCATCCTCCGCGTCGTCGACAAGTTCCTCATGCAGCTCGAGGGGCAGTTGCAGGAGAAGAAGGTCGAGGTGGTGTTCTCCGACAAGCTGCGCAGCTGGCTTGCCGAGTCAGGCTTCGATCCTCTCATGGGAGCGCGCCCGATGGCTCGTCTGATCCAGGACACCATCCGCTCGGCACTCGCAGACGAGCTGCTGTTCGGTCGCCTTACGAGCGGCGGGAAGGTGACCATCGACGTCGACACCGAGAAGAAGGTAAAGCTGGTGTTCGAAGACGAGGAACTGGCAACACCTGCCTGAAGCCTGAGTTGAAAAAGGAGGCGGCCCGATGTGGCCGCCTCTTTTTTTGTCCGAACCCTTTCATCTGCACTGCCAACACGTACGGAAAGGAACTCCGATGAACATTCAAACCGCTGACCTGTGCGATCAGTTCGAAGCCGATATTCGCGTATGCGCCCTCACGTTCCACAGTTATGGCGGACGCAGGGCGTTCGGTGGGGAAATCGTCACCCTGAAGCTGCATGAAGACAATGGTCTCGTACGCAGGGCGCTGGAAGCACGAGGCCAGGGCCGCGTTCTCGTGGTGGACGGCGGCGGCTCCATGCGCCGAGCACTGGTAGGTGACCAGATCGCTCAACTTGCCGCAACGAACGGCTGGGCCGGCATCATCGTCTTTGGCTGCATACGCGACTCATCGGCCATCGAAGAGATGGACATAGGCGTGTTCGCCCTGGGCACGCACCCAATGAAAACCGTCAAGCGCAATGAGGGGCAATGTGACATCACGGTCTGTTTCGGTGGCATCGACTTCGTCCCCGGGCAGTACCTCTACGCAGACAGCGACGGGGTCATCGTCAGCCCACGCGCCCTGCTCTGACACCATCACCAGTATCGCAGCGCACAATTTTCCGACTTCTTTCCGGTCTTTTTTCACGGACACCAGCACCAAAAAACGGCAACAATTTGATTTTAAAGAACTAAGTATTTCTTATGTCTTATAGAAGACATATTGTTGCTTTGCCAAAGCCTCTTTATACTTGCTGACACCACGATAGCTGGCTGATCCACGCGATAGCCGTCTCCCCGTGAATCCGGCCTGCAGCCGCCAAACGCTGCCGCAGACCGCCACGGGTTTCGTGTCGGCCCCACGCATCGAACGGCCGAAGAATGTTCGGCCAGCGATGCCCTGAATACGGGTTTCCGAGCCACATTGAATGCAGGGGCGTGCGGCAGCATCGCCTCATGGTTTGTTTTTTTATTCGAGGATAAGCAATGAGCACGAAAGAACAGGAAATCGCCAAGATTCAAAAGGATTGGGACGAGAACCCCCGCTGGAAGGGCATCAAGCGCGGCTACACGGCAGCCGACGTGTATCGCCTGCGCGGTTCGTTCCCGGTCGAATATTCGCTGGCCCGCCGCGGTGCGGAAAAGCTGTGGGATCTGGTCAACAACGAGCCTTTCATCAACTGCCTCGGCGCGCTGACCGGTGGTCAGGCGATGCAGCAGGTCAAGGCCGGCGTTAAGGCGATCTACCTGTCCGGCTGGCAAGTCGCCGCCGACAACAACTCCTACGAAGCCATGTACCCCGACCAGTCGCTGTACCCGGTCGACTCGGTACCGACCGTGGTTAGCCGCATCAACAACAGCTTCAAGCGCGCCGACGAAATCCAGCACGCCAAGGGCATCTACGAAGGCGACAAGGGTTACATCGACTACTTCGCTCCCATCGTTGCTGATGCTGAAGCAGGTTTCGGCGGCGTGCTGAACGCTCACGAACTGATGAAGGCGATGATCCGCGCCGGCGCCGGTGGCGTTCACTTCGAAGACCAGCTCGCGTCGGTCAAGAAGTGCGGTCACATGGGCGGCAAGGTGCTCGTTCCGACGCAGGAAGCCGTGCAGAAACTGATCGCCGCACGTCTGGCTGCCGATGTCTACGGCGTTCCGACCCTGATTCTGGCTCGTACCGACGCAGAAGCCGCTGACCTGCTGACCAGCGATTGCGATGCGAACGACAAGCCGTTCGTGACGGGCGAGCGTACGGCCGAAGGTTTCTACAAGACCAACAAGGGTCTCGATCAGGCCATTTCGCGCGGTCTCGCCTACGCGCCCTACGCCGACCTGATCTGGTGCGAGACCGGCACGCCGGATCTGGCATTCGCCAAGGCGTTCGCCGACGCGATTCACGCCAAGTTCCCGGGCAAGCTGCTTGCCTACAACTGCTCGCCGTCGTTCAACTGGAAGAAGAATCTCGACGATGCAACGATCGCCAAGTTCCAGCGCGAACTGGGCGCCATGGGCTACAAGTACCAGTTCATCACCCTGGCCGGCATTCACAACATGTGGTACCACATGTTCGATCTGGCCCAGGACTACGTCGCCCGCGGCATGTCGGCCTACGTCGAGAAGGTTCAGGAGCCGGAATTCGCGGCACGCGACCGCGGCTACACCTTCGTGTCGCACCAGCAGGAAGTCGGCACCGGCTACTTCGACGACGTGACCACCACGATTCAGGGTGGTGCATCATCGGTGACCGCGCTGACCGGTTCGACCGAAGAAGAGCAGTTCCACTGAGCCTCGCTCAGCCCGCGCAGGCGGGTAATGAAAAAGCCGCCCCGCGCATGCCGGGCGGCTTTTTTGCATCTTGCAGGGGACTTTCCGACTCAGATTTCAAGACATCTGCCATGACCACCTGAAGGGCACTCAGTTCTCTGTCGCCAGCGGCAATTCCGGCATGTAAGTCCCACCCGACTCCCAGTAGGCAAGATCGCCGTACGTCAGCTTGAGCAGGTCGACGAACAGGCGCACACGCAGCGGCAGGTGACGACGCTGTGGAAAGAGGGCAAAGATTCCCATGGCGGGCGCTGCGAAGTCACTCAACACCTCGACCAACGCACCCGACGCGAGGTCTTCCCGCACTTCCCAGTAGGAACGCCAGGCCAGTCCCAGTCCGCTCAGCGCCCAATCCCTGAGTACAGCCCCATCGTTGCATTCGACCAGATGGGTAATGCGCAGCATGATCGGCTCGCCGTGTGCCATGAAACTCCATCCCCGCGACTGCGCGCGGTTCGGTCCCAGGCCGAGGCATCGATGCTGCAGGAGGTCATACGGATGCCCCGGTCGACCGTGCCGGGACAGGTAGTCCGGACTGGCCACAACAACGCGGCGCGTTTCACCCAACTTGATACTGATCATGCTGGAATCGGGCAGGCTGCCGATGCGCACGGCACAGTCCACATTCTCGTTGACGAGATCAACCATCCGGTCCGTCAGGTCGAGCGAAATCTTCACCTCGGGATTCAGGCTCATGAAGCGCTTGACCAGGGGCGCCACATGCCGGCGGCCGAATCCGGCAGGCGCACTGACACGCAGCAATCCCGTTGCACGCGCGCCGCCGGCCCCCACCGCCGCGTCAGCACTGGCCATTTCATTGAGGATGCGCTGACAGTCCTCCAGATAGGCGGTGCCTTCGTGGGTCAACGTGAGCTTGCGCGTCGTGCGCAGCATCAATTTCACGCCGAGCCGCTCCTCAAGGGAATCAATGCGCCGGCCAATCACGGCCGGTTGCACGCCTTCGAGCTTGGCAACCGCAGACAGACTGCCCTGAGCTGCGACGGAAACGAAGGACTCCATCTCCTTGAAACGGTCCATTTTGTACTTTTAGTAAAAGATTAATGTACTTAAGCGAATCTTAACTATTGCATAAGGAAAGTCTAGTATTTGTGCAGATGCAGCAATTCATGCCGGGCACAAGCCGGTCTGATGCATCGGACGTTAGACCTCGGTCATCCCGTCTACCGCGAGCGCAACCCGCCTGCAGTGGCACATCCTCCCTGTGACGGCACCACCGGCAACGGGAAGGATGTGAGGGACGGCCACCTCTTGTCCGGAGCACGTAGCAAATCCGCTCACGTCATACCGGCTCACGAATCGCCCATCGGAGCACACGAACATGACCATCGCCGAATCGATGCCGAAGCAGGACTGCGCCCTGGAAGTACCTGAAGGTTTGAGCATCGTCGCCCCCATCCGCCCGGAGTACCGGGAAATCCTCACGTTCGAAGCGCTGTCGCTGCTGGTCGCCCTGCATCGCAAGTTCGAACCGCGTCGTCGCGACGCGCTTTCTGCGCGCGTCGCTCGTGCGTTAGAACTGGATGCCGGCACACCGATGGATTTCCTGCCCGAGACGCTGCACATTCGCGAAGGTGACTGGAAGATTGCGCCGCTGCCCAAGGCTCTGCAGCGTCGCCGCATCGAAATCACCGGTCCGACCGAACGCAAGATGGTCATCAACGCGCTGAATGCCGGTGCGGACAGTTACATGAGCGACTTCGAAGACTCGAACTCGCCGAGCTGGGACAACCAGGTAACCGGTCAGATCAATCTGCGGGATGCCATCCGCCGCAACATCAGTGTCGAGAAGGACGGCAAGACCTATACGCTGAATGATGAGGTGGCAGTGCTGCAGGTGCGTCCGCGCGGCTGGCACCTTGACGAGAAGCATGTGTTGATCGATGGTCAGCGCGTGTCGGGCAGCCTGTTCGACTTCACGCTCTACTTCTTCCACAACGCGAAGGAGTTGGTCGCTCGCGGCGCTGGGCCCTTTTTCTATCTGCCCAAGCTGCAGAGTCACCGCGAAGCGCGCCTCTGGAACGATGTGTTCATTGCTGCGCAGGACGCAATCGGAATGCCGCGAGGCACAATCAAGGCGACCGTGCTGATCGAGACGCTGCATGCTGCATTCGAAATGGAAGAAATTCTTTACGAACTGCGCGAACACAGTGCGGGACTGAACGCCGGCCGCTGGGATTACATCTTTTCCTGCATCAAGGCGATGCGCAACAACCGCGACTTCTGTCTTGCGGACCGCAGCAAGATCCTGATGACCGTGCCCTTCATGCGTGCTTACGCACTGACGCTGATCAAGACCTGTCACAAACGCGGCGCACCTGCAATCGGCGGGATGAGCGCGCTCATCCCGAACAAGAAGGATCCCGAAGCCAACGAAAAGGCTCTCTCCGGCATTCGCGCCGACAAGCACCGCGACGTGACCGACGGTTACGACGGTGGCTGGGTTGCACACCCGGGCCTGGTCGAGCCGGCTTTGGCCGAATTCGTTGCCGTCCTCGGTGACAGGCCGAATCAGTTCGACAAGCAACTTCCCGACGTGAATTACACGGCTGCCGATCTGCTCGATTTCCGCCCTGAAGGCCCGATCACCGAGACCGGACTGCGCACCAACATCAACGTAGGCATTCACTATCTGGGCGCCTGGATGGACGGCAACGGCTGCGTACCCATCCACGGGCTGATGGAAGACGCAGCCACGGCCGAGATCAGCCGTGCCCAGGTGTGGTCCTGGATCCGCAGCCCGAAGGGCGTACTGGACGATGGCCGCAAGGTGACCGCAGACATGGTGCGCGCTCTGATTCCGCAGGAGCTCGACAAGATCAAGTCGCTGCTTGGCGCGGGCTACAAGGACACCTACATTCGTGCCGCCAATCTGTTCGGCGACATGTGCGTAGCCCAGGAACTCGCAGACTTTCTGACGCTGCCGGCTTACGAACGCATGGACTGAGCCTACCCCAAGCAGCTTCTCGGACGGCACCTCACAAGGGTGCCGTTTTTGTTTGTGTCATTCACCCGTGTGCGCCTGCCATGATGATCTGCGCGCCAAACGAAAAGGCCCGTCAAACGGGCCTTTGATCGATACGGTCAGCCGGGAACCGAATCACTCCATCGGGAAAACCTTGCCCGGAGCAATCTTGCCGTCCGAACGACCTTTCAGATAGCTGTAGAGGCCGTCGATCTTTTCGCCCTTGAGGAACGGGTGCGGGGGCATGCCGCGATCCGCGTGCGAGCCATCGACGACGATCGCAACGAATTCCTGCTTCGTATATTTCTTCAGACCTTCGATCAGCGAGGGGCCGACCATGCCTTCCTGATTGGCGCCGTGACAGCGCTCACACGCGGCGGCACGCCAGGTACGCCAGCCAACCATGGTCTTCGCGTCCACCTTGTTGCCCTCTGCAACGGTGTACGGCGCGGCGTCCTGCGCCATGACTGTCGACGCCAGCGCAGCAAGCACGACGGTTACCAGATGTTTGCGAATCACGATCAGCTCTCCTCGAATAATATGTAATAGGTAATGCAGTTGAAAAACGATCGGCAGGATCAAAAGGATTACACGACCTGTGATAAATCGGTAATAAGTTCTTGCTTATGGCCCACCCGAACTCAACTTATAATCTTATCGTGCCGCTTGAGTTAAAAAAAGGGCTGTCACGAACTTTAAAATAATCAAAGACTTCCGGTCGAACCAAAGCCTCCGGCACCACGTTCTGACACCTCGAACGTCGCAACCTGCCTCAACGTGACCTGCACAACAGGTACTACGACGAGTTGGGCGATCCGCTCCATCGGCTGAAGGACAAACTCGCTTTGGCCGCGGTTCCACAACGATACGAAAATCTGTCCCTGATAGTCCGAATCTATCAGTCCCACCAGATTGCCAAGCACGATGCCGTGCTTGTGGCCGAGCCCGGAACGCGGCAGCACGATCGCCGCCAGACCGGGGTCTGCGACATGAATCGCTATGCCACTCGGAACGAGCAGCGTGTCGCCGGGCTTCAGCGTCACGGTAGCGTCGATGCATGCACGCAGATCGAGTCCAGCGGAACCAGGTGTTGCGTAGCTGGGTACGCAGTCATTCAGACGCGCGTCGAGAATCCTGTAGTCAAGCGTGGACATTGTTTCTTCAGCCCTTCAGCTGCCGTGAAATGTGATCGAGTATTGCGCGTGCAACCTTCGCCTTTGGCGCCCGCTCCATTGGATGGCGCCCCGCTGCATCATAGAGGACGACCTGATTGTCTTCGCCCCCGAGACCGTCCGATACCAGGTTGCCCACGACCAACGGCAGCGATTTGGCCACCCGCTTGCCTTGGGCATAGGTGTCCAGATCCTGGCTTTCGGCTGCGAAACCCACACAGAACGGTGCGTCCGCGCGTGAAGCCACTTCAGCAAGGATGTCCGGATTGCGGACAAGATCGATCGTGAGCGCATCGGCGGACTTCTTGAGTTTGACTTCGCTGGGCCGGGCAGGTCGATAGTCGGCCACCGCCGCCACCGAGACGAATACATCGCAGTCCGCGACGCAGTTCAGCACGGCTGCGCGCATCTCGGCGGCGCTGGTCACCTCCATGCACTCGACGCCCGGCGGCACCTCGAGTGCTGTCGGACCGCTGACCAGCGTTACACGGGCGCCAGCACGTACCGCTTCCCGCGCCAGTGCGTAACCCATGCGACCCGAACTCAGGTTGGTGATCACCCGCACCGGATCGATGGCTTCCGCCGTCGGGCCAGCCGTGATCAGGAATCGTCTGCCGGCGAGTGACTTCGGCGTGAAGTGCGCGAGCACCGCTTCATGCAGCGCAGCAGGCTCGACCATCCGCCCCTGACCTACTTCCCCGCAGGCCTGCTCGCCCGCAGCAGGGCCGACCACGACTGCGCCATCATTCCGCAGCGTGTACATATTGCGCTGCGTGGCCGGGTGCTCCCACATCTGACGATTCATGGCCGGTGCGAGCATCAGTGCGCAATCGGTGTCGCGTGCCAGGCACAGCATGGCCAGCAGATCATCCGCCCGACCCTGGGCCAGACGCGCCATGCAGTCGGCGGTTGCCGGTGCGATCACGACGAGTTGCGCATCGCGCGTTAGATCGATGTGCGCCATGCCGTTGGACATGCGCGTATCCCACGGGCTGAGCCAGACCGTCTCGCCGGTGATGGCCTGAAAAGTGGCCGGTCCGATGAAATGCGTGGCCGATTCGGTCATGACCACGCGCACGCGAGCCCCATCCCTCACCAGCAGACGCGCCAGTTCAGCCGACTTGTAGGCAGCCACGCCGCCGCTGACGCCGAGCACGAGGGTGCGACCGTCAAGTTCGCGCGTTGCATTCATGACAATGTATTATCCGGATCTGACTCGACTGGAGATTGTAACGCGATGGCGATCAAGGACTGGAGCAGCGACCAGCGCCCACGGGAGCGCTTGCTGTCGCACGGCGCAGAAGCGCTTTCCCCGGCCGAACTGCTGGCCATCTTCCTTCGCGTTGGGGTCGCCGGCAAATCAGCCGTCGATCTGGCGCGCGATCTGCTGGCGCATTTCGACAACAGTGTGCTCCAGCTCAGCGTCGCGCCGATCGAAGAAATATGTCAGGTCAAGGGCATGGGCCCCGCCAAGTCGGTACAACTCAAGGCTACACTCGAACTCGCGCGACGCGCACTGGGCGAACAACTCAGGACACGCGATGCACTGTGCTCGCCGGACGCCGTGCGCAATTGGCTGCAGCTTCGCTTGAGCGGACTGTCACATGAAGTCTTCATGGTGTTGCTGCTGGATGCGCAGAACAGGCTGCTGCGCGCGGACGAGCTTTTTCGGGGCACGCTGACGCAGACCAGTGTCTATCCCCGCGAAGTGGTCAAACTTGCACTCGCCCACAACGCGGCCGGCGTCATCTTTGCGCACAATCATCCATCAGGCGTAGCCGAGCCGTCCCGCGCCGACGACTTTCTGACACAGTCGCTGAAGCAGGCGCTGGCCCTTGTAGACATCCGCGTGCTCGATCATGTGATCGTCGGCGGAGGAGCGACCTGCTCGTTCGCGGAGCGCGGCATGCTGTGAAGTACTTGAACAATTCCGGATCGATCCGCTATAATCGCGAGCTTTTCCGCTTCTGGAGCCAGAACATGTCCCGCGTTTGCCAAGTTACCGGGAAGTCGCCGATGGTGGGTAACAACGTTTCCCATGCCAACAACAAAACCAAGCGTCGCTTCCTGCCCAATCTCCAGCAACGCCGTTTCTGGCTGGAGTCCGAAGGTCGTTTTGTCAGCCTGCGTGTGAGCACCAAAGGTCTCAGGACGATAGACAAGAAGGGTATTGAAACCGTACTCGCCGAAATCCGCGCTCGCGGCGAGAAAATCTGATTTCCGCTCTGCCGGGGCATCCTCGGCATTGAAGAAACACCGAAGGTCCGGCTCTGCCGGCATAGATACGAAGGGAATACGTCATGGCCAAGGGCGGACGCGACAAGATCAAGCTGGAATCGACAGCCGGTACCGGTCATTTCTACACGACCACGAAGAACAAGCGCACCAAGCCGGAAAAGATGGAAATCATGAAGTTCGATCCGAAGGCGCGCAAGCACGTGATCTACAAGGAAACCAAGCTCAAGTAAGGTTTCCTGACGCCCGCGAGTCTGCTGGGCAACAAATGAAAAACCCGCTCGAGGCGGGTTTTTCATTTGTGCTGCCTTGTTCTCCGGTACTGGCGCGGGCACGTTGCCCGACGCCAACTCGTACCGTTTCAGCGAACGACAGTCTGCGGCTCGCCTTCGCTGCACCGCTGAATGCAGCCGATGCGATGCACGGTTTCTCCGGCCCCGGACAGCGACGCCACGGCACGGTCGGCGTCCGCAGCCGCCACGATGACAACCATGCCGATACCGCAATTGAACACGCGGTACATTTCCTGCCCGGCAACGTTGCCGGCCTCGCGCAGCCAGGCAAACAGCGGCGGCAGAGTCCATGACGCCGCATCGATGTGCGCAGACAGCCCGGCCGGCAGCACGCGCGGAATATTGTCGAGCAGACCGCCGCCGGTGATGTGTGCAAGTCCCTTGACCAGACCAGGCGCTTCGCGCATCAGCGCGAGCAGCGGCTTGACGTAGATGCGGGTCGGTTCCAGCACGGTTTCGCGCAGGCTGCGGCCGTGGAAATCGGCGTTCAGGTCCGGCGCGTCGCGCTCGATGATCTTGCGCAGCAGCGAGTAACCGTTCGAGTGCGCGCCGCTCGATGCCAGACCCAGCACCACATCACCCTCGGCGATGGTTTGGCCGGTGATCAGATCGGACTTTTCGGCAATGCCGACTGCGAAACCGGCAAGGTCGTATTCGCCCGCCGGGTACATGCCGGGCATTTCGGCGGTTTCACCGCCAATCAGTGCGCACCCCGACAGTTCGCAACCGCGAGCGATGCCGCCTACAACGCGCGCAGCGGTGTCGACGTCCAGCTTTCCGCAGGCGAAGTAATCGAGGAAGAACACGGGCTCGGCTCCCTGCACCAGAATGTCATTCACACTCATGGCCACCAGATCCTGCCCGACCGTATCATGGCCATCGAGCTGGAAAGCCAGCTTGAGCTTGGTGCCTACGCCATCGGTACCGGACACCAGCACCGGTTCCCGGAATTTCTTCGACACTTCAAACAGCGCGCCGAACCCGCCGATGCCGCCAAGCACCTCCGGGCGCAGTGTGCGCTTCGCAAGTGGCTTGATGCGCTCGACCAGCGCATCGCCGGCATCTATATCCACGCCTGCCGCGGCGTAACTGAGAGGGGCTCTGGTGTCCTTGGAAACTGTCATGACATATCGGGGCGCAATGCGCCGGGAATGGAAGGATGAGAAGGCCTTGAAAAGGAAACTTGCTACACTCATGGCCGTTTTGGTCAAGCACGGCCCGGTTTGCGTCGAGGCTGCGCATTCTACCCCTGCCTGCATCGCCCCATGACTTCTCCTGGCATCAACCGCACACAAACCTTGCTTTGGGGCGGCGTCGCGCTCGTCATCGCAGGACTGCTGTGGCTGCTGGGGCCCGTCCTCTCGCCCTTCATCCTAGGCCTCGTGCTGGCGTACATCTTCGAGCCGCTGGTCGAACGCCTCTTCCGCCGCGGCGTATCGCGTACGCTGGCCGTGGTGCTCGTCATACTGTTCGTCATCGGCCTGATTGTCGGGCTCATCCTGATACTCGTGCCGATGATCCAGCAGGAGGTACGCACCCTGGTGACGCGGCTGCCGGCCTATCTGACCAGTGCACAGCAACTCGCGGTGCCATGGATGGCCGAACACCTCGGCATCACGCTTCGGCTCGACGTCGAAAGCCTGAAGGCCTTCATCGCGAAGAACTGGTCGAGCGCGCAGGACTACATCATGGTGGCGCTCGAGTATGTCAGCACGCAGGGCGCCGTTGTACTGAGCATAGCCGCCAACGTACTGCTCACACCGGTCGTGATGTTCTACCTGATGCGCGACTGGACCGATCTGCGCGCACGCGTGAGCAGCTTCATCCCGCGACCGTGGCTCGAACGCACGCTGGTGATCGTCGACTCGATCGATGCCGTACTCGCCGAATTCATGCGCGGCCAATTGTCGGTGATGGCAGCGCTGGCGGTCTTCTACAGTTTCGGCCTTTGGATCGCCGGCGTCGACTATGCTGTGCCGCTCGGCCTGCTGTCGGGCCTGCTGGGTTTCATTCCCTACGTTGGCTTCTCGACCGGCCTCGCGCTTGCACTGCTCGTATCCGCCCTTCAGTTTCAGGGCTGGCCGCCGGTCATCGGTGTAGCCATCGTATTCAGCATCGGCCAGATTCTCGAAAGTTTCGTACTGACGCCCTGGCTGGTCGGCGAACGCATCGGCCTGCATCCGCTGGCGGTCATTTTCGCGTTGATGGCGTTCGGCCAGTTGTTCGGATTCGTCGGCATACTGATTGCACTGCCTGCTTCGGCGGCTTTGCTGGTCGGCTTGCGGGAATTGCGCCGGCACTATCTCGCCAGCGACCTGTACCAGGGCGACGCGCCGAAAATCATCGAATGATGCGTCAGCTTCTGCTCGACATCCGGCCGATCGCTTCACCGAGCCTCAACAATTACATCGTGGGTGCGAATCGGGAGCTGCTGAACCATCTGCGCGCCATGGCGGACGGTGAGCCAGGTGCGTCGCTGTACCTCTGGGGCGGGAGCGGCAGTGGCTGTACGCATCTGCTGCGCGCACTGGCAGCCGAGTCGAAGGTGCGCGGTCTTTACCTCGAAGCGGACCAGGTCAACAATACGGCGGTCGACGCGCTGATCGCCGCCCTGGAAGCTACGCACGCGCGACTGTGGCTGTTCGACGACATCCGTCTGCTGAATCCCGAAGCCCAGATCGCGCTGTTCCGGGCAATCAATCTGGCTGCCGCACGCGGCATCACCGTGGTCACCACAGGGGACTGTGCGCCCCGCGATCTGCCGCTGCGCGAAGATCTCCGCACGCGTATCGGCCAGATGCTGGCTTTCTGCATACAACCGCTGCGCGACGAAGAGCGCGTCGAACTGCTGCACGCCCACGCCAGTGCGCGAGGCATGAAGGTAGAACCCGAAGTGTTCGACTACCTGCTGCGACACGCACGGCGTGACATACGATCACTGCTCGGCATTCTCGATCTGCTCGACGAACATTCTCTTACCCGCCAGCGCCCGGTCACACTTCCGCTGCTGCGGGAAATCATGCAGGCCCGACTTATCTGAAACGGATCATGGCAATGGAACTGGTGCTTTTCGACCTCGACAACACACTGCTCGCCGGAGACTCGGACTTCGAGTGGGCGCAATTCCTCATCTCGAAGGGCGTGCTGGACCGCGAGCTTTACGAGGCACGCAACGCGAACTTCTACGAACAGTACAAGGCCGGGACGCTCGACATCCACGAGTTCCTGAATTTTCAGCTGGCACCGCTGGCACGCCATCGTCGTGCCGAGCTGGATGCCTGGCACGCCGAATTCATGACCCGGCAGATCCGGCCGCGTCTGTCCGACGGCGCCCGGGGTCTGGTCAACGGCCATCTCGAAACGGGTGCGCTGTGTGCCATCGTGACGGCGACCAACAGTTTCATCACCGGCCCGATCGCGCGCGAGCTCGACATCCCTCACCTTGTGGCAACCATTCCTGCGCAGCAGGACGGCGAATTCACGGGGCAACCGCGCGGCGTACCGGCATTCCGCGAGGGCAAGGTCGAGCGTGTCGAACGCTGGCTGGAAGAACTCGGTCTCTATCTGGGCGGGTTCCGCCGCACCACGTTCTACAGTGACTCGCTGAACGACCTGCCGCTGCTCAGCCGTGTCAGCCATCCGGTCGCCGTTGACCCGGATCCGACGCTGGAAGCCCACGCCCGCGCGATGGGCTGGCAGATCATGCATCTGCACACCGCCGGTGATGCGCAAGATGAACGCGAAGGCGACGACTGACCTGCAAGCAATACTCGTCTCGAAGCGATCGAGTCATCAACTTGGGACGCGAGACCGGACAGCGCACCGCGTCAACGCGGTGCGCCGAAGGCAGACAACGCCGGACACGGCGTGATTCACCGCTCGCGGCCGCTGACATGGGCGCATCCGCTGCGTATCATCGTGGCGCTTGACACGATCATCTAGTTCCCGTGCAACTCAGGCGTGGTCTGCCGACAGACCACGCTGACGTCCGGACGGGCCCGGAGCCGTCACCCGCCAACCTCCGACCGAACGACATCCATGGCCAACACGCTTCCCGTCACCCTGCTGTCCGGCCTGCCCGACGCCGGCAAGACCACGCTGCTCCGACATCTCCGCTCCCACTGCGGCGACAGGCGCATCGCGCTCATCGTCAATGACCTGCACAGCCTCGACATCGAAGGCTCGGTTCCGGACGACGTGCGCGCCTGCCTGTCAGCCGAAGCCATGCGGGCCGCCGCCGCCCATTTCGCCACGGCAGGTTTCGACGCACTGGTGATCGAATCATCCGGCTTTTCCGAGCCGACAGGCATGGTCGAAACCTTCGGCGCCGGGCCGGGCGAAGGCACCCGCTTCGACACAATGGCGACCGTCATCGACGCATGGACCTTCTACCGCGACTATTTCAGCCGCGACACGGTGGCGCAGCGGCTCGTGTCGCAAGGCGCGGACGCAGCGGGCGATCAACGTTCCGTGATCGACGTGCTGCTCGATCAGGTCGAATTCGCCGACGTCATCGTGCTGAACAAGTGCGACCTGGTGAACGACCAGCAGCGCGGCATCCTGCTTGGCATGTTGCGTGCGCTCAATCCACGGGCGGAACTGGTCGAAGCCACGCACGGACGCGTTGCGCCGACCCGCCTGCTCGGCACCGATCGCTACGATGTCGATGCCACGGCCCGCGCAGCCGGCTGGATGCAGCTCATGCGTGGCACCCCGGTTCCGGAATCGCCCGCTTTCGGCATCCGCAGCTTCACCTGGCAGGCGCGCCGGCCCCTCCATCCACTGCGGTTCTCGCAGCTGATCCACGAAAAATGGCGCGGCGTGCTGCGCAGCAAGGGTTACTTCTGGCTGGCCAGCCGAAATAGTCATGTCGGCGAATGGGAACAGGGCGGAGCCATCAGCCGCCTGCGTTCCGGCGGCCACTGGTGGTGCTTCACGCGGCAGGAAGAGTGGCCGACGGCCGCAGGCCATCTGGCCCTGATCCACTCGCGCTGGGACGCCGACTGGGGGGATCGCCGGCAGGACCTGGTGTTCATCGGCATGGGCATGGATGAAGCCGCGTTGAAGAGCCGCTTCGACGCCTGCCTGCTGACCGACGACGAAATGGCTTTCGGCGAGGCGGCCTGGATCAATCTGACCGATCCGCTGCCGGCGTGGCACGACGATCACGACCACAACCATCACGGTGACCACCCGGACGACGCGGCCGGTCCGGGCCACCACTGACGGTTCAGCCGCCCGGCACTCCGGTGCGGTTCACCTGGCTGTAGAAGATCTTCTGGTTGTGCAGACTGCCGAGCAGATCCGACAGCTCGCGGATGAGGCTGTCGTTGGCGCGGCTTTCATCGCTGTCGGTGTCGCCGCTGGCCAGCACGACGTGCGCCAGGATGCCAATCCGTTCGCGCAGCGCTTCTTCTACCAGATCGATCTGCCGGATCGACAACTGGAAGCTCTTCTGATGTTTGGACATGTTCTGATTCCCGGAAACGGAGACGCGGAGCGTATCGCGAATCAGCGCTCCGGGACAGGTCGTGATGTGACGCAAACGGGCACGCGCACGACCGCTTGTGCTCGGCCCTCATCTTGGCGCAACATCAACGGGCGACAGTGCCTGTGATGACCTGCACGCATTCATGGCACCGGCACCGCCGCACACGCCAGCCAGCCTCGGGGCCACCCCCGAAAGCCAGCCTTGTCGTTGCCACATGAGGAATCGGGTTTCGTGAATACGGATTCGAGTTTCGGCAGTGCGATCGAAGACCCGGTGATTTCGTCAGGCGCTGACGAAGACCGCTCGGTCTTCCGGACCCTCCTCGACAAGATGTCCGACGGGGTGTTCATCGCGCAGGATTATCGCTTCGTGTTCGCCAACACGGCCCTGCCCCGCATGCTGGGCTACACGCACGAAGAATTCGTCGGGCTGGGCTTCGAAACCGTCATCGCACCTGAATTCCTCGATCTGTGGAACGAGCGCTTCCGCATGCGCACCGGTGAGGGCGAGGAACCAGCCAATACCTACGAACTGCGCTTCCTGCACAAGGGCGACCGGCGTGCGGTTCCGATAGAACTGAACGCCAACCGCATCATGTTCGGGGGCAAACGCGGCGTGCTGGGCATCGTGCGCGACATCACGCGTCGCAAGCGCAACGAAGTTGCGCTGCTCCAGAGCGAACAGCGCTTCCGCGGCACCTTCGAACAGGCAGCAGTCGGCATGGCCATGGTGGGCCTGGACGGCCGCTGGCTGAGCGTCAATCCGAAATTGTGCGCCACCCTCGGGGACACGGCGGAAGAACTGCAGCGTCGGACCTTCCAGGACATCACGCATCCGGACGATCTGGCTACCGACCTCGACTCGGTCAGCCGCGTGCTGAGCGGCGAACAATCCACCTACTCGATGGAAAAGCGCTACCTGCACAAGGACGGTACCTACGCGTGGGCACGCCTTACGGTATCGCTGATGCGCGACATCGACGGCACACCGTCGCATTTCATATCGGTCGTTGAAGACATTCACGAGCGGCGCATGGCACAGGGCGCACTGGCGGACAGCGAATTGCGGTATCGCCTGCTGATGCACAACCTGCACGCCGGCATCCTCATCTGCTCGCCCGATGTACGCATCCTTTACAGCAATCCGGAGGCGTCCCGCATGCTGGGCATGGGTGCCGATGCGATGGTCGGACAACCGGTCGCCCGGCTGGGCAGCACATTCACCGACGAGTCGGGCGCTCCGCTGTCGGCAGAGAACGATCTGGTGAGGCGCATCCTGTTTTCCGGCCGTGCGATGAGCGATCTGGTGATCGGCATTCATCACCCGGAGAAGGCCGAACCGATCTGGGTGCTGGTGCACGCCTATCCGGAGTTCGACACTTCGCGCCGTCTATCGCAGGTGGTGGTGCTGTTCATCGACATCACCGACCGGCGGCGACTGGAAGCTGAAATACGTGCAGACCGGCAACTCAAGGCCACCGCGCTCAACGCCATGACCTCACATGTCGCAGTGATCGACAAACGTGGCGTCATCCTCGAGACCAACGCCAGCTGGCAGAACTTCGCGCGCCGGAACGGGTACGTCGGTGACGTGTCGTTTGTCGGCCTCAATTATCTCGATATCCTTTCCCGCACGGACGGCGACGGTGCTGTAACCGCGCATATGGCATGCGAGGGCATCCTTTCGGTGATGCTCGGACGCTCACCCCTGTTCCAGATGGACTACGCCTGCCACGCTCCGAACGAACAGCAGTGGTTTGCACTGAAGGTCACGGCCATGGATCCGGAGTGTCAGCGCATCCTGGTTAGCCATGAAAACGTCACGCTCATCAAGCAGGCCGAAGAAGCCATCCGCACCCTGGCAAACACCGATGCGCTGACCGCGCTGTCGAACCGAAGGCATTTTCTGGAAACCGCCGAGGAGGAATTCGCGCGTGCGCAGCGTTACGACACTCCGCTTGCGGTGCTCATGGCGGATCTCGATTTCTTCAAATCCATCAATGACCGCTACGGCCATGCCGGCGGCGACGAGGTATTGAAGAACTTTGCAGCGGTACTGTCCGGCCTGCTGCGCGACTCCGATTCCGCCGGCCGCATCGGCGGCGAGGAATTCGCGGTGCTGCTGCCGCACACAACCCTGGAGGGCGCACGCGCCTTCGCCGAACGGCTGATGGAGTGCATCGCCGCCGCGCCGCCGGAAATCGACGGAGCTCCCGCGCCCTACACCTTGAGCATCGGTGTCAGCGAACTTGCACCCTGCCACACCGACTTTGCCGCCCTGCTGAGAAACGCCGACCACGCGCTGTACCGGGCAAAGCACAACGGTCGCAACCGTTTCGAGGTGCTGATAGAGCAGGAAGGCGGCAGCGCCGCCGCATGACCGTCAGGCAACCTGCTGGTCTGCCGCGCCGGCAACGCGCACATCGAGCGTGCGTGCGAGCGACTGCAGCGACGCGCCGGCGCGGTAGCGGAACGCAACCTGCACGCGATCACCCGCCTTCACGTCGAGGGGTACATCGAGTGGCAGCACGAGGTAGTCGTTCAGCCAATCCACCGTATCGCCCTGCCCTGCACGCACAGCGAGGATATTCTTGGTCACGAAACGCAACGCGTTGAGCCTGCCGTCGCATTCCATCGCGAAGCTGCCCGCCCAGCCGATGTCGGGCGCCACGGTCTCGTCGAAATCCAGCACGCTGTAGACCGACGGCTCAGCAAGCTCGAGCGATCCTTCATGCATCGCGCCCACACGCTGGAACTGCATGATCGGCGCCTGAAAGCCGAAAAAATCATAGGTCTGCTGCAGCGGCTGCACCGCCATCACGGCCGCGGTCGGGATGAACACCGGCAGGCGCTCGCCGAAGCGCGCGCGATAGCGCGCCTTGAATGCATTGATCACCTCGACCTGCTTCTCGCGCAGCATGCCGACGTGGATCATTTCGCAGATCACGACATCGACCGGTTCCGGCGGCAGGTATTCGAAAGCGTCGGCGTGCACCACTTCGACCCTGTCGCCATGGCTGTTGTGTGCCAGCAGCCGACGCGCCTCCGCGACCATGTCGGGGTTGTATTCGACACACCACACCTTGCTCGCGTGCGCCGCGGCAAAGCACGACAGCACACCGGTTCCGCCACCCAGTTCGAGCACGCGCGCCCCCTTGAACACAACGTGATCGATGGCCGCCTTGAAATTGGCCATGCGGTTGGCGTCCATCAGCATGTTGTGGTGATAGTGAAGCGGGATGAACTGGCCAAGGTAATGCGGCTCGGCAATTTCCTCGCGCAGCACGGAAGAGGCATCGGACGCGCCATCGGATTGCCGACGCAGGAATCGGACTGCAGGTTCCATCAATGACATTTCAAGCCCCTTCGCATGTGTGTTGGTGTTGTTCGGCCACATCTGCAGGCAGTTGCCGCCCATCGGCACCGGTCGGTGATTGGTTGCCGGCAATATCTGCCGGAAAAGACCGCCGCTGCCTGCCTGCCACCACCGGAAAGGCTCCCGGCAGATGACCGATCACCCTATGCAGCATCCGTGCCAGCAGAACCGTACGCCGCGCCGCGAGCCACCACGGGGCGCACCTCGCGCCCGAGCAGTACGCGTTACCCGCGTTGACGGTTATCAATCATGACCTGTCCATCAGGGCGTAAAAAAATGGCATGCGCAGCAGCGCCCACCACTCGAAGGGACCACCATGCACACCACCAACATACCGCCTGGCTTTCACCCTGTCCGCCGCGACCAGCTGCGCGTGGAGCGCGAACACGAGACCTACAGACTGCAGGAAAAACTTCCCGGTACAGCGGTCTGCACGGACTGCGGGGCGGTCTTCCAGAACGGTCGATGGCAGTGGGGCAGCCGCCCCGCCAGCACCACGGACGTTGTCTGCGCTGCGTGTCACCGCATTCGCGACCACTTTCCTGCCGGCTTCGTGAAAGTGGAAGGCCCTTATTTTCTCGACCACCAGAACGAACTGACTGCGCTCATCCGGCATCACGAAACAAGGGAAAAGGCGGAGCATCCGATGGCACGCATCATCGCCATCGACCCCGCGGACGACGGCATTCTGGTCAGCACGACCGATATCCATCTCGCGCGCGACATCGGCGAGGCGCTGCACCGCGCGCATCAGGGAGAACTGGAGTTCCACTACAACGAGGGCGAGAAACTGCTGCGGGTTCACTGGCACCGCTGAGTGGCCCTGGCACCCCGCCACGCAGCCCATCTGGCGCCAGCGGGCTGTGCGGAGAACCACCGCTTCGGATTGAATCCCCCGCATGGCGGCGCGTGTGCAAGCTTCCAGACAACAAAAAAGCGCCCGGGGGCGCTTGATTGCTTGATGCCTGGCGGAGAGGGTGGGATTCGAACCCACGGTAGACTTGCGCCTACGCCTGATTTCGAGTCAGGTACATTCGACCACTCTGCCACCTCTCCGGGTGTGGGTCGTACGAGCGGCGCGCAGTGTAGCACAGCTGCCGCGCCGCGCGAAACCTGCAACATTCAGCCGGCGCGGATGCGCTCCACGCCACCCATCCACGGGCGCAGTGCCTCGGGGACCACGACCGAGCCATCCGCCTGCTGATAGTTTTCCAGTATCGCCACCAGCGTGCGACCGACCGCGAGGCCGGAGCCGTTCAGCGTGTGCAGGATTTCGTTCTTGCCCTGCTCGTTCTTGAAGCGCGCCTGCATGCGGCGGGCCTGGAAGGACTCGAAGTTGGAGCAGGACGAAATTTCGCGGTAGGTGTCCTGTGCCGGGAGCCACACTTCGAGATCGTAGGTCTTGGCTGCGCCGAAACCCATGTCGCCGGTGCACAGCGCAACCTTGCGGTAAGGCAGTTCGAGGCGGCGCAGGATGGTTTCGGCGTGGCCGGTCAGCGCTTCGAGCGCGTCCCACGACCGGTCTGGCGTGACGATCTGAACCAGTTCGACCTTGTCGAACTGGTGCTGCCGGATCATGCCGCGCGTATCGCGGCCGTATGAGCCCGCTTCCGAGCGGAAGCACGGCGTATGGCAGACGAACTTCAGTGGCAGGCTCGAGAGCTTCTGAACCGTATCCCGCACGATGTTGGTGACCGGCACTTCGGCGGTTGGGATCAGGTAGAAGAAACGTTCCTTCGAACGACTAATGGAGTCTGGCTTACCGGAAGCCTCGACGTCGCGGAGCTCTTGCACAGAGGGCTCTTCAAGGCCGAATGGGATCTTAAAGAGATCCTGCTCGAACTTCGGCAACTGCCCGGTACCGAACATGCTCTCGGCGTTCACCATGTAGGGCGCGTACAGCTCGGTGTAACCGTGCTCCAGCGTGTGCGTGTCGAGCATGAATTGCGCGAGCGCGCGGTGCAGCCGCGCGATGCCGCCGCGCAGCAGCGTGAAGCGCGCGCCGCTGATCTTGGTCGCGGTCTCGAAATCGAGGCCGCCGAGCGCGGTGCCGATGTCGACATGGTCCTTCACCGCGAAATCGAACTGGCGTGGCGTACCCCAGCGCAGCACTTCGACGTTGTCGGCTTCCGACCTGCCGACCGGCACCGATTCATGCGGCAGGTTGGGCAGCGATGATACGAAAGCCTGAATGTCGGCAAGCAGCGAGGCCAGGCGCTCTTCGCCGGCCTTGAGCGCATCGCCCAGACCAGCCACCTCGGCCATCGCAGCGGATGTGTCCTCTCCCCTAGCCTTCAGCTGGCCAATCAGTTTCGATGCAGCGTTGCGCCGAGCCTGAAGATCCTCGGTCTCGGTTTGGCAGACCTTGCGTTTCGCTTCGAGCATTAAGAAACGCGGAGCATCCAGCGTATAGCCGCGGGTAGCAAGGCGTTTCTGAGCAAGAGGAAGCTGGCTGCGCAGCAGTTGGGTGTCTAGCATGAAAGAAAACCTGTGGCTGTGGATACGGGCAACTTGGTGGCCATACGCGGGCATGACGGGCGCCGCAGCGCCCTGACAAGGTACTGCGGCTGTTACGTTGCAATGCAAAATTCTAACAGCGACCGCCACCTCCGACGGTATAGTAAGGCCGCCTCATCCCCTACATTCAAACGTCATGCTCTCACTGCGCGACTGCCTCGACCACAGCAATCTGAGCGAACTGGAAGTCGGTGTGCTGGCCGACTACACCGGCCTGCCGACCATGCTCGCCGCAACACTGGCCGGCGCGATGCTTCAGAGCGAAGGCGGCGCAGACCTCTTTCTGCGCATCCTGCGCGACGCCGAAGCCCAGGCGTCGAAAACGCTCGACATGAACAAGCGCCAGCGCACGCACGCAGCGGTCGAGCAGTTCTGCCGCATACATGGGCAGGAACTGAGCCAGGGCTGAAACGTCAGCGTTTGCGCGCCTTGCGATCGAGTTCGCGCAGGGCATCGAGCTTTTCGGCGATCTTCGCCTCCATGCCGCGATCGGTAGGCTCATACCAGCGCACCGGCTGCAGACCATCCGGCAGATAGCTTTCACCGGCGGCGTACCCCCCTTCTTCGTCATGCGCATAGCGGTACTCGGCACCGAATCCCATGTTCTTCATCAGCCTGGTCGGCGCGTTGCGCAGATGCAGCGGCACCGGGCGCGAACCATCTTCGCCGACGAAACGCCGCACCGCGTTGTACGCCTTGTAGACGGCGTTGGACTTGGCTGCACAGGCGAGAAAGATCACCGCCTGCGCCAGGGCCAGTTCGCCCTCGGGCGAGCCGAGGCGCTCGTAGGTCTGGCAGGCCTGCAAGGAAATCTCGAGCGCCCGCGGATCGGCCAGGCCGATGTCCTCCACCGCCATGCGCACGATGCGACGGCCCAGATAGAGTGGATCGGCGCCACCATCGAGCATGCGCACGAACCAGTACAGTGCGGCATCGGGGTTGGAACCGCGCACCGACTTGTGCAGCGCTGAAATCTGGTCATAGAAGGCGTCGCCGCCCTTGTCGAAGCGGCGCAGATTGCGCGACAGCGTGCTGTCGACGAAAGGCGCGGTCACGCAGCCGACCCTGGCGGTGCGGGCGGCGGTGCCGAGCTGCTCCAGCAGATTGAGCAGCTTTCTCGCATCGCCGTCGGCAAACCCGATCAGACGTTCCCGCGCATCGTCGTCGAAAGGCAGCCCGGACAGTACACCCGCACGGGCGCGTTCGAACAGCGTACCCAGCTCGTCTGCACTCAGGCTTTGCAGCACATAGACGGCGGCGCGCGACAGGAGCGCGGAATTGACCTCGAAACTCGGATTTTCCGTGGTGGCACCGATGAAGGTGATGGTGCCGGACTCGACGTACGGCAGGAAGGCATCCTGCTGCGCCTTGTTGAAGCGATGCACTTCGTCGACGAACACAATGGTGCGCCGGCCGGTGTTGGCCTGAACGGTCTCGGCGCGCTGCATAGCCTCGCGTATGTCCTTCACGCCGGAGAAGACGGCCGAGAGCGCGATGAACTCTGCATCGAATGCACCGGCCATCAGGCGCGCCAAAGTGGTCTTTCCGACACCGGGCGGGCCCCACAGGATCATCGAATGCGGCACGCCCGACTCGAACGCAATCCTCAGGGGCTTGCCGGGCCCGAGCAGATGCTGCTGGCCGATGACTTCGTCCGGCGTACGCGGTCGCAACTGCTCTGCCAGCGGCGCATTGGCCGAAAGCCTTGCATCGGCCGGCCAGGAGCCCTCGCGCGGGCCCGCCGGCGATTCGTCGGGCGCGCTGCCGAACAGATCAGTCACTTTGCCGCGTCATCCCCGATGACGTCGGCGCCGGCCGGTGGCGTGAAGCGGAACTGCGCACCATCGAGCTGCGGGTTGCGCTGGAAGGCGGTGAAGCGAAGCAGCGTCGTCTGACCGAAGCTGTCGCGCAGCACCATGCCGCGCAACATGCCTTCGGAAAAACCGATGCGCACCGACTCGAAGCCACCTTCGGCAGCTTTCGGCTTCGCATCGACCCAGGTCAGACCTTCCGCGACACCGCCCTCGGTCAGTTCGAAGTTGCGTTCCAGTTCATTGCGCCCTGCCAGCAGCGCGGCCGGCGTGGAAGCCAGTGCGTCGCCCAGCGTCTTCACCGTCACCTGATTGAGGTCGCGGTCGTGCACCCACAGCTTTTCGCCATCTCCGACCAGCAGCTGATAGTAGGGCTTGTCGTAAGTCCAGCGGAACTTGCCGGGACGCGAAAACGCCATGGTGCCGCTGGCGTCCTGCGATTTGCGGCCAGACTTGGCAGTCACCTTCTGCTCGAAACTCGCACTGCCGGACTGCGTCGATTCGATGAAAACCCGCAATTGCTCTATGCCGTCGGCCGCCGTCGCCACGAGCGGCACCGACATCAAGCATGCGGCGGCCAGCACCGCACGACAGATCGAATTCATGGTCATTCCTCTCGCACGGGCGCAAGTACTTCGCGCCCGCCCGTTGCGTTCATCGGCGATACCAGACCCGACCGTTCCATCTGTTCGATAAGGCGCGCAGCGCGGTTGTAGCCGATGCGCAGATGACGCTGCACCAGTGAAATCGATGGCCGGCGGGTCTTGACCACCAATTCGACCGCCTGATCGTACAAAGGGTCCGCCTCGCCGTCGGCGTTGCCGCCGGCGCCCTCGATCTGCAGCTCTCCGCCTTCGTCGTCGGCGGCCCCCGTCAGCAGGCCTTCGATGTAATCCGGCTCGCCGGTGGTCTTCAGGTAATCAACGACCTTGTGCACTTCGCCGTCGGCGACGAAGGCGCCATGCACGCGCGTCGGCAGACCGGTGCCGGGCGCCAGGTAAAGCATGTCGCCCTGCCCCAGCAGCGCCTCTGCGCCCATCTGGTCGAGGATGGTGCGGGAGTCGATCTTGCTCGACACCTGGAAGGCGATGCGTGTCGGAATATTGGCCTTGATCAGGCCGGTGATCACATCGACGCTCGGGCGCTGCGTGGCCAGAATGAGATGAATGCCGGCTGCGCGCGCCTTCTGCGCCAGCCGGGCGATCAGCTCCTCGATCTTCTTGCCGGCCACCATCATCAGGTCGGCCAGCTCGTCGATGACGACGACGATCATCGGCATGTTCTGCAGCGGTTCCGGCGTTTCGGGTGTAATCGAAAACGGATTGGTCAGCGGTGTGCCGGCCTTTTCCGCGTCCTGCAGTTTGGTATTGAAGCCGGCCAGGTTGCGCACGCCCAGCGTCGACATGAGCTTGTACCGTCGATCCATTTCGCCGACACACCAGTTCAGCGCGTTGGCGGCATGGCGCATGTCGGTCACGACCGGCGCCAGCAGGTGCGGAATGCCTTCATAGACCGACAGTTCGAGCATCTTCGGGTCGATCATGATGAGCCGGATGCGGCTGGGCTCGGCCTTGTAAAGCAACGACAGGATCATCGCGTTGATCGCCACCGATTTGCCGGACCCGGTGGTGCCTGCCACCAGCACGTGCGGCATGCGCGCAAGATCGGCAACGACCGGCAGACCGCCGATGTCCTTGCCCAGCGCCATCGTGAGCGGACTGGCCATGTCGTGATAGGCGACCGAACCCAGTATTTCCGACAGCCGAACGATCTGCCGGCGAGCATTCGGAATTTCGAGCCCCATGCAGCTCTTGCCGGGGATGGTTTCCACCACGCGGATGCTCATGACCGACAGTGCGCGGGCGAGATCCTTGACCAGACCGACGATCTGGCTGCCCTTCACACCGGTCGCCGGCTCGATCTCGTAACGCGTGACAACCGGACCCGGGTAGGCGGCCAGTACCTTCACCTCGACATTGAAGTCGGCCAGCTTGCGTTCGATCTGGCGTGAAATGAGTTCCAGCGTCTCAGGCGACGGCGGCTCGATGTCGGGCTTCGCTTCGTCCAGCAGAGCCAGCGGCGGCAAGGACCCCGGAAGATTGGAAAAGAGCGTCTGCTGGCGCTCGCGATCGACCCGCACCGACTGCTGCACCTCAACCTCGGGCACCTCGATGCGCACCGGCTCGCGACGACGCGACGGCTTCCGCCTCTCGGCCTCGACGACTGCCTCCCGCTGTTCCGCCACCTGTTGCCCGACCCGGCGGTCGCGCCAGTTGGTCCATGCCTTCACGCAGCCGAACCACGCAAGTTCGAGCGCCCGCCCCACTGTTTCGGCCGCCCCCAGCCACGTGACGCCGGTCATGCCGCTCAGTCCGAGTCCGACTGCCACAAGCAGCAGCAAGGTGCCGCCCGTGAATCCGAATGCGGTACTGAGCAATTGTCCGAGCTCGATGCCCAGCATGCCGCCGGGGCCCACGGGCAATTCTGCCGTCAAGCTGTGAAAACGGATCGCTTCGAGTGCGCTGCTCGACGTCAGCACCATCAGGAAGCCGCCGAGCGCGACATAGAGCGGACGCCGATCAACCCTCCTTTCGCCGCTGCGCGCCAGCCAGACGCAACCGCCGACCAGCAGCACCACCCACCACCACGCCGACAGGCCGAACAGGAACAGGGCGAGGTCGGCCAGCCAGGCACCGAAACGCCCACCGGGATTAGCCAGCGCTTCGGTCACTCCGGCGTGCGACCAGCCGGGATCGGCGCGGTCGTAGCCACCGAGCACCATCGTCAGGTAGAGCGCAACAGCGGCAAGCACAAGCCAGCGTGCTTCATGCAGCACCGCTGCGATACGTTCGGGAAGGGGGAGTTGCTGAGCGTCTTTCGCCACAGGGAAGATGGCGCGGGGCCGAGGAGAGGACAGCCCGGATTATAGGACGCCGACCGCATCTGCGGCCCGCTGAAGGAACAAAGCGGACGCCGCACCCGGAACGACGGGCTGCGGCCTCACGCTCACACGGTTTCCAGCCGCTCGCGCAGATGAATCTTGCCGTTTGCTTCCTCTATCAGGCCCTGCAGGTGCAGGTCCTTCATGACACGGGACACCATTTCGCGGGACGCACCGATCATCTTCGCGATGTCCTGCTTCGAAATCTTGCGGTTCACCACTTTCTCGCCATTCACGTCGTCGGCCATTTCGAGCAGCAGACGCGCGACTCGACCATATACATCCATCAGCGCGAGACTTTCTATCTTGCGGTCGGCGGTTCGCAGACGGGCGACCAGATTGCGCATGATGAACATCGAAACATCGAAGTTTTCCTGCAGCACGCGCTTGAAGTCGGTCTTGGCAATCACGATGAGGTCGCTGGGCACCACCGACACGACCGTGGCCGAGCGAGGGTTGTCGTCCAGCACGCCCATTTCGCCGAACAGTTCGCCCGGACCGAGCATCGAAAGGATGACCTCACGCCCCTCTTCGTCGCTCACAAGTACCTTGAGGCTGCCGGACAGGATGAGATAGACGAAATCCGTCTTGTCGCCGGCGCGCACAACGATGGAACCGCGGGGTACGCGCCTCATGTTGGCAACCTTGGCGACAGGCTCGAGGCTGCTGTCGGGCAAGCCGGCAAACATGGAAAACGTACGCAAAGCTGTTACTGAAACGGGGTGAGCCGTTACCATCGCAAGACCTCCTGATGCGGGCATGCCAATTGGGACAGGCTGCGCCGCTTTGAATGGATCGTCGCGCCTGTGGTCGGTGCTCCGGGCCGGCCGCTCTGCCGCCGAAGCCGGACTCGAGCCACAAACACTGATGTGGCCCTGATTATAGGGACTTTTTCACGGCCGAAACAAATCGTCCCATTATCTGTCGTGTATATCGGGCGGAACTCACGCAACTTGAGGCGGATCGAGCCTGCGACCGCTCGTTATAATCCGCAGTCTTTCCCACTAACGGAATCCAGCCATGGCAGCCCGACACTCGCGTCTCCTCATTCTCGGCTCCGGACCGGCCGGCTACACGGCCGCCGTCTACGCCGCCCGCGCCAACCTCAAACCGGTGCTGATCACCGGCATGGCCCAGGGTGGCCAGCTGATGACGACAACCGACGTAGACAACTGGCCGGCGGACGCCGAAGGCGTTCAGGGCCCGGAACTCATGGCACGCTTCCAGCGCCACGCCGAACGCTTCGAAACCGAACTGCTGTTCGACCACATCCACACCGCACACCTGACCGAAAAACCGATCCGGCTGGTCGGTGACAACGGTGAATACACCTGCGACGCGCTGATCATCGCCACCGGGGCCAGCGCCAAGTATCTCGGCCTGCCTTCGGAAGAAACGTTCGCGGGCAAGGGCGTGTCGGCCTGCGCCACCTGCGATGGCTTCTTCTACCGCAACCAGGATGTCGCGGTCATCGGCGGCGGCAACACCGCGGTCGAAGAGGCACTTTACCTGTCCAACATTGCCCGCCACGTGACCGTGGTGCATCGGCGCGACAAGTTCAAGTCCGAGAAAATCCTGCAGGACAAGCTGTTCGAGAAGCAGAAGCAGGGTAAGGTCGCCATCCGCTGGCACAGCACGCTCGACGAGGTGCTGGGTGACAGGACCGGCGTGACCGGCATGCGCGTCAAGTCCACGCTGGACGGCAAGACCGAAGATGTCGCGCTGTCGGGCGTGTTCATCGCCATCGGCCACCAGCCGAATACCTCGCTGTTCGAAGGGCAGCTCGACATGGAAGGCGGCTACATCGTCACCCGGGCCGGGCGTCAGGGCGATTTCACCGCGACCAGCATCCCCGGCGTGTTCGCCGCCGGCGACGTGCAGGATCACATCTATCGTCAGGCCGTGACCAGCGCGGGCACCGGCTGCATGGCGGCGCTCGACGCCGAGCGCTATCTCGACAGCCTCGGGCTGGCCTGAAACGCGGATGGAACTGACACGCGATGTCCTCGAACAAGCGGCGACGCCATCCGACGCCCATATTGCCGAACGAAGAGGACATTGCGCTGTTCAGGCAGGCGGTCGAGGGCGTGCATCGCCTGCACACAGACCGCGTGCCGCTCGAGTCTCCGCCGCCCCGCGCATGGCCGCTGCAGCGCGAGGCGGATGACATTTCCGTTCTTGCGGAATCCATCCGCGGCCCGCTGTCCATAGACCTGCGGCTGGAAGGTGGCGACGAGCCCTCCTTCCTGCGAGCCGGCCTGACCCGGCACGTGCTGCGCGACCTGCGTCGCGGGCGCTGGGTTTCTCAGGGGCAGCTCGATCTGCACGGCGCCACGCGTGACGCAGCCCATGACCTGGTGATCAACTTCATGCATGACGCACACCGTCGTGGTCTGCGCTGCGTGCGGGTGATCCACGGGAAGGGACTGGGGTCGCCCGGGCGCGAACCGGTGCTGAAGGGGCTGGTGCTCGGCTGGCTCATGCACCGGAATGAAGTGCTCGCCTTCTGTCAGGCCCGCCCGCACGAAGGCGGGGCCGGTGCCTTGATGGTGCTGCTGAAGCCCGCCTCAGGAAGCTGACGGGGACTTCGTCTTCGGGTCGCGTCTCAGATCGCGTTCTCGCCGGACTCACCGGTGCGGATGCGCACCACCTGCTCGACCGTGGTCACGAATATCTTGCCGTCACCGATCTTGCCGGTACGCGCCGCCTTGATGATCGCCTCGACCGCCGGATCGACCGTTTCGTCGGCAACGATGACTTCGATCTTGATCTTCGGAAGAAAATCAACGACGTACTCGGCACCGCGGTAAAGCTCGGTATGCCCCTTCTGCCGTCCGAATCCCTTCACCTCGGTCACCGTCAGACCGGTGACGCCGACTTCCGACAGGCTTTCACGCACTTCGTCCAGCTTGAACGGCTTGATGATTGCTTCGATTTTTTTCATTCGGGATCTCCTCGCCTGTAGGCGGCGAAGTATAAAGGCTTCAGGCCTTGCCGACAGCGCCGTGAATCCGGCATCTTCAGCGGGCAGCCGCGACGCGCGGTGTTGAACGGGTTCTGATGGCCGGGATTCGACGGCATGATCGAGGCGCATGTCGCCCATGCCGTTGGACGAAGCGATCGCGCCCGCCACGCTTCGGCATCGGAAGCGGTGGCATCTCCGTTCATCGCGGACACAACGCAAATGCAGCGGGCAGTGTCCTCCGCTTCACGCGGGCGTGCGAGCGCGCATGAACACGGAGCGCAGCGCTCCGGGCAGCGCGGACGTATCACGTCTGTCGAGTGCCGGTCTGCAGGGCGTCGGCAAACGGCTGGATGAGGAGGTAGGCGAACTGTCCGATTGCAACCGTGCAGCACGCGCCTTCGCCGCCCCGGTTGACTCTCGGATGACCGAATGCGGTGCAGCCATGCCTTGGAGGCGGTGGTCACAGGGCGTTCGCCGCACCGCGGGGCTGCATCGCACCTGCAACACAAAACCATCACTTTGCCTCTCTAGAATCAGATACATATCTGTCCGGAGATGCCCCCATGCGCACCACCCTTCGACCCTTGTTCCTGGCTGTCCGGCGCTCTTCGGCGGTGGCAGCGGGCGTGTTCTGCCTGGTCCTGCCGGTCTGCGCGGCGAACATCCAGTTGCTGCCGGTTGCCGACGGCACCCTGTTCGCTGTCGAACCCGACCGCGCCAACGGTGCAGGCGCCCACCTGTTCATCGGTACCATCGCCAGCGGCGACCCGCGACGCGCGCTGCTGCGCTTCGACCTGAGCGGCATCCCGCCAGGCTCGATCATCACGTCCGCCAGCCTGCGGATTCTGGTCGACCGGGCAGCCATCGGCTCGTCGCTGGATGACACCGCCACGCTGCATCGCCTACTGGCGGACTGGGGCGAAGGCGCATCGAACAGCGGTGGCGGCGGTGGCGGCGACGTGGCCCGCGCGGGTGACGCCACCTGGACCCAGCGTTTCTACGCCGCCAGTCCGCCGCAGCCATGGAGCACGCCCGGCGGCGACTTCGCGGCCGGCGGCGCGTCCATTCCGCTGACTGCGATCGGCAGCCACACCTGGGCGAATGACCCGGCCATGCTGGCCGACCTTCAGGCCTGGATCGATGTCCCGTCGTCGAACCATGGCTGGTTGATCCGTGGAAACGAGGCATCGTCGCAGAACGCCAAGCGGATGATCAGCCGCGAAGGCGGGAATGGCCCGCTGCTGACGCTGCAGTACGAGTTGCCGGCGGCACCGTCAGGTGACGTACCGCTGCCCGGCTGGGCGCTCGGTGCGCTCGCCGCTGCGCTGCTCGGCTCGGCCGCCGGTTCGCGCAGACGTCGCAACGCCGGCAAGGCGGACACGGATCGATGAGGCAGCGTGCGTCCGGGGAGGACGCGTCGGACCGGAACGCCTTCGGCGGCCCCAGCCTCTGGCGAGTCGGTGCGTTCATGGTGATCTTCGGTGGGCTGCAGTGGGGCTGGTCCGCACAGCAGGACAGCGCGCTGTTCCGTCTGTGGGTAGAAGACCTCAATGTTCGCGTCGCCGCCACCCTGATTTTCGCACTGCAGCCCGATACCGCCGCGGCCGCGTCGGGCACGCGCATCCATGCGCCCGGCGGTGGTCTCAACGTGCTGCAGGGGTGCGATGGCGCTGAACTGCTGTGGCTGATGACGGCGGCGTTCGCGGTGGCACCGCTCGCCTGGCACTGGCGGCTGGGCGGCTGGCTGGCCGGACTGCTGCTGGTGTGGCTGCTCAACGTCGCACGCATCGTCGCCCTGTTTTTCGCCTGGCGCAGCGACCCGGGCTGGTTCGACTGGCTGCACAACTACATCGGCCCCATCGTGCTGGTGGTCCTGCTGGCGCTTTACTTCCACGGGGTGATGCAACGGGCGCCGGGCGCCCGGCCGGAACCGGACATCCACTACCGATGACGCCACTCGGGTTCGCGCTGAGACTGATCGCGTCGCTATGCCTGGTCGGCGCACTGGTGCTGTGGCAGGGCGAAGCGCTGATGCAGCATCTGCTGCGCCCCATCGCATTGACGATCGACGTGCTGGATCGTCATCACCGGGTGATCATGCTCGATATCACGAGGACCGGGGCCGATACCGTGATCCGCATGGAAGCAGGCATCCGCCAGCTCGTCCTGACGGTACGCATGTGACCTACCCAGACCCGCGTGCCCGCGCCATCATCACCACGCCGCTGGCCGCCTTCTGGCTCGCGCCAACGCTGTTCATCGCGCTGCTTGCCGCGTGGCCGGTCCAGCGCGCAGCCGAATGGTTGCTGCGCGCCCTGTGTGCCCTGCCTGCACTGACCGTGCTGCTCGCACTCGATGCGCCCTTCGTGCTGGACGCGCTCTTATGGGCGCTGCATCGCGATGCACACGCGCCGGACAATACGTCTGCGATGCTCGTGTGGAGCGCCTTTCTTAAGGCGGGAGGGCGTTTCCTGCTGGGTGCAGCCGCCGCGGCCGGAATCATCATCCTCACTCATGCACTTTCCCTCCGCTGGCACCGTACAGCATTGCGCTGACATACGGACGGAATGAAACCGCGGCAGTCTGTCGACAGCCCCGTCAGCCTTTCTTTTCGACATGCGATCTTCATACCTAACCACATTGCTTCTCCCGCTGCTCGGAATGCTCGCTGGCGTGCTTTCAGCCGAGGCGGCACCGCAACACGTCGATGCCGACGTGGCAGCAGCAGTCGAGCGTGGCGAAGCGCAGCGGGTGATCGTCGAACTGCAGGAGGACGACAGCGTGCCGGACATCGGCGCCGCGCGGCGGCGTCGCGACACGTTGAAGGCGGCCGTGATCGCAGCACTGCCAGCCGACCACGCCAGCGTGCGCCGCCGCTACAGCACGATGCCCATGCTGGCGCTCACGCTGATGCATGCAGATGCGCTTCGCGCGCTGCGAAGCGACGACCGCGTTGCAGCCATTTATCCGGATAGGCAGCGCAAGGCGATCAGCGCGCAGGCGCTGCCGCTGATCGGCCAGCCCGCCGCACTGAGCGCCGGCTATCAGGGAGCCGGCTCTGCCGTGGCGGTGCTCGATACAGGGGTCGATTACACACTGGCGCCGTTCGGCACCTGCACGGCGGTCGGCGTGCCCGCTGGCACGTGCAAGGTGGTCGCGGCGTACGAAGCCGCCGTCGAGGACAATGCGCGCGATGCCAACGGCCACGGCAGCAGGGTGGCCATGACCGCGCTGGCCGTCGCGCCGCAAGCCTCCATCGTTGCCATCGACGTGTTCGAACCCGACGGCGCCTTCGATTCCGACGTCATCGAGGGCATGGACTGGGCCGTCTCGCAGCGCGCCACCTACAATATCGTGGCGCTGAACCTGAGCCTGGGCGACACTCAGCAGAACGCCAGCGCCTGCACGCTGACGCCCTATGTCACCGCCGTGCGCAGGGCACGCAATGCGGGGCTGGTGGTGGTGATTGCGTCCGGCAACGAAAGTCATACAGCTGGCATCGCCGAGCCAGCCTGCGTCGCCAACGCGCTGGCAGTGGGGGCCACCTACGACGCCAGCGTCGGACAGCGAGGCTTCGGCAACTGCACCGACAGCACGACCACGGCCGACAAGGTGACCTGCTATTCCAACAGCGGCGCACCCCTCGACATGCTGGCGCCGGGCTCGGTCATCAGCGTCGGCGGCAACACGCTGGATGGCACCTCGTTCGCCGCTCCCATGGTGGCCGGTGCCGTCGCTGTGCTGAAGCAGCGCTTCCCGCTCGACACCCCGACGCAGATCGAAAGCCGGCTCACGCTGAGCGGCACCCCGGTGACCGACGCGCGCAACGGCCTGCAGCGCCCGCGTCTGGCGGTGGGCGCCGCGGTGGCCGGCGTCGGCACCGAAAGCAATGACGCCTTCGCCGCCGCCCGCGCACTGAGCGGCACGGCCGACAGCGACAGCGGCAGCAACACCCTGGCCAGCAGCGAACCGGGCGAGCCGGCGCACGATGGCACCGCCGCCACGCGCTCGCTGTGGTGGACCTGGACCGCCCCTGCTTCCGGCCTGCTCACGCTCGACACGAACGGCAGCAGTTTCGACACCCTGCTCGCGGTCTATACCGGCAGCGCGCTCGCCTCGCTCACGCTGCAGGCGAGCGACGACGACAGCGGCGACGGATCGCAGAGCAGGCTGGATCTCGTCGTCGCAGCCGGCACGACCTATCGCATCGCGGTTGACGGCTTCGAGGCCGCCACCGGCAGCGTCGTGCTCACCCTCGCCTTCGACGAACGCGCGGAACAGACCCTCGTGTTCCCGTCGCCGGGCGATGTGTGGCTGGACCAGGGCAGCGTGGCGATGGAAGCGCTCGCCAGTTCCGGTCTCGCGGTGACTTACGCGTCAATCACGCCGGCCACCTGCAGCGTGAGCGGCGGCACCGCCACACTGATCGCCGCCGGCCCCTGCAGCATCATCGCCAGTCAGGCCGGCAACGGCGACTGGTTCGCCGCCCCTTCGGTCACCCTGGGCTTCACCATCAAACCGGCGCGCGGCAACCAGACCATCGCCTTCCCGCCCCCCGCCGCCACCGCGCTCGATGCCGGTCCGGCCTCGCTCGCCGCCAGCGCCAGTTCAGGCCTCGCCGTGAGCTACACCAGCCTGACACCGGCCGTCTGCACAACCAGCGGCAACCATGCAAGCCTGATCGCCACCGGCACCTGCACGGTTCAGGCCAGCCAACCCGGCGACGACCATTGGCTCGGCGCCACGCCGGTCAACGCAAGCTTCGCCATCACCGCCGCAAATGCGAGCAACCCCGGCGACGGCGACGTGCCACTTCCCGGCTGGGCACTCGCCAGTCTTGCGGCGGCGCTGGCGGGGCGCGTGATGCGCAGGCGTTTCTGAACGACAGGGTCGGAAGCACGCGCACGGCCTTTTGCGGTGACCTCCGAGCAAAATATGGATCGATTACAAATACCCTGGGGCATTTGACGGACTTGACCTGCCCACGGATCGTCAGTCAGTTACATTTAACGCGAAGAGCGTCCAGCCGAATCATCAAGTCAGCAGTGCGGACACACTTGCGCCCGCGTCATGGTGTACGGCGCGACAGCACTCCGAATCAGGAGCGATCGCGCACTCCAGGTCCATGAAAAAAAATCGAGTAATCAATATCTCAGAGTGATTCGCGGATTTCTCGCCTATCCGCTATAGCTCGACGGACGGCTAACGAAAGTTCCGTTCAGAACTCCTCCCGATACCGACTCGTGATCGGATACCGCCAATCCTTCCCGAACCCACGTTCCGTCACCCTGACACCCGGCGGAGCCTGCCTGCGCTTGTATTCATTGCGCTTCAGCAGCCCGATGACCCTCTTCACGTCGTTCTCGGCAAAGCCGGATGCGATGATTTCGCGCGGCGACTCATCGCGCTCCATATAGGCCTGGATGATGGCGTCGAGCACTTCGTACGGCGGCAGGCTGTCCTGGTCGGTCTGGTCGGGGCGCAACTCGGCCGACGGGGGGCGGGTGAGGATGTTGTCGGGGATGTCGGGGCGCTGGCTGTTGCGCCAGGCGCACAGGCGATAGACGAAGGTCTTGTAGATGTCCTTGATCACGGCGAAGCCGCCGGCCAGGTCGCCGTACAGCGTGGAATAGCCGACGGCCATTTCGCTCTTGTTGCCGGTGGTGAGCACGATGGCACCGGTCTTGTTGGACAGTGCCATCAGCATGATCATGCGGGCGCGGGCCTGCACGTTTTCTTCCGTCGTGTCCGCCGCCGCATCGCCGAACAGCGGCTTCAGCATCCGGTCGAACGTTTCCATCGCTGGGGCGATCGACACTTCGTCGTAGCGCACGCCCAGACTGCGCACCAGTGCGCGCGAGTCGTCCAGGCTCATCTGCGCAGTGTAGGGCGACGGCATCATGATGGCGCGCACGCAGTCGGCGCCCAGCGCATCGACGGCAATGCACAGCGTCAGCGCGGAATCGACGCCGCCGGACAGGCCGATCAGGGCCTGCCGGAAGCCGTTCTTGCCCAGATAGTCGCGCACGCCGAGCACCAGCGCTTCGTAGCAGTCCTGCTCCAGACTGGCGTCGGCAGGCAGCGCATGCGGCGCAATGTCGCCGTCGCGTACCTCGATCACCTGCAGCGTTTCGCGACAGTGCGGTGCGCGCCACGCGATGTGACCGCTGCGGTCGAGCGCAAAGGACGCCCCGTCGAACACCAGTTCATCCTGTCCGCCGACCAGATTGCAGTACACCGCCGGAATGCCGGTTGCCGCGACGCGATCGGCCAGCACCTGCTCGCGCGCGATCGACTTGTCCAGGTGCCAGGGCGATGCATTGAGCACGGCCAGTACCTGAGCGCCGGCTGCCGCCGCAGCCTCCGGTGCTCCGGGTTCCCATACGTCGGCGCAGATATTGACGCCGACGCGCACGCCGGCGACCTCGAACACCAGCGGATCGCTGCCTTCATCGAAATAGCGCTCTTCGTCGAACACTTCGTAGTTCGGCAGCCTCATCTTGAAGTAAGTCGCTTCCACGCGGCCCGCCCGGATCAGGCTGGCGGCGTTGAAGCAGCGTTCGCCCGACAGGTGCGGGTGTCCCACCAGCAGCGCCAGCCCGGGTACCGCACGTTCAGCCTCGAGCGCCAGCCCGGCCAGCGCGCGTGCGCAGGCGAGCAGGAAGTCCGGGCGCAGCAGCAGGTCTTCGGGCGGATAGCTGCACAGGGCAAGCTCCGGCGTCAGCAGCAGGTCTGCGCCCTGCCCCTGCGCGGAGCGCGCCGCGTCGAGGACGAGACGCGCGTTGTGATCGAGATCGCCGACCACGCAGTTGATCTGCGCAACCGCAATGCGGAGGGTGCTCATCGCCTCACTCCATGCGCAGGAAGTGTTCGCGGTAGAACTTCAACTCGTCTATCGATTCGTAGATGTCGGCCAGCGCCTCATGGCGCTGCGCCTTCTTGAACTGCGCCGCCAGTTCCGGGCGCCAGCGCTTGCACAGTTCCTTCAGCGCCGACACGTCGAGGTTGCGGTAGTGGAACCAGGCTTCGAGCTGCGGCATGTGGCGGGCGAGAAAGCGGCGGTCCTGGCAGATCGAGTTGCCGCAGATGGGGCTGGTGCGCTCGGGCAGGTACTGGCTCAGGAAGGCGGTCATCTGCGCCTGGGCCGATGCCTCGTCGACGGTCGAAGCGCGCACGCGCTCGGTCAGGCCGGATTTTCCATGCGTGCTGGTATTCCACTTGTCCATGCCGGCGAGTACTTCGTCGGACTGATGCACGGCGATGACCGGTCCTTCGGCGACCACCTCCAGATGCACGTCGGTGACCACGCAGGCCAACTCGATGACGCGATCGTTGTCGGGGTCGAGGCCGGTCATTTCCATGTCCAGCCAAACGAGGTAAGTCGGGTCCTGTGCCATAATCGAGAAAATTTCCAAGCGGGATTAATGCGTTCGTCCGAACGCGGATCGGCCGGATTTTGTCACACTCACGTGACCTGGACCGAGTCTAAACAGAGACTCGGCCGGACCGGAACCGCATCCACCCGAGGCCATCCATCATGCTGACCGAAATCTTCGTCCTTGCACTCGTGCTGACCACCGGCGTGCGCCTCTGGCTCGCGAGCCGCCATCGTTCGCATGTTGCCGCGCACCGCGCCGAAGTTCCGGCAGCCTTCCGCGACACCATTCCGCTGGACGCCCACCAGAAGGCCGCCGACTACACGGTGGCCCGCGTGAGCCTCGCACGGGTCGATCTCGTGGTCAGTGCGCTGTGGCTTCTGGTGCTGACGCTGGGCGGCGGGCTGCAGTGGCTGTTCGACGCCGCCGGCGCACTGACCGGTTCTGCGGGCAACGAAAGCCTGCTGCGCGATCTGGTGTTCGTTGGTCTGGTCACGCTGGCGTCCGGCCTGATCGACCTGCCCTTCACGCTGTTCCGTACCTTCGTGGTCGAACAGCGCTTCGGCTTCAACAAGATGACCCTCGGCATGTTCTTCGGCGATCAGCTCAAGCATGGTCTGGTCGCCGCTGCGATCGGCGCACCCGTGGTCGCGGCGGTACTGTGGATCATGGAAAGTCTGGGCAGCGCGTGGTGGGTCTATGCCTGGGCGTTCTGGCTGGCCTTCAGCCTGGCCGCGATGCTGCTTTACCCGACATTGATCGCACCGCTGTTCAACAAGTTCGAGCCGATGCCCGAAGGCGAACTGCGCAGCCGCATCGAAGGCCTGCTGGCCCGCTGCGGGTTCCGCGCCGACGGACTGTTCGTGATGGACGGGTCGCGCCGCTCGGCGCACGGCAACGCCTACTTCACCGGGTTCGGCAAGGGCAAGCGCATCGTGTTCTTCGACACCCTGCTCAACCGGCTCGGTGCCGACGAGATCGAAGCCGTGCTGGCGCACGAACTGGGTCACTACAAGCACCACCACATCTGGAAGCGTGTCACGCTGATCGCCGGCGGCAGCCTGGCCTTCTTCGCGCTGCTCGGCTGGCTCATCGACCAGCCCTGGTTCTACGAACAACTCGGCCTGAGCAGCCAGGGCAACGTGATCGCGCTGATGCTGTTTGCGCTGGTCATGCCGGTGTTCAGCTTCCCGCTTTCGCCCGTCATGTCGCTCATGTCGCGCAAACACGAATTCGAAGCGGACGCCTACGCTGCCGCGCAGACGCACTCCGGCTGGCTGGTGTCGGCGCTGGTGAAGCTCTACCGCGACAACGCATCGACGCTGACGCCGGACCCGCTGTACTCCAGTTTCTACGACTCGCACCCACCCGCCGCCCTGCGCGTGGCGAAGCTGCAGACTCTCTGACATGACCGCACAAGAACTCGCACAACAACACTGCACCCCGCAGAAAGGCGCACACAAGCGCCTGTCCGGCGAAACGCTCGCGAAGCATCTGCTGACCGTACCCGGCTGGATCGAAGCGGACAACCATATCGCCAAGGACTTCCAGTTCACCGACTACGAACAGGTCGTCGGCTTCGTCAATCAGGTCGCTGCGCTGGCAACGGCGGAAGATCACCATCCGGACATCATGTTCGGCTTCAACCGCGTACGCATCGTGTTCACCACGCACAGCGTGCGCGGTGTATCGATGAACGACCTGATCTGCGCCGCCCGCATCGAAGCGATGCGCAGCGCTTGAACACCTTCAGCGGTCGCGTCGTGTCGGCGCACGGCCGGCACTACATGGTACGGCTGGACGACGGCCAGCTGCTGCGCGCCTTTCCACGCGGCAAGCGCTCCGAAGTCGCGTGCGGCGACCGGGTGGATATTTCGCTGCAGGCCGATCAGGCACGCATTGAAAACCTGCATGAGCGGAGCAGCCTGCTCTATCGCAAGGACGCGTTCAAGCAGAAGACAGTTGCGGCCAACGTCGATCAGGTGATCATCGTGACCGCCACCGAACCGGGCTTCAGCGGCGACCTGATCGCACGCATCCTGATTGCGATCGGGGCGCAGGACGTCGAGGCGCTGATCGTGCTCAACAAATGCGACCTGACGGCCGGACTGGAGGCTGCGCGCGCCCAGCTGGCCGGTTTCGCTGCGATGGGCTACCGCGTGCTGGAACTGTCGGCGCGCGACAACGTGAGCCCGCTGGCGCCCTTTCTGAAGGACAGACTCAGTGTATTCATCGGCCAGTCCGGCATGGGCAAGTCGACGCTGGTCAACGCACTGATACCGGGTGCCGCCGCTGCCACCCGGGAAATTTCCGCAGCGCTCGATTCCGGCAAGCACACCACCACCTACGCACGGCTGTATGCGCTGCCGGGCGGCGGCGAACTGATAGACAGTCCGGGACTGCAGGAATTCGGCCTGTCCCACCTCACCGTCAGCGAACTTGAATACGCCTTCGTCGATTTCCGCCCATGGCTCGGCAAATGCCGCTTCCGCGACTGCGCGCACGATCGCGAGCCCGACTGTGCGCTGCGCGACAACGTCGCGCCCGGACGCCTGTCACTTTATCGCCTGCTGCGTCACGAAATTCTCGACGCGCCCCGCATGGACCGCTGATCGCAGCCCGAGCTTCCCGGTCGTGCCTGAAATGGCGCACCGCCACCTTCTGCCGCCGGCAGATGCGGCCTCGTTGATCCCGCCTACAAGCCGGTAGGCCCTGTCCTACAGCCAGCCCGACACACCCGCCCTAGCATCATTCCAACTGCATCAAGCGAATGGAGCACAAGGATGTCTGTGTCGGGCATGAGCGTTTCACTGCAGTGCGAACTGGCGTCCCCGGGTGACGTCACCCTGCTCGTGCTGCCAGCCATCACGAACCAGCAGCGGATCGGCGGGGAATGTCTTTCGATGTCGCACGGCGCCCGGGCACGTGTGACAACTGGCCCGTACGGACAACGTCTGCTGCACGTGAAGGCACATGGCCGTGGAACACTGAAGATCGACTACTCCGCGCGGGTCGACATCGAGCACCATCTCACCCCGGCTGCGTCGCTCGGCGAAGCGGATCACCGCGATCTGCCCTGCGACGTTCGCCCCTACGTGAAGGAGAGCGTGCTCTGTCCGGTGGATCCGCTGATCCGCCTGGCCCGCAGCACCATCGGCGCCATGCCGCCGGGCTACGCGCGCGTCGCCACGCTGTGTGCGTGCCTGCGTGAGCGCACGCGCTTCGATCCGGACCAGTCGGGGGTGCGCAAATCCGTGCTCGACACGCTGATCGACCGGAGTGGCGCAAGCGAGCACTTCGCACATCTGGCGATTGCGCTGTGCCGCGCCCTGCTCATTCCGGCCCGTCTGGTCAGCGTGACGGGACAGGACGTCCCACCCGCCGCGCAGGGCTCAGGGCTGCACCACTGCATCGAAGTCTTCATGGAAGGGCGATGGTATCTGCTCGATCCGACCGGTCGTTCATCCCCCATGGGACTGATACGCATCGGCACGGGTCGTGACGGCCTCGACATACCGGCGGTCGGCGGATCCGAGCTGCACGGGCGATCGGATTGCCGATTCCGGATCACGGCAATGCACGGCACCCTTGGCCGGACCGCGTACCCTGATGAACCGGCGCAGGCCGTGTCCACAGCCCGGGGAGGGGAGACCGACTACACGGTCGATACCGACGACGAGGGCCGGTACTTGGCGCGGGCGCCCGCGCTTCTTCAGGGCCACTGGAAGCCGCTCACTGCAGCATGAAGGTTTCGTACTCCAGACGGCTCAGCTTCCGGTCGAGCGCAAAGAGCCCGAGCAGCAGCGTGAGCAGCACCGAAAGCGCGTACCCATAACCATAGAAACTGGCCCCCAGGTGGAAGGAAAGTGCAGTGAAAACGATGTTCGAAATGCAGAAGAACGCACACAGCACGAGGATGAGCCGCCGCTGATCGAGGTAGAAGAAGACGTTCAGCAGCGCCAGCAGACCGACCTGAAGACTGGCCGCGAGTGTCTGGATGTAGAGCAGCGGCAGGTAGAGCTCGGAAATTTCCAGCACGGCAAATACGGCCGGGCCGGCGACGATGGCCGCGAGCATGGCCAGCGTCTGGATCTTGCCGATCTCCGCCAGTCCCTGGCGTATCGAGTACACCATCTCGTCGCGCATGTCCTCGATGTACTCGAGCGAGCCCCCTGTTCGAACCGAGTCGAAGAAGCGATCGTAGTACTCGACGAAATCGGTTTCGATGCGCACCAGAAAAACCGCCATGCCGGGGATGATGGACAGATAGGCCATGAAAACCGGCAGGTCGTAGATGACGGACGCGCGCAACGGACCGATGATGGCGTCGGACGTTTCCGGCCAGGTCCAGAACATGAACTTGTCCACCCAGACGCCCAGGTTGTAGAGCAGCCCGACCGCCATCAATGTCGGATAGCAGGTGCTGCGCTGCGCGAACTCGTAGGAAATCGTCACCTTCGAGCGGTAGTGCCACGAGGTCATGACCCACATGCCTATGAAGAGCACGAAATGGCCGAGCACGAAGCCGCCGAGAAGACCTTCCAGACCGAATGGTCGGGCCAGCAGCGCGACGACGACCGTGATCGCATAACCCAGCGCGTAGAGCAGCAGGATCGCGCGATACATCTTCAGGCCGGACAGAAAGATGGTCGCCACCCAGATGCCGCACAGCAACACGAAAGCCGCGAGCATCAGCAGCCGGTACACCACCGGCAGACCGGAGAACAGGGTGAACGCAAGCAACAGGCCGAGCAGCCCGGACAGACCGACCACCCACAGCAGCAACCCGTTGAAGTTGGACATGACCAGATCGTCCCGCTTCTCGAAAAGACGATCTGATATGAAGCGTGTGAACGCCAGCTGCACGACGCCAGTCAGGATGAGCGAACTGGCAATGAGATAGGTGACCGACACCTGAAACTGGGTGATCAGGAATTCGGGCACCACCACCGCACGCGACAGAAGGCCGACCATCAGGATGCCGACGATGGACAGCACCCACGGCCCCGAACCGATCACGCCGGCATAGCTGTAGGCCTGGATCAGCCCGAGCAGGCTGTCCTTCTTCAGCAGCTTGCGCAGTTCGAACCCGATGCCGGCCATCAGCGCGCTCCGTGCCCGAACGGGCAAGCGCCCGAGGCGGCCTTCCGTGCAAGTGCCTGGTCATACACCTCGCGATAACTGCCGAACATGCGCGCGTCGCTGTAGTACCGCTCGACGCGCGCGATGCCGGCCTGCTGCGCTGCCGTCCATGCAGCATCGTCGCCCAGCAGGTCGAGCGCCGCATCCGCCAGCGCCTGCGGGTCGGCGATGCCGACCACGCGACCGGCTGAACCCAGTGCTTCGTCTTCCGCGCCGAGACCATCGATCAGTTGCCGGCAAGAACCGACATCCGTGGCCACCGCCGGCACGCCGGCAGCAAAGCCTTCGAGCAGCACCAGCGGCAGGGCCTCGGAAATCGATGACAGCACGACCACGCCGATCTTCGGCATCAACTCATCTATCTTCTGCATGCCGAGGAAATGCACGGTGTCGCCCAGTCCGAGGCTGTCGACCAGATTGAGGCACTCCTCGGCATAGGCCGCATCCTCGTCCGCGGGTCCGGCGATCCAGCCCTGTACGTCAGGCATGCGGTTCGCCACCCGGCGCATGGCCCGGATGAAGGTCTTGATGTCTTTGATCGGCACGACGCGCCCGATCAGGCACAGCACGCGCGGCACCTCGGCCGTCCGCTGCGCACGAAGCGGCGCCAGCTTTCCGATCGCCACGCCGTTCGGAATGTTGCGCGTGCGGGCTGCATCGGCACCGTCCGCCACCTGCCGCAGGCGGTTGATCTCGTACAGCGCGATGATCGGATCGGCGGCGGCATAGGTAAGACGACCCAGCCATTCGAAGAAGCGTATCCACAGCTGCCGGAAGTAGGACAGCTCGGACGAATCCTTCTGGAATACGTTGCGGTTGTCGCGTATCCACTCGTTCTGATACAGGTCGATCTTGCGTTCCTTGGTGTAGATGCCGTGTTCCGACAGCACCAGCGGCCGCCCTGTGGATTGGGCCAGCATCGCACCGAGAAAGCCCGCGTAGCCGGTCGACACGCTGTGGTAGACCTTTGCCGGCACCAGCTGATGCGCCACGCGCGCAAGCTGCCAGAGCGGCTGATGCATGATGCGCACCGTCCAGAAATAGTCGACGAAACTCGGATCGCTGCAGTACTTGCGGTAGCGGTCGGTCACGATGTCCCACGAGGCCTCGCTGCGCAGGAAGTCTTCGAGACCGACACGGCCGCCCGGCTGGATGTCGCGGCAGGCGGCACCGAACAGTTCGTGCACATCGCCGTCATCGCCGCGAAACGCGTCATGCAGCGACGCCATGCAATCGAAGCCTGCTGCGTCGCCGGGCCTTCCGGTCTTGCGATCGTGCGCACTTGCACCGCTGCCCAGATCTTCGTGCAGATAGTGCGTTTCGATGTGCGTGACGTTGTCGGGCAGCGTGTAGCGCATGTCGCCGTAGTCGCTGCGCCGGCTGCCGATGAAAACGACGGCGAAAGTGAGGTCGGGAAAGGCACGGATGATCTGGTTGACCCAGCTCGACACACCACCCGACACATAGGGAAAGGTGCCTTCCAGCAACAGCGCGACGTCGACTTCGCCACGGGCCGGCACAAGCTCGGCGTTCGTCATGCCTGCCCCCAGAATCTCAATACCGGTTGCAGGCGCGACAGCCCCTCCCAGTCCTGCATGGTCGCCAGCAGGCGCTTGACGGTCGCGTAGTCTCGCCTGGCAAAGGCCAGTTCCGCCAGATAGGGAACGACGCGCGAAGCGGGCAGACCCAGCTCGCGGGCACGCTGATAGGCCTGATCCGCTTCGTCGTGGCGATCGAGCTGCTGCAGCAGACGACCGTACTGCAGGTGCAGCGCGGGGTCGTCCTTGCGCCCCTGCAGCGCAGTTTCGGTATGACGCAGGGCCTCGCTGACCGCATAGTCGAGCAGATCGCCCTGAACCAGCCCCTGATAGACCAGCTCCCAGTAGAGTGACGCAAGCTGGTGCGCGATACCGGCGCGTTCATCGGTCTCATTGGTGGCCGCCAGTCGCAGACGTGCGTCGTGAATCGCCGCATTCAGCTTCTTCTCGCGGCCGTCGAGCAACCCGTAGGCAAGCAGACGCAGGTCGTCCTCCGCGTCTCCCAGCAACTCGCGCAGCACCGGACTGCCGATGCGCGACGGCGCGTGCGACAGCGCTACCATGGCACGGAGGCGCTGCGGCACCGGCGCCCGGTCATTCTTCAGAAACTGCCGCACGCCCGCCTGGCGGAAGCCTGCCGCCGATTTTTCGCTGCTTTCGTGAATATCCAGATCCGGCAGCCGTACCGCGGAGAAGCGCTGGGGCTCACGCAGTTTCGGCAGCAGGTGACGCAGCAGTACGCCGACGACAACACCGACGAAACCGAGTACCGGAACGAAGAAGATGCACGAGAACAGCAGCGAAAGCACGCTCGTTCGGGGCTTGGCGCCGCGTTGAGGAATCAGCGTGTAGGCCGCAAGCGCAAGCAGTACGCTGGCGAGCGCATGCGGAACGAGATACGCCAGCAGCGCCGGATCGGATCGCTCGACCGAAACCAGCGCCACGCAGGCACCGAGTTCCGTCAGAAGGGCCATCAGGCCGAGCTTGCTAGCTCCCATGCCGGACCTTCAGTATGCGGGCCAGCAGCGCCGATGGCGGCGTGTCGTTCAGCATGAAGCTGCGGTGACCGACACCGCTGATGTCCAGCCCCCCGCTGCGATGCTGCTTGAGCCAGGTGTCGATGCGTGCCAGATAACCTTCGATCGCCGCGCTGCCGGCCAGCGGCATCAGGGTGATCAGTCGCGCACCGGACGCGTGCGGCACCCGCCACACGATGTCGAGCGAACGCTGAATGCGGCTGATCTGCGTGGCAAGATCGTCTTCCGCATTGTCTGGAAACTCGAGCACCACCAGCGCGCTGGCAACACCGGAATCGACCCGGACACGCCACATGCGCGACAGCTCGAACGCGAAGTCGAGCGGACAGTCCGGATGATCGCCGCGCAGCGGCGCTGCGAGTTCACTGGCCGACAGACCGTCGGCATAGTATCCGAGCAGCAGATTGAGCATCTGCAGCGTTTCGTCGTGCAGCGCGAAGAACGGCATGTCCTGTACCACCAGCAACGCGTGCATGGAACCGCGCATGTCGGTCAGAGGTGCGACGACCAGATAGCGCGACCCGCTCTGTGCGCGCTCGTCGTCGAGCGCGATGTGGCCCAGGCGACGGTGCTCGCGGACAAAACCGATCAGCGAATCGTCCGCATCGAAGTCGAACGCCGCACCCAGATGCACTGCCGGCGAACCGTCGGATTCAATTTCGTCGTCCACCGCGATCAGCGCGGCGCGCTCGATCTGGCAGTACTGCGCCACCAGCCGCAGCAGTTCCGCCCCGCCCGGAAGCCGTGTCCCTGCCATCGACATGTCGGATGACAGCGCACGCAGCCCGACCAGCGCATCGCGCATCGACACCGGGCGCGAAATCAGGTCCTGTTCCAGCCGGTCATGCGACAGCCGGAGCAGGTAGTGCTGATGGGTCAGGTATTCGAGTCGCTGTTCGAGATAGCCCTGCACGCTTTCCGCGCGGCGCACGCGGCTGCGCCACAGCGAGGAGAACTCGCCGCAGATCATCACCGTGATCAGCCAGCCGAGGAAGTAGAGCTTGGGCAGCGCACCCAGCGCCACACCGAGTTCGCCGAACACGAACCACGCCGCGAAGACGATGGCACTTCCCGCCAGACCCGGCAGCGGTCCGTAGCGCAGTGCGACCAGCACCGGCCCGAGCCAGACCCAGGCGAACTGCGAAGCCAGAAAGAACGGGTCAAGCGGATTGAGCCAGAAGGCGAGCGCCAGTGCGAGCAAGGGCAGCGCCAGCGTTTCGGTCAAAGCCGATGCACCGGCCCCGGAGCCGGTCGGCGTGAAACGCTCGACCAGACGCTTGAGCAGCGGCTCCTCGGCAGCACGGATGACCGGCTTCTCGCCGGGTGAACGCAGTTTCATCTACTTCAGCGCCGGTTCGAGCAGCGACTTGATCAGTTCCTGCGCCACACCCGCCAGCGACTCGCGGCTCCAGCCGCTCTTGCCGCCGACACCGCTCCACACGACCTTGCCGCCATCGACCTCGATGATCTGCAGCGCTACGCCGACCGCCGGTTCGCCATCGACGCCGACCTTGTAGCGCCACTCGTCAACCGTTCCCGTGACGGCATAGCGGGCGCCGTGTTCGCGCGCCCAGTCCAGCGCCTTGTCACCGTCCTTCACCTGTCCGCTCTCGAACAGGTTGTCGGTCTGCAGGCTCGCCGGATAGCGCCGCAGATTTGCCACACCGAGTGCGCGCAGCAGATTTTCCGTCACGCTTTCCGCACGCTGGCCGGCAAACGGTGTTTCGGTGGCATTCGAGAACGGCAGCATCACCCAGGCGGCCGCCTTGTCGGCACCCGATGGCGGCGAATGATCGATGACGGCGCAGCCGCCCAGCAGGGTCAGAAGGGCAAGGACGCCGAGCGTGCGGTGGATCAGGTGGGTCATGATGAAGCTCCCTGTTCAGAAAAAAAGCCGGTAATGGAATGCGACTTCGGTGGTGCGCGCGAAGATGCCGCCACCGCCCTTGTCCTGTCGCCAGGACAGCGAAAAATGATCGGTACCGAGCAGGCTGCCCGCAACGCCGAATGCCATGTCGTAGCCTGCGCCGGCAACACTGTTGTTCGACACGCCGAGCGAGCCGAACGGCCGCAGTGCTTTCGTGTAGTCCCGCAGCAGGCGGACGTTGTGCGTCAGGCGCACGCCCTGGAGCGTGTAGCTCTGCGGTCGCAGCGAGGTGGCGTCGGACGCGCTCGATGCAAAAAGCCGACTCTTGATCTCGAGTGCGCGTGAATCGGCCGGATCGATGTCCGAAGGGCTGAAATGGTAACCGGCTGCATAGGCACTGACTTCCAGATCAGGCAGCTCAGTGCGGATCGAATGCACGTATTCCGCCAGCCACAGCCGCCCCTTGCCGATCGACAGGCCGTTCTGCGCCTCATAGCGGTAGCTGCCCAGCTGAACGCCGACCCGATCGTAGCGGGACATCCGGTAGGTGGCGCGCAGATCGACCTGGTCACGCATGCCGGCGGCCCGCAGCCCGAGGTTTTCGGTGGCAGGCATGTTCAACCCGATACCGAATGAACCTGACAGGCGACGGTCGATGCGTTGCTCGCGTTCGATGGCAAACGGATGAATCGTTTCGAAGCCGTCACGCTGACCCACCGTAATGCGCGTGGTGCCATCGTCGTGCGCCCAGGCAACACGGCCGAGCAGGTAGGCGCTTTCTCCCGGTATCGACGAGAAATCGACGTTGTCGCCCCGCCGACGCGTGATCGAACCGAATTCCATGCTCAGTCGCAGGTCGGGCGCAAGGGGCACCTCAAGCGTGGCCGACTGCTGGCGTTCATCGATGCCGCCCAGCTCGCGCTGCGCGATGTCAAGGTCGAAGCGGCTGGAAAAGTCGAGCAGCGCGTCGCTCAGCTGCAGATGCAGCGGCGTGTCGTCGCGCTGCGCGTCCATGGCATCGAAGGCCGCGCTTTGCGCGAGGCGGATATGACCGACCATGCGCGCGCTGTTGACGCGGTCGTAGCGCGGCAGGCGCTCGTCCCAGCGCTCGAGCAGAGCGCCGACCGCCGCCGCGTCGTCCTGACCCAGTGCGGCCGTGATGTCGGCCCACAGCGGACGACTCAGTGCGCGACCGTACTGGTGCCACAGGAAGCCGCGGACTGCTTCGTATTCGCCCTGGTCGATGAACCAGGACAGCGCCAGTTCCCTGGCAGCCGGCAGCCACGCACCATCCGGCGCGCGATCGAGCCGCAGCACTTCGCGCAGCAGCGCGTGCGACGCGTCGCCTGGCTGCTGCGAACGTGCCAGACGGACCCGTGCAAGACGCTGCAACTGGGCCACCTCGTCCGCCGCCAGCGTGCGCAGCTTCGGCCGTTCATCGCGCCACAGACGCTCGCGCAGGCGCCACGCGCGATCAGGCTCCTGATTCTGTTCCAGCGCATCGGCCACGTTCATCATCCACAGAAAATCGCTGCGCCGGGCACCGATGTGCGGCAACAGATAACGCTCGAGCGCGATCTGCGGGCGCGACAATGACTGCCATGCTGCAGCCAGTGCGTCATGGAGCCTGGGTTCCCGCGCCCACGCCTGTTCGTGGCGTAGCAGCACTTCACGCAGCTTGACCGTCTCATTGCCATCGATGAACAGCCACAGCAGGGCCGAACGCACATCGACCGACGCAGGCTCCAGCGCCAGTGCCAGACCGAAGTCCGCGATCGCCTGCGACGTACGCCCCGCTGCCTGATGCATCTGCGCACGTATCTGCAGGAACAGCGCGTGCTGTTCCGCATCGGCCTTCTGTAGTTCAGACATGTCGCCGATGATGCGTGCCACATCCGGCGGCCGGCCTGCGACGCCGTAAAGTTCGAGGGTGCGCATCAGCCACACGCGGTCGCCGTGGCGATGCCAGGCCTTCTCCGCTTCACGTGCGGCGGCGAGCGGCGCGACGTCCGCCAGGAGCGCCACGAGATCCTGCAGCTCGAATATTTCGACATCATCGAAGCGCGTGATGCGCATCAGCGCGTCGCGTGCCCGTTCATCGTCCTGCAGCATCAGGGCGAGTGACGAGTAAAGCCGCCAGAAGACGCGATCCTGGTCGGAAGCTGCAGCGCGCACGCCGTCGAGCACGACCATGGCCTCGTCGAACCGGTTGCGCGACACCAGCAACCCGGCGCGCCTCGCCGCACGTCGGGTGTCGGCCGGAGTCACCTCGTCGATGCGCGCGAGCGTGTCGAGCGTGAGGTCGATGTCGCCGGCACGTTCCGCCAGATCCGCCAGCGCCGTCAGCACGGCAAGCGACGGTCGGGCACCGCCCACCGTCTGCAGGAAAGCGATTCCGTCCGCCGGTCGGCCGAGGCGTTCATAGGTGGCGACGATCTCGCCGAGCAGTCGTGCATCTCCCGGCGCGCGCGCAATGCGATGACGCAGGCCGGCCAGCAGCGCTTCGTCGTCGAGAAGTCCGGGCGCCAGACGCAGCACGGCGTCCCAGGCGTCCTGACGTCCGGTTCGCTGCGCGATGTAAAGCCACTGTGTCAGACCTTCCTGCTGCTTGCCGCTCCACTCCGACGAGGTGGCCAGACGTTCCCTCCACAGCAGGTTTTCGGGCGCCTGACGCACCGCCGAAGCGGCGACGCGCTGCGCATCGTCAAGTTGCCGGTTGCCCAGAAAAGCTTCGAAGCCGAGCGTGTAGATGCGGTCATCGAACGGCAGATCGGGCAACCCGTCCGCCGTCGAAGCACGTCTGACCTGAATGTCGAAGCCGGACTGCGCCAGCAGCGCCCGACGCCATTGCTGCTGCAGGGACAGCTTCAGCATGGCTCGCGCGTAACGCGCGGCTAAGTCGGGCCGATTGGCTGCCCGGGCGAGCGTGACAAGGTAATAAAGCACTTCGGTATCGTCCGACAGCTCACCGAGCTCCCGGTCAGCCGTTTCCAGCGCCACCGCCAGCAGGTTGCCGGATTGCAATGCCCGGATGGCCTCCATGAACAGCTGACGACGCTTTGCCGCATCGGGTTCGACGCTGCGCAACTGCAGCAACAGGCGCGCAGCGCCCTGGTACTCACCGTGTCCGAGCAATTCGTCGGCCGCCTGCCGATGGATTTTCGGATCCGGCGTGACGCCGTCGCGGCTGAAGCTCGCAAGCAGGTCGAGGGCCAGCACCGCCTGCCCCCATACAAGCGCCCGCTGGACCAGGGCCATGCGATTCTGCTCATCAAGACCATCGATCTGCACGGTCGCGCGCAGACGCTCCGGCAGTATCGCTTCAAGCTCGGTACGCCGTGATGAACCGGGCACCGCCGCAATCAACTCACTTTCGAAAACGGTCCAGTCCACCCAGCGAGCTTCAGTACGCAGAGTGTCCGGCAACCGTTCGGCCAGCAGCGGCTGAAGGGAAGCACGCGCCTCCGCATAGTCGCGCCGCGCCAGCGACTGCCGCACCAGCGCCAGCCGCAACTCTGGATTCTGCGGATCGGTACGCAGCAGATTTCGCAGATAGGCGATGGTGAGCGTGTCGCCGCGCGTCGCGTTCAACGCGTACTGAACCAATTCGCGGTACGGGTAGAGCAAGGCCAGCAGCACGAGGACGAACGCACCGATCCCCAGCAGCACGTGCGGGGTGATCAGGCGCGGACGCTCAAGGGACGCGGCAGCGTAGCTCGATCGTCGCAGCATGGTCGTTCAGCCGGAAGTGGAACAATGACGCATCCTTGCGATAGGCCTTGATGGTTTTCCCGCCCGCCGTTGGCGTGCACTGTTCGATGTGCGCGAGTGCGAAGTCGAGCGGCACATGGCCCTTCAGGTCGAAGGCAAGTGCGCCGCCGTCGCGGGTCATGGCGGCGAGATGCGCGTTGGCACTCGCCAGCATGGGCAGGCGCGACGCTGTCGGGCCCAGACGCAGAAGCGCGTTATGGTCGGAGAGATGCAGATAGGCACCTTCCGGCCCCTCGCTGTATCCGGCCACACCGGACGACGCGGCAAGATCCGGGTGCCCGAGCGCAGGCGGTATCCGCAGCGTACGCAGGCGGTGCGCGTTGCGCACGATGTAGCGATCACCGGCCAGCGTACGCGCCAGCACCAGATCATTGAAGTTCATCGCGATGCGCACGTACTCGGACGGAAAGACCGGCGTGACTGCCTTCGACAGCGCATGGCGATACACCTTGTGCAGGGCCTCGAGCGAGGCACGCTTGCTGGCCGAATAAGTGTGGTAATAGATGTTGATCGGCTTGAGCCGGCGCGGAGAGCCGGTGAAATCCAAGGTTTCGGTCACCCGCTCGAAGCCGTAGAAGGGCCCGGTCCACAGATTCGTGTAGACGTTTTCGTTCATGACAGGCGCGTATACATGGAAGCGCCTTCCCTGCCAGCTGCCGAGTGACGACACCGCCGTCAGGCTGGGGTAGTTGCGCGTCGCCACCGTGTAGCCACCGTTCATCTGCACCATGTCGTTCGCATCGACGACCTCCAGTGCCGCTTCGGTGGGCGCTGCGTCGCCGGTCCACAACATCAGGCCGACCGGTTTCCCCGGGGGCGCCAGCCGGCTGCGGATGTAATCGACCGAGCCGGTGATTTCGCGTTTCAGGCTGGGTACATACCCCTTGGGTGCCAGCGAGTAGCCCTGCAGCGCCTCGCGTACTTCATTGCGCTCGACGCTGTCCCAATAAAACGGGTGGGTGTAGCTGTGAGATGCGATCTCCACATGGGGCAGTGCAAACATGCGGCGCGCCACCTCCTCCATCAGCGCCGAGTCCTTCGGGTACGCACCGTCCGGCGCTGTTTCGACTTCGATCACCGACATGGCGTGCGGCAGGGGGTAGCGCTTGAGCACCTCATCGAGCAGCACTTCAGCCGCCAGTCGGCGACCGGGCATTTCGGTACGTGATGGAAATCCGTCGCCGTCGATGTGCGCGAAGAACATGCGGCGACCGTTGACCGTCGTCGTGTCCGGAACCGGCAAGGGCGGCAGGGCAAGCGCCTGCTGGAAGAACGCAAACGGCTCGACGATCCATCGCGTCTGGGACTCTTCGCCCGGGAGCACGCGCACGGCAAACGGATTCAACGCGAATCCGCCCCATGGCATCAGCGCAGCGGCATCGAACAGGGTTCCCGCCGCATCCGACAGACGCAGCAGCACCTTCGCATCGGGCTGGCCGACGCGTATCGGCTCGATACCCCGCCGCTCCGGGATCGGCGGCGATTCGAAACCGATAAGCGCATCGCGCAGGGCGATGCCGACCGCTCCCTTCGAAGGTACTGTTTTCAGCAATCCGGCCGCGCGCAGGAAGTCTCCGTTCGGCTCGAAACCGAAACTGCCGAACACCGCAATCCGGGTTCCTTCAGCGATGCGTGCCGCCAGCCACGCCGACAGTGCTGCGCTTCGGACCGGCGCAAGATAACCGTCGAACCAGGTCACGACTCCCGCGTACTCGGCCGCTGCAACGTGCGCAGGCAACGGCCCGTTCACATCGACATATTCGGCGACATAGCCCAGATGGTTCAGCGGCATCTCGGCGTAGCGGTGGATGTTCGATGCATTCACCCGTGCCGCTTCGGCACTGTTGTAGAGAAACAGGATCCTGCGCGGCAGTACCTCGACCAGGCCCGCGCCGAGATAGCCGAGTCCCGCATCGGCCACATAAGGCACGATGCCGTGGGCGGCGATCTGCCGCGCCGTGTCGAGCGCAAGCTGGCGTGCCGCCGGGTCTACGTAATCGATGGCAATCGCCGTGACACCGAACCGGTCGCGCGCGGCGACGAGTTGCCCAAGCAACCACTCCCGGTCCGCAGGCTTCACTTCGGCATAGCGCTGCTTCTTCGGATCCCAGCCGCGATAGAGAGACTCGGCGGCCACTGCAAATATTTCGCCCTTCAGTTCGGGCAGAAGTTCGAAGCCCCGGTTGAGAATGAGGCGGATACCCGGAAATCGTGTGCGGAGCTGCCGGATGACACTGATCATGCCGCGCTGCTGCGCCAACTGATCGATTCCATCGACAAGATGATAGGAATCCATCGTATCGAGGAAGAAGCCGCGGAAGCCGCGCGCCCACAGCGGCCCGACCACTTCGTCGGCGAAGAACGCCGGCCATGCGGACTGGGCCTGATCCACGACGATCGAATCCCACTGAGCATTGCGGCCGATGCGCCAGTCCTTCGGAATGCGTCCCGCGTAGGCGCGCGTCGGATGCACCTCGCCCACGCTGATGTAGGCGAAAAGTTCGGACTTGCCGGACCTGCGGTAGGCCTGCGGATCGAATCCGTGATCCGGCTCTATCACTGCGATGTCGAACGCCTGGAGCGACGTCAGCGGTGCGTTCCTGCCGTAGTGCAGCGCCACGGCCGGCAGTTCGGCGGCACACACGTTCGCCCAGGCGGTAGCGACGAAAAGCGACGACAGCACCAGGCGAACGGCACGACCGAGACAGCCCGCGCTGGCTGACGATACAAGGGCAGAAAGGACGGACATCCGTACCGGGCACACATGACAGGACAATCAGTGTACGGCGTCGGCGGGGGAACCTTTAGCTTGCAGGAAATGTTTGACCCAAATTAACCGATGGAACCGTGTCAGCCAGGGATCCAGTCAGGCGAAGGAAGTGCATGGAACGCTTCACGCAGGCTCTCGCCCCACCGCGTTCGGATCATTTCGAAGTAGGCATTTTCGGTATCGATGCGGGTATGCGAACAGACCGCCAGCACTCCGGTGCGCATGACCAGAAGATCAAGCGGCAGACCGACGGACAGGTTCGAGCGGATGGTCGAATCCATCGAAATCAGCGCGCACTTCGCGGCTTCGTCCAGCGTTGTCTCGGGACAGATGACGCGATCGATGATGGGCTTTCCGTATTTCGCTTCACCGATCTGGAAATACGGCGTGTCGCGAGTGGCTTCGATGAAGTTCCCCGCCGAATAGATGTGGAACAGACGCGGCTCTTCGCCGAGTATCTGTCCCCCGAGAATGAAGGACGCGTTGAACTCGATGCCGAACTCGTTGAGCGCCTCGGCATCACGCTTGTGCACCTCACGCAGGCAGTCGCCGATATGGCGTGCCGCCTCGAACAGGTTGGGCACGCTGTAGAGGTTCGGTCCTTCGGCGGTCAGTCGTTCCCGCAGCAGACTGACCAGTGTTTGCGTCACGGCGAGGTTGCCGGCGCTCATGAGCACCAGTACACGTTCGCCGGCACGCTCGAACAGGCTCATCTTGCGGAAGGTGTTGATGTGATCGACACCGGCATTGGTGCGCGAATCGGAGAGGCACACAAGCCCGGCATCGAGCAGCATGCCTACGCAGTAAGTCATGGAGTGGTTCCGTTGAGGTTTTCCGGTAGTGTGAACGGCTGACCATCGCGCCGGAAGTGATTCTTTGCGGCAGACGATTTCAATGAGCGTGTGCCGACACCCGGGTCACGGTCGTCGCAGCCGCATCGCCCACGCCCGCCAGCCGTACCGGGCAGGCATCCAGATGGTCACGACCGACCGCCAGGCGGCAATAGCCCTGCCCCGCCAGAGAGCGCTCGAGCACATCGACACTGACCCAGCCCGCTGCGCCGCCCGCCGCCGGCCCGCTGGCCAGCCAGACGTCGACCCACGCATGCGGCGCGGCCCATTCACCTGTTGCATCGACCAGATAACCGCTGACGTAGCGCGCCGGCAGACCCGCAGCGCGACAGCAGGCGATGAAGGCGTGAACGATGTCCGTACTGCAGCCACGCCCCGTATCGAACGCACTGGCCGCCCCGACGGGCGGCAGGCAATCGGGCTGATGACGCACTGCACCGCATACCGCACCGCTGAGATTCAGCAATTCACCCACGGTATCGCGCTGCTCGCCCAGATGGCTGGCGGCCATCGCGTGCGCCTGCTCGTCGGCTTCGGTGAGGCAGCTGCTCGCGAGATAGGCGAGCGGCGACAACCCGCCAGCCTCACGCGGCATCCACGCAGGGTCGTCCGACATGCGGACCGTGCCGCTGACCACGATGGACAGTTCGGTGTGCGGGCGATCGAACGTAAGCAGATGCCCGACATTGCCGTGCGCGTCGATCGACCGAAGCGCGCTGCCCGGTGTCTGAACCCGCCAGGCCAGCGCACGCTGAGTCGAATCCTCGCGCGGCGTGAGCCGCAACTGCTGAATGCTGTACTTGACCGGGCTGGCGTAGCGCAGAGTGGTTTCGTGACGGATATCGAGCAGCATGGTGATTTCCTCCGTTTTGCTCAGTTCGACGACATCGGCACCAGAAAGTCTTCGGATACGCGATTGCCCAGATCGATGACCCGCACGATGAACTGCGTGAGATATTCGTGCAGGCCACGCGCGAAGACGTCCTCGATGCGTCCGAACTTGAGGCTGGCCTGAAGTTCGCCGGCACGCCGCTCGGTTTCGCTCGAGCGGTAGTTGGACAGCGCGCGCAGGTTCTCGAACACCTCTGCCATGCTGGTGCGCAGCGAACGCGGCATCTGATCGTTCAGGATGAGCAGTTCGGCCACCTTCACTGGCGTGATCAGGTCGCGATACACCTTGCGGTAGACCTCGAATGCGGAGACCGAACGCAGCAACGCGCTCCACTGGTAGTAGTCCGCTGCGGCGTCCGGCGGGGCGGCACCGTCAACCAGCATGTGGTATTTCACGTCAATGAAACGAGCCGTCGCATCGGCGCGCTCCAGGAAGGTGCCCAGCCGGATGAAGTGGAAGGCTTCGTCCCGCAGCATGGTGCCCAGTGTGACACCTCGCGACAGGTGTGAACGGAATTTCACCCACTCGAAGAACTCGCCGATTTCACTGCCGGCCAGCTTCCAGCGCGGGTAATCTCGCATTTTCAGCCAGGTGTCATTGGTGGTTTCCCACATTTCCGATGTGATGGTGCCGCGTACAGCATGCGCGTTTTCACGTGCCATGCGCAGGCAGTTCATGATCGACGACGGATTCTCCGTGTCGAACACCATGAATTCGAGCACCGCATCCATGGTTGCTGCGGTGTGCCGCGCGCGGAAGGCATCCTCCAGGCCGGTGATCGACAGCGTGGCTCCCCACCCGGCATCGATGCCGCCATCGGCCTGCGGCACCATGGACATGCGGTAATTGACGTCCAGCATGCGGGCGACGTTTTCTGCGCGCTCGATGTAGCGCGCCATCCAGAACAGGTGATCTGCGGTACGGCTGAGCATGTCAGACCTCCAGTATCCAGGTGTCCTTGGTGCCGCCGCCCTGCGACGAATTCACCACCAGGGAGCCTTCGCGCAGCGCCACGCGGGTGAGCCCGCCCGGGACCATGTTGATGTCCTTGCCTGACAGCACGAAGGGGCGCAGATCGATGTGGCGCGGCGCGATGCCGGCATCGACGAAGGTCGGGCATGCGGAAAGCGCCAGCGTCGGCTGCGCGATGTAGCGGTCAGGCGTCTCGATGATGAGCTGTCGGAAGCGCTCGATCTCGTCGCGCGAGGCACGCGGACCGATCAGCATGCCGTAGCCGCCGGCGCCATGCGTTTCCTTCACCACCAGCTCGTCCAGATGGGCCAGCACATAGGCGAGGTCATCCTTCTTGCGGCACATGAAGGTCGGCACGTTGTTGAGCAGGGGCTCTTCGCCGAGATAGAAGCGGATCATGTCGGGCACGTAGGGATAGATCGACTTGTCGTCCGCCACACCGGTGCCGATCGCATTGGCCAGCGTCACGCCACCGGCGCGATACACCTCCAGCAGACCGGGCACGCCCAGCATCGAGTCCGGACGGAAGGCGAGCGGATCGAGGAAGTCGTCGTCGATGCGGCGATAGATCACATCGACACGCTGCGGCCCCTGCGTCGTGCGCATGTACAGATGATCGTCGCGCACGAACAGGTCCTGCCCCTCGACCAGTTCGACGCCCATCTGCTGTGCGAGGAAGGCATGTTCGAAGTAGGCCGAGTTGTAGGCGCCGGGCGTCAGCACGGCAACCGTCGGGTCGATCACGCCGGCCGGTGCGACCGCGCGAAGATTGGTCAGCAGCATGTCCGGGTAGTGCTCGACCGGCGCCACGCGGTAGCGCGAAAACAGTTCAGGGAAAAGCCGCATCATCATGCGACGGTCTTCCAGCATGTAGGACACGCCGGACGGCACGCGCAGGTTGTCTTCCAGCACGTAGAACTCGCCGGCACCTGCGCGCACCACATCGACGCCGGCGATATGCGCATAGATGCCGCCCGGCACATCGACACCCTGCATTTCCGGCCGGTACTGGCTGTTGGACAGGATCTGCTCGGCCGGCACGTGGCCCGCCTTGATGATTTCCTGGTCGTGGTAGACATCGTGCAGGAACATGTTGAGCGCCTTGACCCGCTGGCGCAGCCCGGCCGCAAGCTGCTTCCACTCCTGGGCAGGAATGATGCGCGGCACGATGTCGAACGGAATCAGGCGTTCCTTGCCTGCCTCCTCTCCATAGACGGCGAACGTGATGCCGACGCGGTGAAACACGAGATCCGCTTCGGCCCGCTTCTGGGCGATTCGATCGGCAGGCGTTTCGGAAAGCCACTTGCGGTATCCGGCATAGTGGCTGCGCACCGTGCCGTCTGCGCTGTTCATTTCGTCGTAGAGGGACGGGGGGGTAGCCATGATCTTGTTGTCTCGGGTGATGGTGTCGCGCTTCACCTTGATACAGCGAGAAATGTGCCATGCCCGAAACCCTCGTCGGAGCCGGAAACCCTGCGTTTCGCGCGGTTTCGCGCACCATATCGGTGCACAACTCCGGTTCATCTGGTGCAGACCCGGAAAACAAAACGCCCCGCGCGAAGGCGGGGCGTTTCGGGTGCATACGGCGAAAAGCGTCAGAGGCGCTCGATGATGCCTGCGATGCCCTGACCACCGCCGATACACATGGTGATCAGACCATAGCGCCCACCCGTGCGCTGCAGTTCGTAAAGACACTTGACGGTCAGGATGGCGCCCGTGGCACCGACCGGATGGCCCAGACCGACGGCGCCGCCGTTCGGGTTAACCTTGGCCGGATCGAGGCCCAGTTCGCGCGTGCAGCACATGGCCTGCACGGCAAACGCCTCGTTCGATTCGATCACGTCCAGATCGCTCGCCTTCAGCCCGGCGCGCTGGAGCGCCAGCTTGACGGCGGGGATCGGGCCGGTACCCATGATGGTGGGATCGACGCCGGCAACGGCATACGAAACGAGACGGGCCAGCGGCGTCGCACCGGCGCGGGCGGCGGCACCGGCTTCCATCATGACGACGGCAGCGGCGCCGTCATTGATGCCCGAGGCGTTGCCGGCGGTGACGGAACCGTCCTTCTTGAACACCGGACGCAGCTTGGCCATGCCTTCGAGCGTGGCATCGCGACGGAAATGCTCGTCCGTGTCGATGACCGTCGTGCCCTTCTTTGTCTGCACTTCAAGCGCTGCAATCTGCGACTTGAAGTGGCCGGCGTCGGTCGCGGCAGCCGCCTTGCGGTGCGATTCGACGGCGAAGGCATCCTGCTCTTCACGGCCGAAGCCGAACTGGCTGGCGATGTTCTCAGCGGTAATGCCCATGTGCACCGTATCGAACGGATCGGTGAGCGCACCGACCATCATGTCGATCATCTTCGTGTCGTTCATGCGTGCGCCCCAGCGGGCAGCAGGCATCAGATAGCCACCACGGCTCATCGTTTCGACACCGCCACCGACGGCGCAGTCGGCGTCACCGAGCTGGATCGCGTTGGCTGCGGAAACAATGGCCTGAAAACCGGATCCGCACAGGCGATTGACGCCCATTGCGCAGGATTCCTTAGACATGCCGGCATTGAGTGCGACGACGCGCGACACGTACATGTCGCGTGCCTCGGTGTGGATCACGTTGCCGAATACCAGGTGCTGAGCTTCCTTGGCGTCGACACCGGCGCGGGCGAACGCAGCTTTCACCACGTGCGCACCGAGGTCACATGCCGTGAAGTCCTTCAGCGAACCGCCGTACGCTCCGATCGGCGCACGCGCAGCACCGACGATCACCACTTCTCTCTTGTCAGCCATGAAAAACCTCCCCTAAAAAATCAGTTTCCGATGTAACCGGCCAGCGTGAGCAGGCCGAGCAGAATCAAGCAAAACACAAGTGTGCGCCAAACAAGTCCGATTGCGCTTTGCATGAGATCAACGTTGGCTTCATCTCCCATTCCGAGATCCGGACGGTCAGCCACCTCACCCAGTTCGAACAGGGGCGCCCCGAGTCTGACCCCGAGCGCGCCGCCGCCGCTGGACAGAAGGATCCCCGCCGCCTGTTCCGGCCATTTGGCCGCCTGGGTCCGCCAGCAATGCACGGCGTCCTCGAAATCGCCGACGATGGCGAAGGTCGCGGCCGTCATACGCACCGGGATCCAGTCCAGCCATTCGTACATCCGGCGCGCAAAGCGGCCGAAAGCACCGAATTCGATGTTTTCGCGGCGGGCCCAGGCCCAGGACAGTCGCTCGGTCAGGCGATAGATGAGCGGGCCGGTCGGCCCCGGCAGGAGCGCGAACAGCGCAAGTGGCGCAAGCACATGGCGATGCGCGGCCAGAATCCCCTGCTCGATGGAAAGGCGGGCAATCTCCTCGCTCTTCATGCGGTCGGTGTTGCGGGACAGCCAGTTGCCGAGTTCGCGCCGTGCGGTATCGGCGTTGCCGGCGCGAAGCGCATCGGCAATCGCCTCGAAGTGGTGGCTGAATTGGCGAAACCCCATGGTGACGTAGAGCACAAGCACATTCAGCAGCCAGCCGAACAGCGGATTTACCCAGGTCAGCAGCAAATAGACTCCCCAGATCGCGGCGACCGGCAACCCGACTGCGAGCGTCCAGGCGATCACGCCATGTCGGAACTCACCCGCATTGAGTCGTTGTTCGAACCAGAATGCGTAGCGCGCAAGAGGACCCGCCACCACCCGTTCGTAGGAGAGCGGCTTGAACTGCTCGATCAGGAGTGCAACGAAGAGGGACAGCCAGGTCATTGAAAAGCGTCAGTTGCAGTGCCAGCGTGCGGACGATAACACACCGGGAATGACGGCTGCACGCCGGGGTGCGGTGTTTGTGCACACGCACAACAGACAGATGCTGGGCGCTGCGCGCCGAAAGCCTGCCGCAGACGCCTGAACTTGACTCGATAGCGGACGTTCAGCGCTCTTCGGCGAGTGATTGCAGCTGTTCGGCAAAGCTGACGATCATCCCTGCGGTTGCGCCCCATATGTTGTAGCCCTGCCACGGCATGGCCCAGAACTCGCGCAGGCAGCCCTGATGTTCGATGCTTCCGCGCTGACGGTTTGACGGATCGAGCAGGAAGGACAACGGCGTCTCGAACGCCTCGGCCACTTCGAATGCGTCGAGACGCAGATCGAAGGGCTTGCGCAGCACACCGACGACAGGCGTCACACGGAATCCGCTTGCAGTGATGAAATATTCTGGAAGACGCCCGAGCAGTTCGATCTTTTCGGGCGGAATGCCGATTTCCTCATGAGCCTCGCGCAGCGCAGTTGCCTCGGGCGTGGCATCACCGGCATCCACCCGACCTCCGGGAAAGGCGATCTGTCCCGGGTGATCGTGCAGGTGGGCGCTGCGTCGCGTGAGCAGCAGGGTCGGCTCCGCGCCACCGATCACGACCGGAACGAGCACTGCTGCCGGCGTGAAGCCGGCGAACCGCGGATCGTCGGTCGCGGCCTTCTGTCCGCTCAGGCGACGGCGCAGGCGCTGTGGATCGAAACCGTGCTTGGCAATGGGCGACGACATCAGAAGCGCTGCCTCAGCGTCATGATCTGCCCGTTGCGCTGCATGTCCATGCGGTTGAGAAAGCTCATGCCAAGCAGCACGTGCGGCATGTCGGTTTCCATGACAGCCGCCTCTACATCATTCAAGGTGACGCTGCCGAGCTTCACGCTGTTCAGCCGGACCCGCCAAGCCCGCACAACGCCATTGGCCGTCTGCACGGTCACGACCGGAGACTGGCTGGTATTGATGTTGGCGCGCCGCGCGTCGGTGCGGCCGAGTGCAATCACCGTCGCACCGGTATCGAGCAGGAAACGCACCGGCGTCCCGTTGATGGCGCCGTCCGACAGGAAGTGGCCCTGCGGATCGGCGTTGAGATGCACGGCCGCAGGCCCGCTGCTCCCGGCTGCGCTGCGCGGCAGCGCTACATTTTCGCCGATGCGCAGCTTGACCCGCCGGCTGTCGATCTCGACCCAGGCGCTGTCGCCCTCGACCGAAACAAGCTTCACACCTTCGGGAGAATGTGCGCCCGGCTTCAGCGTTCGCGGCACGCCGCCATCGATCACCAGCACCGCCTTGCCGCCGAAAACACCGGCAAGCGAAACGTCAGCGGCATGCACCGTGACGGATGCGTGAGCGAGAGCGAAAAGCATCGATAGAATGCGCACAGGAGGTTTGTCCATGAAGCCCATCGCAGTGTTCCGTCACAGCCTGACCGAAGGTCCGGGCCATATTGCAACATATATGAAAGCAGACGGTCGTGACATCGAGGTGATCGCCATCGATCAGGGCGACCGCGTCCCGGCCGATCCGACTGCGTTCGCAGGCCTTTGTTTCATGGGCGGCCCGATGAGCGTCAACGACCCGTTGCCCTGGATACCTGAGGCACTTTCACTGATCCGTGCCGCAATGGCCGCCGACATTCCGGTCATCGGTCACTGTCTGGGCGGACAGTTGATGTCAAAGGCACTTGGTGGCGTGGTCAGCGCGAATCCGGTGAAGGAGATCGGCTGGCGCGATGTGGATCTCACGCACCCGCAGGCGCGTGAATGGTTCGGTGACCGCGACCGTTTCCTGCCCTTCCACTGGCACGGCGAAACGTTTTCCGTGCCCGAAGGGGCCACCCGCCTGCTGTCGTCGGATGCCTGCGAAAATCAGGCATGGGCGATGGGCAGGCATCTGGCGATGCAGTGCCACATCGAAATGACGGAGGCAATGGTCCGTGAATGGTGTATCGGGGGCGCCAGCGAAATCCGCGCTGCCGCAACGCAGCCGACGGTGCAGTCTCCGGCGCAGATCCAGCAGGATCTGGAAGCGCGGGTCGCGGCACTGCACACTGTGGCGGAAACCGCCTATGCCAGATGGAGCGAAGGGCTGCGCGACTGAAGATGACCGGCCGCCCCGAAAGACGGCTGCGCCGGGTCAGTCGCGGAAATTGCCGAACTGGAGCGGGATGTCGGTGACCTGCTTGCGAAGCAACGCTATCGCTTCCTGCAGGATGTCGCGCTTGGCGCCGGTCACGCGCACTTCCTCGCCCTGGATGCTGGCCTGCACCTTCATCTTGCTGTCCTTGAGCAGACGCACGATCTTCTTGGCCGACTCAGACTCGATGCCGACCTTCAACTTCAGTTCCTGCTTCGCCTTGTTGCCGCTGACCTTCTGCACATCGCCACGCTCGACCGAACGCACGTCTATGTTGCGCTTGGCAAACTTGGCCAGCAGCACGTCATAGACCTGGTCGATCTTGAAATCGTCGTCGGCAAACAGCGTGAGCAGCTTGTCGCCCTGCTCGACCCGCGCGTCCGAGCCCTTGAAGTCGAAGCGGTTGGCGATTTCCTTGTTTGCCTGATCAACCGCATTGCGCAGTTCGACCATGTCGATTTCGGAGCTGATGTCGAAGGAAGGCATCGTGTATTCAGGCGAAGTGGCAGACGTAATGATAGGGCTCACCGACGACTTCGATGTCGAACGACGAGTTGCCCGGCACGTTGTACGACTCACCCGCGCCGTACGTCTTCCACTCGATTTCGCCCTTCAGGCGCACACGGCAGCTGCCCGCGACGCCTTCCATGATTTCCGGCGCACCGGTATTGAAGGTGAGCATGGCGGGCATGATGACGCCCACCGATTTCTTCGTGCCGTCGGCCAGCTGGATGCTGTGGCTGACGCACTTGCCGTCGAAGTAGACGTTGGCCTTCTTGACTACGCTGATGTTGTCGAACTGAGACATTCTTCTTTTCCTGTCAGGGGTGATTTACCGCGGATAGCCGCCGAAACGCCCGATTGAGGCTGATCAGATCGGGTCTGATCCGAGTTCATCGGATGTGTGCGCGCAGATATCTGCAGTAAAGATCTCGACTACTTGCCGCGCTTGATCGCTGCGTTGGCGGCGATGCGCATGCGCAGTGCGTTGAGCTTGATGAAGCCTGCCGCGTCCTTCTGGTCGTAGGCGCCGGCGTCGTCCTCGAAGGTGGCGATGGTCGGATCGAACAACGAATCGGTCTTCGAATCGCGGGCCACGACGACCACATTTCCCTTGTACAGCTTGATGCGCACCCAGCCATTGACGCTCTGCTGTGTATGGTCGATCAGCGCCTGCAGCGCACGGCGCTCCGGGCTCCACCAGTAACCGGTGTAGATCAGGCTGGCGTAGCGCGGCATCAGGTCGTCCTTCAGATGCGCGACTTCGCGGTCCAGCGTGATCGATTCGATGGCACGGTGCGCACGCAGCAGGATGGTGCCGCCGGGCGTTTCATAACAGCCACGCGACTTCATGCCGACATAGCGGTTCTCGACCAGATCGAGACGGCCGATGCCGTTGCGGCCACCGAGCTCGTTCAGCTTCGCGAGCAACTCGTGCGCCGCCATGCGGGTGCCGTTGATCGACACCAGATCGCCACGCTCGAATTCCAGATCGATGTATTCGGCGACGTCCGGCGCCGCTTCGGGCGACACCGTCCAGCGCCACATCGACTCTTCGGCCTCCGCCGAAGGATCTTCCAGGTGGCGGCCTTCGAAGCTGATGTGCAGCAGGTTGGCATCCATCGAATAGGGCGAGCCACCCTGCTTGTGCTTCATTTCGATCGGGATACCGTGCGTCTCCGCGTAGGCGAGCAGTTTTTCCCGCGACAGCAGATCCCACTCGCGCCACGGCGCAATGACCTTCACATTCGGCATCAGCGCATAGGCGCCCAGTTCGAAGCGCACCTGGTCGTTGCCCTTGCCGGTTGCACCGTGCGAAATCGTGTCGGCACCGGTCAGGCGTGCGATGTCGACCAGACGCTTGGCGATCAGCGGGCGCGCGATCGAGGTGCCCAGCAGGTACTCGCCTTCGTAGATCGTATTGGCGCGGAACATCGGAAACACGAAATCACGCACGAACTCTTCGCGCAGGTCATCGATGTAGATGTTTTCCGGCTTGATGCCGAGCTTGATCGCCTTGGCACGCGCGGGTTCGAGTTCTTCGCCCTGACCCAGGTCGGCGGTGAAGGTGACGATCTCGCATTTATAGACATCCTGCAGCCACTTCAGGATGACCGAGGTATCCAGCCCGCCCGAATAGGCAAGCACCACTTTGTTGATGTCGCTCATTGTCTTTCCGTCTTTCTTTCCGTCTTTCGGTTTCAGTGTCTGTGTCGGCTCAGGTGCCGGAAATGCGGCCCAGCAGGAGGAATTCCATCAGTGCCTTCTGGGCATGCAGGCGGTTTTCGGCTTCGTCCCACACCACGGAATGGGGGCCGTCGATCACGTCCGCGCTCACCTCTTCGCCGCGGTGGGCAGGCAGGCAGTGCATGAACAGCGAGTCGGATCTGGCGACCTTCATCATGTCCGCATCGACCTGCCAGTCGGCAAATGCCGCGCAACGCGCTTCGTTTTCGGCTTCCCAGCCCATCGAGGTCCACACGTCGGTGGTGACCAGATCAGCACCACGTGCTGCATCCATCGGATCGGCGAAGCATTCGTGGTGGTCGGCACCGACGCCGGCCCGTTCCGGTTCGACTTCGTACCCCGGCGGCGTTGAAATGTTCAGCTTGAAATCGAACACTTCGGCCGCCTGCATCCAGGTGTGGCACATATTGTTCGAATCGCCGATCCACGCCACCGTGCGCCCGGATATGTCGCCACGGTGCTCGATCCATGTGTAGATGTCGGCCAGCACCTGGCAGGGGTGGTACTCGTTGGTCAGGCCGTTGATCACCGGCACGCGCGAATTGGCGGCGAAGCGCTCGATGATGGTCTGTTCGAAGGTGCGGATCATCACCACATCGCACATGCGGGAAATCACCTGTGCCGCGTCTTCCACCGGTTCGCCGCGCCCCAGTTGCGAGTCGCGCGTGTTGAGGTAGATCGCGCTGCCGCCCATCTGGTGCATGCCGGCTTCGAACGACAGGCGCGTACGCGTGCTCTGCTTCTCGAAAATCATCACCAGCGTGCGGTCCTGCAGCGGCCAGTACTGCTCGTAACGCTTGAACTTGTCCTTGATCCAGCGTGTGCGGGCAAAAACATGGTCGAGCTCTTCGCGCGAAAGATCTGTCAGCTGCAGGAAATGTCTGGGTTCGGTCATCGTCAGGCGGCGAGCTGTGCGCCCGCGAGAAAATTTCGAATGATGGGCGTCAGACGCTGGACAAGCTCTGCGCTGTCCGCATCGGTATAGACCAGCGGCGGCACCAGTCGGATGGTGGTGTCTGACGTCACGTTGATCAGCACGCCGGCTTCCAGAGCCATCGCGACCAGCGCACCACAGGGACGGTCGAGTTCGACGCCGATCATCATGCCGACGCCGCGGATATCCACCACCGCCGGATCATCCTTGAACGCAGCACGGAAACCGGCCCGTATGGCGTCGCCCTGACGGACCGCATTCCCGCGCAGATCGTCGCGTTCAACGACTTCAAGCGTGGTAAGCGCAGCCGCGCAGGCAAGCGGATTGCCGCCGAAGGTCGAACCGTGGGTACCCGGCTTGAACACACCGGCAGCAGGCCCTCTTGCGAGGCAGGCACCGATGGGTACGCCGGAGCCGAGGCCCTTGGCGAGCGTCATGACATCCGGTTCGACGCCCGCATGCTGGAAAGCGAACCAGCTGCCGGTCCGGCCGACACCCGACTGGACCTCATCGACCATGAAGAGCCACTGATGCTGATCGCACAGGTCGCGCAACGCCCGCAGGTAGTCGAGATCGGCCGGATGGATGCCGCCTTCGCCCTGCACCGGCTCGAACAACACCGCAACGACATTGCGGTTGTGCTCCGCAATCGCGCGGACGGCATCGATGTCGCTGAAGGGCACCCGGTAGAAACCCGGTGTCAGCGGCTCGAATCCGGCCTGCACCTTGCGGTTGCCTGTAGCCGAGAGCGTTGCCAGCGTACGACCGTGAAAGGCGTGCTCCATCACGATGATTCCCGGCAGGTCGACGCCACGCTGATGGCCATAGAGCCGGGCCAGCTTGATTGCCGCTTCGTTCGCCTCGCAACCGGAATTGCAGAAGAACACTTCATCCATGCCCGACAGTTCGGCCAGCCGGTCGGACAGTTTTTCCTGCGCCACCACGCGGTAGAGGTTCGAGCAATGGATCAGCTCCGCCGCCTGACGGGATACCGCCTGCACCAGATCAGGATGACCGTGACCCAATGTATTGACCGCCACGCCAGCCATGGCGTCGAGATACTCGCGGCCGGCCTCGTCATAAAGCCGAACACCCTTGCCATGAGTGAATGCGACCGGCTGGCGGCCATAGGTATTCATCAGATGCGTCATTTGAACAACTCCGCGACCCTGTGCCGAACGCACTTTCGCGCATTGCGGAAAACGAAAAAAGCACGGCGGCTCGCGCCGCCGTGCTTGATACCGATGCAATTTTAGTGCAAAGCGGAGCCGCTGTGTAGCGGTGCGCGCACATGTTGCAACGCACTCTGTTACCCGGCGATCACCTGCAAGCGGCCAATCGGCCCGGGGCGAAAGACAGAACCGGATGCACCCAGTTCATCGCAAGGTGCGCGAAATGGACAACTCAGGCCTTTCGGCGCCTTCCATCCGAATCGAGCCCGATATCCGGCACAAACCGTGCTACCACGGAGCAGCCCAGATAGATCTGCCTCAGCTTGCGCTCCGCTTCATCGATCGAGGCACCTGGTATGAAAAGATTCTCCATCAGCACGCCACCTCGTGTGCGGATGGTGAATCCGAACCTTGCCACTGTTGACCGCGACGGGGCGGGCTTCGGGAATTTCGTTGCGCGAGCCGTTGGGTCAAGCATAAATCACCGCCTCGTCATACAGATAGAACGAGTATATAAACTGATTCGTAACTTTACAATTCATTCTTGTTGTTTTTAAAAGGATTTTGATCCTGGCACCGACATCTGAGAATACGTGTTCCGTGACCTGGTGCAAGAATGCCGCCCGAGTCGGATCAAGATCACACCTTCGAAGGCCGTAGACACTGTCATGAGCGCATTGCCATATCCGAATGCAGCACCGATTTCCGGCGCAGCCGAATTACCCGCGAACGAAATCCTGAGTATCGACACGCACAGGGACGGCGCGCGAGCAATCCGGAGTTTCACCATCATCGGCGCAACCAGCGCAGGCAAGCCCTTTCGGCCCAGTGACTGGTGCGACCGGCTGTGCGGCGTGATGTCCTCGTTCGGGAGCCAGCGCAAGATGCACTACTCCCCGTTCGTCAGGCCGGGTTGCTGGATCAGTGGGGAAAAGTGCGTGTTCGTCGATGCACGACTCTATGAACTCGAGCCTCTTGCCTACAACTTTCTGGTTCATTTCGCCCGCGACAACGATCTTCGCGTTGACTACGAGAGCACCGGATCGGCAATCTGAAGTGCCGCGTCGGCATGGCGCATGCCTCGCGTCAATGGATGACGATCGGCAGCGCGCGCAGCCAGACACTGCACCCCCGATCCGCTGCATTCGGTTACCGCATGGGGCCGCTGCAATCTTCAACCGAAAAGACACAAGATCGAAAAATACATAAAAAAAGCCGACCCGCAGGTCGGCTTTTTTCGCTTCCGTACTTCAGGCTGCTGAAGCCATCGCCTTGATCGCGCCGGACAGGCGGCTCTTGTGACGGGCGGCCTTGTTCTTGTGAATGATGTTCTTGTCGGCAATGCTGTCGATCGTCGTCTGGGCCTGCACGAAGATCGACTGCGCTGCCTGCTTGTCTCCCGCCAGAATCGCCTTGCGGACGTTCTTGATGGCGGTACGCAGTTCCGAGCGCTGGCTCATGTTGTGATCGCGACGGACATTTGCCTGACGGGCGCGCTTGCGTGCTTGTGCTGAATTGGCCATGATGCTAAATCGTATTCGGGAAAACACTCGAGTATACGTAAGCACCGCCCCCTGCGCAAGCCCTTCGATGCATCCGGCTTCGCAACGTGGCACCTGCGTGGCACCGGCCGGCTCTGGTAAGGTGCGCGCTGATCCGGCTTCGCACTTCCCCGATGAACCTTCTCCGCGCACTCGCGACGGTCAGCAGCATGACGCTGCTGTCACGCATCCTCGGTTTCGTACGCGACTTCTTCATCGCGCGCACCTTCGGTGCGGGTGCGGCCACCGATGCCTTCTTCGTCGCATTCCGGTTGCCCAACCTGCTGCGCCGCATGTTTGCCGAAGGCGCTTTCTCGCAGGCTTTCGTGCCCATCCTCGGCGAATACCGCAACCGCCGCGGCCCGGAAGATACCCGGGCACTGGTCGATCGGGTGGCCACCCTGCTGACCCTGGTCGTCACTGGCGTGACCCTGCTCGGCATCGTCTTTTCCCCCTTCCTCATCTATGTCTCCGCGCCGGGCTTTGCGGCCGACGCGGACAAGTTCGATCTCACCGTCACGCTGACGCGCATCACCTTTCCCTACATCCTGTTCATGTCGCTCGTCGCCATGGCCGGTGGCGTACTCAACACCTACAGCCGTTTCGCGATCCCCGCCTTCACGCCCGTTCTGCTGAATCTGAGCTTCATCGGCATGAGCCTGTTCGCTGCACCCTGGTTCGATCCGCCCGTGCTGGCGCTGGCCTGGGCGGTGTTCATCGGCGGCGTGCTGCAACTGGCGCTGCAGGTTCCCGCGCTGATGCGCATCGGCATGCTGCCGCGCGTGAAACTCGATCTGCAGGATCCAGGCGTGCGCCGCATCTTCAAACTGATGCTGCCGGCTATCCTGGGTGTATCGGTGTCGCAGATTTCATTGCTGATCAACACCATCTTTGCGTCGTTTCTCGAGACGGGCTCCGTATCCTGGCTCTACTACGCCGACCGCCTGATGGAGTTTCCGGCCGGTCTGCTCGGCGTCGCGCTCGGTACCATATTGCTGCCGTCGCTGTCGCGCAGCCATGCCGACGGCAACAGCGTCGAGTTCTCCGGTCTGCTCGACTGGGGCCTGCGGCTCACGCTGCTGCTTACGCTGCCCGCGGCGCTCGCGCTGGGGCTGCTCGCCACGCCGCTGGTCGCCACCCTGTTCCACCATGGGCAATTTACTGCACACGATGTGCTGCAGACACGCGCCGCACTCGTCGCCTACAGCATCGGTCTGACAGGACTCATCCTGGTCAAGGTGCTCGCGCCGGGCTTCTACTCGCGGCAGGATATCCGGACACCGGTGAAGATCGCCCTCGGCGTTCTGCTGCTGACGCAACTGATGAACCTTGCCTTCTTCAAACCGCTGGCGCACGTCGGGCTGGCGTTGTCCATCGGGCTGGCGTCGCTGGTGAACGCCGGCATGCTTTATCGCGGACTGCGGCGCATCGGCGCCTACAGCCCCCTGCCCGGCTGGCGTGCCTTCTGGCTGAAGGTGCTCGGTGCACTGGCGGTGATGGGTGGTGTGCTTTACTTCGGCGCCGGCCAGCCGGCCAGCTGGCTGGACATGAGTACGGCCGCTCGCATGCTGCATCTGGGCTGGCTGGTTCCGCTGGGCGCAGGCTCGTATTTCGCCACGCTGTTTGCGCTCGGTTTCCGGCTGCATGATTTTTCCCGGCGCGCCGCGTCATGACCTGAACGAGGAGAGTCCAATCATGAAACTTGTGAGCACGTGTTTCAAAGACGGCGGCCGAGTGCCGGGCGACAACGCATTCTGCATCCCGGCGGCGGACGGACATGCCTGCCTAGGCGCCAATCGCAATCCGCATCTCGCCTGGTCGGGGCTTCCGGCCGGTACCCGCTCGCTCGTCCTGATCTGCAACGACCCCGATGTGCCGACACGGCCCGACGACGTGAACCAGGAGAGCCGGACCGTACCGGCCAGCCTGCCGCGCACTGACTTCGCGCACTGGGTTCTGGTCGATCTGTCCCCCGCGGGCGACATAGCGGAAGGCGAGTTCTCGTCCGATATCACGCCCGGCGGCAAGTCAGGTCCGGACGGTCCGCGCGGCACCCGGCAGGGCGTCAACGACTACACGGCCTGGTTCGCCGGCGACGATCAGATGCGGGGCGATTACTACGGTTACGACGGCCCGTGCCCGCCGTGGAACGACGAGATCATCCACCACTACGTGTTCACGCTGTACGCACTGGATGTTGCGAGACTGCCGCTGGAGGGCCGATTCACGGCTGCCGATGTCATTCGGGCCATGACCGGTCATGTACTCGGCCAGACATCGCTCACCGGCACCTACTCGCTCAATCCGGCCTTGCCGGACGCGTCCTGACGGCCACGCGGATCACGGATGGAAGCCTGACGACGACTGGCGTGCCACTCAGGCTTCGTCCGGCTCCGGGTCTTCCACCGAGGTATCACGCTGCGCGCGCAGGCGCTCGATGACGTCGGGGGGTGCCGCAGCCGCGATGCGCGGTGTGGCGCACTCGACATCGGCGCACTGGGCGCGATGGCGCAGCGCGTGGTCCATCAGCACGAGTGCGAGCATGGCTTCGGCCACCGGCGTGGCACGGATGCCGACACAGGGATCGTGACGGCCGTGCGTATTTACGATGACCGGATTGCCCTCCTTGTCGATCGAATGACGATCGAGCCGGATGCTCGACGTCGGCTTGATCGCGATGGACACGCGCACGTCCTGACCGGTGGATATGCCGCCGAGCACGCCACCGGCATTGTTCGACAGATAGCCCTGCGGCGACATTTCGTCCGAGTGTTCGGTGCCACGCTGTTCGACGCTGGCAAACCCGGCGCCGATTTCGACGCCCTTCACGGCGTTGATGCCCATCATGGCGTGCGCGATGTCGGCATCGAGCCTGTCGTACACCGGCTCACCCCAGCCGACCGGTACGCCGGACGCCACCACGTCGATGCGCGCACCGCACGAGTCGCCTGACTTGCGCAGCGCATCCATGAATTTCTCCAGCTCCGGAACGATGGCAGCATCCGGCGCGAAGAACGGATTGTCGGCAATTGCCTCGCGGTCACGATAGGCGATGCGGATCGGTCCCAGCTGACTCATCCAGCCGTGAATATCGATGCTGTGACGCTCGCGCAGCCACTTGCGCGCAATGGCGCCCGCCGCGACGCGCACCGCCGTCTCGCGTGCTGACGAACGGCCACCGCCGCGGTGGTCGCGGATGCCGTATTTCTGCCAGTACGCGTAGTCGGCGTGACCCGGGCGAAACGTTTCGGCGATGTTGCCGTAATCCTTCGATCTCTGATCCTGATTGCGGATGAGCAGCGCGATCGGCGCGCCGGTCGTCAGACCTTCGAACACGCCGGACAGGATTTCCACCTCGTCCGGTTCGCGTCGCTGAGTGACGTGACGCGAGGTACCCGGCTTGCGGCGATCGAGCTCTGTCTGGATATCGGACGCCGCCAGCGCGAGTCCCGGCGGGCAGCCGTCGACCACGCAGCCTATGGCCGGGCCATGCGATTCACCAAAGGATGTGACACAGAACAGCGTGCCCAATGTATTGCCGGACATGGGAAACCCGCGATTTTTCGAACACATGAGTTTACCATGCAGGCCGTTCGCGGCTTCCGGACTGAACCGGCGGACAGTGCGACGCCGATTGCAGTCGCCGAAGGGCGCACCGATGCTCCCTTGACACGCTTCACGCCCCCCGTCATGACCACACGCTTCGCCCTGACCATCGTGCTGACCATCATTGCCGGCCTGTGGCTGGACAGCATCGGTCCGGATTGGGTCCAGGTGGTCGTATCAGGCTGGACCTGGGCACTGCTGGCGACGCTGTGCTGGCAGGTCGATCCGGCTCGGCGCACGCTCTGGCTGATCTGCCTGGCGTGGGCGACTTTCGGAGAGATCGTCCTGTCGCTGGTGTGGGGCTTGTACGACTATCGGCTCGGCAATCTGCCGCTGTTCGTGCCACCCGGCCATGTGTTGCTGTTCGCGCTCGGCATGTGGCTGAGCGAACGCCTTCCCGACGCACTGGTTTCGGTCGTGCCTGCGCTGGCCGGCGGTCTGGTGCTGGCCTTCGCACTGCTGCAGGGCGATACGCTGAGCCTGCCGCTGTTCGCATTCTTCCTGCTGTGCATCCGCTTCGGGCCGTCGCCGAAGCTGTACAGCACCATGTTCGTGCTGGCTCTGCTGATGGAGTTGTACGGCACCGCGCTCGGCAACTGGACCTGGCACATCCTGATACCCGGCCTGCCGCTGAGCGCCGCCAGCCCGCCGATGGCCGCCGGTGCCTTCTACTGCATGCTGGACTGGCTTGCCGGCAGCTGCGCGCGGCGCCGGCTCGCTGAAGCGGAATCCGTGCCGGCGCCGCGCTGAACCTACAGACCGGTGAGCCGCCTGACCGCCGTGAAGTACAGGCGGTAGGGCAGCAGTCGCAACAGCAGCAGCCAGCGGGTGAAACGGCGTGGAAAATGGATGTGGAAGTCGCCGCGCGCCAGCCCGGCCATGATCTGCAGCGCGGCCTCGTCGGCGCTGATCAGCGCCGGCATGCGGAAATCGTTCTGCGCGGTGAGCGGTGTCTCGACGAAGCCGGGGCACACCAGATGCACGCCGACACCGCGCGACCGCACGTCGAGATACAGGGTTTCAGCAAAGTTGATGAGTGCCGCCTTGGTCGCACCATAGATGATCGCCTTCGGCAGACCGCGATATCCGGCCACGCTGGACAGGATGACGATGCTGCCGGCGCCCGCCTGCAGCATGCCGGGCAGTACGGCAGCACAGCCCTTCATCACGGCCGCCACATTGGTATCCAGCGTGGCGTCGATATCGTTCGCATCCAGTTCCCAGGCACGCACCGCCTGATAGCGTGCCGCGACGAACAGCAAGACATCGATGCCACCCCAGCGCTGCTGCAGGGCAGCCGCTGCATTCGCCAGTGCATCGGGCCCGGCAACATCGAGCGGCAGCACGACGGCTTCGGAGGACAGCGCGGACAAGGCCTCAAGCTTGCCGGCGCTGCGCGCCGAAAGTGCCACCCTGGCACCCTGTGCCATCAGACGGCGCGCCAGCGCCTCACCGATGCCGGATGACGCACCGATCAGCCAGACACGCCGACCGGCCCAGTCCTGCAGCGGCGGGTTGAGCGGTGCGAAACCGGGGAAGGCCATCAGCGCGCCTCACGGGTGAATGACAGCGTCACTTCACCCAGATGGATGCCCCACTTGCTCATCGCCGACCGGTTCAGCATCACCTCGTCATCGATCATGAACATCCAGTCGTCGAAATCGACGTTGTACACGCTGCCGTCGACCGGCAGCGCCATCACGTAGCGCCAGCGCAGCGCGTTGCCGCTGGCTTCGCCGATCGCCTCGCCGATCACGTCGTCGGCACGGCCGCTGTAGCGGCCGTTGCCCAGATCGCGGATGGTCCACACGCGACGGCTCTTGCTGCCGTCGCTCCAGTCGAAATGCTCGTCCAGCGTACCGGTATCGCCCTCCCAGCGCGCTTCGATGCGTACCGTGAAGCGCTTGATGACCTCACCACTGCGATCCTGGAACATGCCCCAGCCGTTGACCGTGCCGGTGAAGTACTGGCGCAGGTCGAGCCCCGGCTTCTGCGCCGCGTAACGATCGACAGGCACACCGGAACAACCGGCCATCAGCATGGCGGCGCACAGCGCACACAGCCATGCCGTCATCTTCGTGAATGCTGCGTTCATCGCTTCTCTCCTTCGTTGTCGGTGCCCGGTTCGAGCCAGTCCGCATGTCGCCACAGCAGCAGGCAGGCGCCGGCCTTGAGCAGCAGGGGCAGCAGTCCATACACGGCGGACAGCGCCAGGCGCGCATCGGCATCGTCGGCGCCCGGCTGATAGCCGAGCATCGACAGCAGCGGCAGCGCCAGACCGGCCGCCAGTGCGAGGTTCATCTTGGTGACGAAGTTCCACACACCGAAACTCCCTCCCGCCGACAGCGGACGTTCGCCGCGCGCAACCAGACCGGCCAGCAGCGCCGCAGGCAAGGCCAGATCTGCACCGAGTGCGATGCCCGACGCAGCACAGATCAGCATGAATTCGATGTCGTCACCGGGGCCGAGCGTGAAGGCCCATCCGAACACGGAAATCGCCAGCACCATCGACGCCGCCCAGCTGCGTGCGCGACCATGACGATCGGCCAGCCGCGTCCACAACGGCAGCGCGATGACGCCCGCCACGAAATAGAGCGCCAGAAACACACCTTCGCGATCGCCGGCGCCGAGCACGTCGGCAATGAAGAACAGCACCAGCGTCGCGGGAATCGCCGACGCGATGCCGTTGAGCGCAAAGATCGCAAGCAGCCGTCTGAACCGCGGGTCGCCCAGCACATCACCCAGCACGGTACGCAGAGGCACCTGCAGGATCGGCTGCACGCGCGTCGCCTCCGGTACGGCGAGCAGCGTGATCAGGGCGCAGCCGACAAGCAGCGGAAACCAGTAGAGCACGGCCTGCCACAGGCCCTGCGCAGCGTTGTCTGCAAGCAACCCCGGGGCAATGGACGCCGCCACCACGCCGATCAACGCACATCCCTCGCGCGTCGCCACCAGACGCGTACCGAGCGCCGGCGTGGCCGACAGTTCGGCACCCCACGCGGCATAGTTGATGCTGCTCAGGCTGTAGCCGGCATAGACCAGCACCAGCGAGCCGACCAGCCAGGCCAGCGGATCGATGCCCGCCGCCGGTCGCACCATCGCCAGCAGACCGATCGCCAGCGGCAGCAGGCCCGCCAGCACGAGGATGCGCCGGCCGCGCGCCCGGTCGCTGGCGGCGCCGATCAGCGGATCGAGCACCGCATCGAGCAGTCGCGCGAGGAACAACACTATGCCGAGCAGCGTGAGCGGAACACCGAAGTCATCCGCGTACAGCTTGGGTATATGCACATAGATCGGCAGCGCCGCAGCGGCAAGCGGTGCGCCGAGCAGGCCGTACGCGGTCAGGCGGGCCGGATTCAACGGGACGGAACGGGCCCGGCAAGCAGGCGGGCGCGCAGCTTGGGCTCACGCGTGCGTTCATCGAGCCAGATCGCGAAGAAGGCATCGGACAGCGCCTTTTCGTCGATCGACGGCAGTTCGCGTCCCTGGTGGAAAAAGTGCGAACTGCCGTCGGGCATCTTCACGCCAGTGATGACCTCGCCTTCCTCGACGTCCGGAAACACGCGTGTCAGCACCGCTTCCCAGCGCGCAAGCTTCGCCTTGTCGCGCTCCCCCAGGCGACGGATTTCATCGATGCTGGCCTCTGCGAGTTCCGCTCCCTCGAATGACCGGGCGTAGCGGATGCTCAGCGCGAATCCGCCGTCGGGCGAGAAGCTGCTGCCGGTCACCCACAGCGAAGCATCGTAGAGCTTCAGGCCGAACCAGCGCATTTCGCCCTTGCCCAGGGGTTTGAGGTCCGGCAGCAGCTGACCGGCTCCGGCCAGCGGGTGAGCCGATACGAGGCCCGATGCGAGAATGAGCATCAGGAAAAGGGCGCGCAGCGTCCGAGTCATCGACGCTCCAGATGAAACTGATGGACGTCGATCGAACCGGCGCGGAATCCCGCCTCGCAGTAGGCAAGGTAGAAGCGCCACAGCCTCTGGAAGCGCCGGTCGAAGCCGAGCGCACGCAGCGAATCCGGGCATGCTTCGAAGGACTCACGCCAGCGCGCCAGCGTCAGCGCGTAGTCATGGCCGAATCGGTAATCGTCGCGCACGTGCAGCCCGGCTTTTTCAGCGTGCTTCACGAACACCGAGGGCGACGGCAGCATCCCGCCCGGAAAGATGTACTGCTGGATGAAGTCCGTACCCTTGCGGTAGCGCCCGAACAGGTCGTCGGCGATGCTGATGGTCTGCACGACCGCCTGCCCGCCTGCGTTCAGCATGCTTTCCAGCTTGGCGAAATAGGTGGGCCACCAGCGCTCGCCGACTGCTTCGAGCATTTCGATCGACACGATGCGATCGACCGTGCCGCGCAGGTCGCGATAGTCACGCAGTTCAAAGCCCGCCCGATCCGCAAAACCGCCGGTGCGGGCGCGCTGCTCTGCCCACGCGAGCTGGGAGGGCGAGAGCGTCACGCCATGCACATGCGAACCGGCGCGCGTGGCCGCCACTTCGGCGAAGCCACCCCAGCCGCAGCCGATCTCGATCACCTTGTGGTCGTCGGACAGCTTGAGCACCCGCGCGATGCGTTCGTACTTTGCATGCTGCGCCGCCTGAAGGTCGCGCTCCTGGTCGCCTTCGAACAGCGCGCTCGAATACGTCATGCTGCCATCGAGCCACAGGCTGTAGAACTCGTTGCCGAGATCGTAGTGGGCCACGATGTTCCGGCGGCTGCCGCGCCGCGTATTGGCCCGACCGATGTGGCGGAGGCGCGCGAAGAACAGCGAGATCAGATTGCCGTGCACCGCGCGCTGCAGGCATTCGCGATTGGACGCGAACAACGTGAGTACCCGCGCGAGATCGTCGGTGTCCCACATGCTGTCGAACCATGTTTCACCCAGACCGATGTCGCCACGCGCGATCACGCGCTCGAATACGGCCCAGTCCTTGATGCGCATTTCCACCGGCTCGCCGCGATGACCGAATGACTGCATCTCTCCGTTGGGCAGGGAAATCATCAGCCAGCCATGCTCGATGCGCTCGAGCAGCCTGAATACGTGGCGCGCGGCAGAAGGAAGCGTGCTACGCCGATCCAGGGCCGCAATGGCGTCCGGTTGGTTCATCGCGTCATGTCCTGTACTGGAGGAGCCGGTTTTCTGAAAAACGGGATGCGCGCGCGCCACAGGTGAAAGGCCTGAACGTGGATGCGCGCAATGACGCCGAGCGTCATGAGGGGGTAGGCAGACAGCGCACGCCAGGCAACGGCGATACCCATCGGCGTGGCACGCCCCGATACGCGGGTACGCAGGCGCAGCTGCCCGCCGTCGAAATAATCGATGGCCACGGCATGCTGATCACCACGTCGGTCAAAGCGGAAACGGTAGTGACCGCTGACTGGAAAGAACGGCGACACGTGAAACACCTTGCGCGTCTCGAGCCATTCCCCATTGGCGATCGGACGACCATCGGGATGGGTGACCAGGTAATCGTGCCGTTCGCCGAATGTGTTGCTGACCTGACACAGCACCGCGCGCAACGCGCCCGACGCATCGTGGCAGAACCAGAAACTGACCGGATTGAACACGTATCCGAACAGCCGCGGCATGGTCTGCAGCACCACTTCGCCATCTGCATGATCCAGACCTTCACGCGCCAGCAAGGCCCGTATCCAGATCATCGGATGCGATCCGTCGCGGGCGCCGTGATCACGGTAATGCATCGACAGCGGCCCCCAGCGGTTGAGCGCCAGCATCGGAATGGGTGCTTTACCGAGCGTGCTCAGCGCGATCCGCAGAAAGAACAGACGGTAGGCGAAGCGATGCCGAACCGGCGTCTCACGCTCGTGCATCACTGCACCGCGACACAGCGAAGCCGGCGGCGACACGCTCACGCTGCCACCTCCTCGTCGCCGCACTGCCAGGGCACGTCGGACCCCATCCTGCGTGCCACGTCGATGGCCGATGACAGACCGTCCTCGTGAAAGCCGTAACCCGTCCAGGCACCGCAGAACCAGATGCGGTCGCGCCCCTGCAGGTCAGGAAGATGGCGCTGCGCGTCGATGGCCGCACCGTCGAACAAGGGATGTGCGTATTCGATCTCCCTGACCACCGTCTTCGGGTCGGGCTCGACGAAAGGATTCAGCGAAACGATGACAGGCTGCCTGAACGGCAGCGGCTGCAGGCGATTCATGAGATACGACACGCTGACAGCCCGCTGATCCGGCTCGCCCTCACCCGTCATGTAGTTCCATGCCGACCAGACCCGCCGATTGCGCGGCAGCAGTTTCGTATCGGTATGCAGTACGGCCCGGTTGGGCTGATAGCGGATCGCGCCGAGCACACGACGCTCCGCGGCGGTCGCAACGTCACCCAGCAGCGCAAGCGTCTGGTCGGAATGACTGGCCATCACGACCTGGTCGAAACGGGTCTGCGCCCCGTCCGTCTCGATCCAGACACCGTCTGCGGCCCGACGCACCCGCGTCACGGCAGCACCATGCTGCACATCGGGTATCTGCGCCGCCAGTCTGGCCACATAGGCGCGCGAACCGCCGCGCACCGTCAGCCACTGGGGACGATCGCTGATCTTCAGCAGCCCGTGGTTGTGGCAGAAGCGTGCAAAGGTCGCCAACGGGTAATTCATCATCGTCTGCGTCGGGCAGGACCAGATCGCCGCCGCCATCGGCAGCAGATACCAGTCGCGGAAAGCGTCGCTGTAGCGATGGCGTTCGAGATATTCGCCCAGGGTGACCGTGCCGCCGGCGCCTCTGACCGCACGCTCGGTCGCCTCGCTGTTGAAGCGGATGATGTCCTGCAGCATGCGCCAGAAGCGCGGGCGGGCAAGATTCGCCGGCTGCGCAAATACACTGGCAAGACTGGTGCCGCTCCATTCGATGCCCGAGGCCTGAAGGCTCACGCCAAAACTCATTTCACTGCCGGCGATGTCGATACCGAGGTGCGCGAACAGCCTGCACAGGTTCGGATACGTACTGCGGTTGAAGACGATGAAACCGGTATCCACCGGGTGCGTGATGCCGCCCAGTTCCACATCCACCGTGTTCGAGTGCCCGCCCAGCCTGCCGTCCTGTTCGAACAGAGTGACTTCGTGGTCACGGGCGAGCAACCACGCGACTGCCAGACCCGATATACCGGCACCCACAACTGCAATCCTCATCTGCTGTCCTCGCTGGTGTCCCGGTTCGTGTCCCACTTGATTTCCAACTCGCCGACAGCATGCGGATAGTCCGTGCACAAGACTGCCGGGCGCATGCGTCGCCTGCTTGACTATTTGCCCAGAGCGGCTTCTATCGCAGCAATCAGTTCAGCCGATTCAGGCATCACATTGCCCGGAAATGAAGCGATCGTACTGCCGTCTCGAGCGACCAGATACTTGTGGAAATTCCATGCAGGCTCGACGCCGCTGATGCGCGACAGATCAGCATAGAACGGGTGCTTGCCGCTCCCGGTTACCGATGTCTTGGAGAACATCGGAAACTTGACGCCGTAAGTCATGCTGCAGAACTGTGCGATGTCCTTGTCACTGCCAGGCTCCTGATTCCCGAAATCGTTCGATGGAAATCCGAGTACCGTAAGTCCGCGCCCGCCGAATCTGTCCTGAAGTTTTTCCAGTCCTTCGTACTGACGCGTGAAACCGCAGCGGCTCGCCGTATTGACGATGAGCAACACCCGCCCTGAGTACTGGCAAAGCGACCTCGGCTTTCCATCCAGCAACCCGGGGATGGTGCGGTCAAGCAGGACAGGACAGGCATCAGCCATTGCAGTTCCGGTCGCGAACAGGATCGTGATGGCAAATGCCAGTTCAGCGCGACGCACGGCTCGGTTCGCAGCAGCGTACCGCCGTCTCCGCCAGCACGGGCCGGAGGAAAAGGGTGCCGGTTGCGGCTCTGTGCAACTCGATCAACGCTTCGTTCCGGCGTGACTCGTTCGGCACGACCGTGGGCTGCACTGCGACGGCCACTACATCGCGTTCGACCGACGCTGCATCGACAGCGTCTGGCACTCCCGCCGAGGACAAACCGGACAAAGCCATCAAGCTGGCTGCGAAAAAGCCCGAAAATCGAGTGCTCTGCATGACTTCCCCCTTTATTTGTCCTGGACAAAAATGCATCTTTCCTCTAATCTAGAGCTCATTATTCCTGCTGTCAATGACTTGTCCTGGACAATATGAAAATTGACATACATGGCGCCGGCCTGCTGTCCATCGGTGCGGTCGAGCGTGAAACAGGTCTCCCGAAAGACACGCTGCGCGTGTGGGAGCGGCGCTATGGATTTCCCCTGCCGACCCGCGATGAAGCGGGAGAACGCTTGTATACGCAGGAAGACGTGAATCGGTTGCGCATCGTGCGCCGTCTGGTCGACCAGGGCTGGCGCCCCGGAAAGCTTCTGGCGGCGAGCGAACATGAGTTGCGCAGCATCATCGACGCGGAGCCGGTGGCCTCCGTTCCGGCGCTGCTGACCGGAGAAATCCTGACGGCAATACGAACGCATGACGTCGATGCCCTGCAGGCGATACTGCACACGGCTCTGCTCGAAAAAGGCATTCAGGGCATGGTGCGGGATCTCGTCGCGCCGCTCAACGTGAACATCGGCGAGGCATGGATACGCGGCGAGCTCGGCATTCCCGACGAGCATTTCTACACCGAACAGATCCAGCGCTTTCTGCGCGGCACGCTTGCCGGCTACTCACGGCCACGAAAGCCGCCGCGCGTGCTGCTCACCACGATGCCGGAGGAAGAACACGCGCTCGGACTGCTCATGGTGGAGGTCATGCTCGCTGCCGAAGGCGCGCAGTGCTGTTCGCTCGGTCCCCGGATGCCTCTGAGCGACATCCGCGCTTCGGCTGTCACGGCAGACGCAGACATCGTCGCCCTGTCCTTCAGCGCAGCCTACCCGGCCAGACAGGCTGCTGCCGGCACGCGCGCGCTGCGCACGTCGCTGCCCGAACACGTCGAGATATGGGCGGGAGGCGCAGGCGCCCGCGATGTACTGGGCAACATTCCAGGCGTTCGCGTCATCGATGCAATCAGCGACGTCTGCGACTCGGTATCCCAGTGGCGCGTCCGGCACGCCGCCAATTGAAGAAGCCGGTCCATCCGAAAACACGATCAGGCAGGCTCTTTTCCCCGAATCAAACGCACGCGGACGTGGTCTCATCGGTAGTGTGTTGCCGATGAACCGCCGTTTCGGCTGCGACGTCATTACCTTGTCGCATGCTCGCGTAAAATGCGTTTTTCTCCAGGAGCCCGTCAGCCATGCTCTATCCCGAACTGTTCAAGTCACTCGAATCCGCCCGCTGGGACATGGAAAAGGACGTGCCTTGGGACAGTTTCGATGCGTCGCTGTTGACGGACGAACAGGCTGTCACGATCAAGATGAACGCCATTACGGAGTGGTCAGCCTTGCCGGCCACCGAAATGTTCCTGCGCGACAACCGCGACGACTCGGATTTTTCGGCCTTCATGTCGATCTGGTTCTACGAAGAACAGAAACACTCGCTGGTGCTGCTCGAATACCTCCGTCGCTTTCGCCCCGATCTGGCTCCGACCGAGCAGGAATTGCATGAAGTGCGTTTCGAATTCGATCCGGCGCCGGCGCTCGAGACGCTGATGCTGCACTTCTGCGGCGAAGTCCGCCTGACGCAGTGGTACCGCCGCGCGTCCGAATGGCATACCGAACCCGTGATCAAGCAGATCTATGGCCTGCTGTCGCGCGACGAAGCGCGCCACGGCGGCGCCTACCTCAAGTACATGAAGCAGGCGATCGATCGGACCGGTGATACCGCGCGCGCTGCGTTTTCGAAGATCGGCATGCTGATGGCAGCAAGCGGTCGTGCCGGCAAACCACTGCACCCGACCAACCTGCACGTGAGCAAGGCGCAGTTCCCGCGCGACACCATACAGTCGCGTCTGCCGGATCCTGACTGGCTGGAACACTGGCTGGACGAGCAGATCCGCTTCGACAAGGAGTGCGAGGCACGCGTCATCGGCGGCATCCTGCGCAACCTGAGTTCGCTGTTCGGCGAAACCTTCAAGACGATCAGCGACCTGAACCGCTTCCGCAAGCAGTTCGCCAGCGCCGCCTGATGCGCGGCGGCATCCCGTCGTTCGAAGCCAAGCTCTGCCCTCCCGCGGCACTGCAGGCACGCGTGGCAGCGCTGGCAGAACCGCGCGTATTCACCAACGGCTGCTTCGACATCCTGCACCGCGGCCATGTCACCTGCCTGTCTCAGGCGCGCGCGCTCGGCGGCTCGCTGATCGTTGCCCTGAACACCGATGCATCGGTGCGTCGGCAGGGCAAGGGCGACGACCGCCCGGTCAATGCGCTGGAAGACCGGGCCGCCGTGATCGCCGCACTCGAATCGGTCAGTCTGGTTACGTGGTTCGACGCCGACACTCCACTCGATCTGATCCTGGTCTGCCAGCCGGACATCCTGGTGAAAGGCGGCGACTGGCCGATCGAGCGTATCGTCGGCGCGCCCGAGGTGCTGGCGCGCGGCGGACGGGTGGAATCCATCGCCTTCGAACACGAACGCTCGACCACCGCACTGCTGCAGAAAATCCGCAGCCTCTGATTCAACGCTCGTCCATGGGCATCGCACCATAACCGTGCTTGCCCGCATCCGACGCTTATCATTCGGCTCCGCAGGCTCACACTGCAACGTGCCCGTCCCGATGAAACGATCGTTTGAATCTTCGCGCTTTCCTGCCCGCCTTCATTTCTTTCCGCTTCGGCTCGCCCTCGCCTGCGCGGCCCTGTCCGCACTGCCCGCTTCCGGCGCGCCGGTGATCGAAGACACCATGGCGCAGCGCGTACTTGCGTGCACCGGCTGCCACGGCGCAGAAGGCCGCGCCGGCGCAGATGGCTACTACCCGCGCATCGCGGGCAAGCCGTCGGGCTATCTTTACAACCAGTTGCTGAACTTCCGCGACGGCCGGCGGCAATATCCCCTCATGTCGGAACTGCTGCAGACGCTGGGCGACGACTACCTGCGCGAGATGGCAGGGCACTTTTCGTCACTCGATCTGCCCTACCCCGCGCCGGCACGCCCGGCTGCCAACCACGCACCGGGACAGCCCGTTCTGGCGCGCGGCGAGCTGCTCGTCCGCAAGGGCGACGCGGCCAGTGAAGTGCCCGCCTGCGCCCGCTGCCACGGTGAGAATCTCACCGGTGTCGCACCCGCCATTCCCGGATTGCTCGGCTTGCCGCGCGACTATCTGGCCGCCCAGCTGAGCGGCTGGAAGAGTGGTGTGCGACATGCCCACGCGCCCGACTGCATGGGGCAGATCGCACGGCGCATGAGTGCGGACGACATCAATGCCGTGTCGCACTGGCTCGCGGCCAGACCGGTACCGGCAGGCGGCAGGCCGGCGGCGGGACTGGCGCAGGCGTTGCCGATCCGCTGCGGTGGCGTACCGTCCGCGCCGGAGACTGCGCAATGAGGCGCACGCGCCTGGCAGGACTGGCCACGGCCGGCATCATCGCAATCTGCGGACTGCTCCATATATACGGCGGCGACGCGGTGACGCCGAAGCGCGACACTCCGTCGACCGCTGCCGCGGCAAGCGCAGACGCGCTGGCCCGCGGCGAATACCTTGCACGCGCCGGCAATTGCATGGCCTGCCATACTGCCCGAGGCGGTATGCCCTGGGCTGGCGGACGCGCCATCGAAACCTCGTTCGGCACCTTCTACACGAGCAATCTGACGACCGATCCGCAGACCGGACTCGGACAATGGACCGCCGAGGACTTCCGGCGCGCGCTGCACGAAGGACGATCACGTGACGGCCGGCTGCTCTACCCGGCCTTCCCATACACGAACTACACGCGCGTCACGCGCGAAGACGCCGACGCGCTGTGGGCCTATCTGCAAAGCCTGAAGCCCGTGCGCCAGGAGAACCGTGCCCACGTGCTGGACTTTCCGTACGGCTCGCAGATCGCACTGGCTGCGTGGCGGACGCTCTACTTCACGCCGGGCGCATTCGAAGCGGACGCGGGCCGCTCGCCGGAGTGGAATCGTGGCGCCTATCTGGTGCAGGGGCTGGGCCACTGCAGCGCGTGCCATGCGTCGCGCAACCGGCTCGGTGCGAGTGAAGACGCAGACGCCCTGGCCGGCGGACTGATGGCCGTGCAGAACTGGTACGCGCCGTCACTGGCGTCACCGCACGAGGCGGGCGTCGCCGACTGGCCGCGCAGCGACGTCGTGGCGCTGCTGCGCGACGGCATCGCCCGCAATGCATCGGTGTCCGGCCCCATGGCAGAGGTGGTGCTGGGGAGCACACAACATCTGTCGCCGGCTGATCTCGATGCAATGGCCACTTACCTGCAATCGCTTCCGTTTACGGCCTCCGGCAAGGCAGGTAAGGAAACCGTTCCGCTCGACGACCTGCAGCGCGACCGTGCGGAAGGCCTCTACAACGATCATTGCGCAGACTGCCATGGCGCACGCGGAGAAGGTTCGGGCAGCATCTACCCTGCCCTTGCCGGCAACCGGGCCGTCACGCTGGATCCGCCGGCCAACCCGCTGCGCATCGTGCTGGGCGGCGGGTTCGCCCCGGCCACGCGCGGCAACCCTCGGCCGTACGGCATGCCGCCGTTCGCGGCCAGTCTGAGCGATGAGGAAGTGGCGCTGGTGGTGTCGCACATCCGCGGCAGCTGGGGCAATTCGGCTGCCCCGGTGAACGTGCTGGACGTTCAGCGCTACCGCGGAAACCTTCGCTGATCAGCCGTTGCGGATGCGCGCAACCAGCGCTTCGGTGTAAGTCTTCGTAGTGGCCCTGCCGCCCAGATCACCGGTGCGGACGTTGTCGATGTTCAGCGTATCGGACACCGCCTTGCGGATGATGTCGCCCTTGTCCTGCAAGTTGACGTGGTCGAGCATCAACGCGGAAGCGAGGATGAGCGCGGTCGGATTTGCAATGCCCTTGCCGGCGATGTCCGGCGCCGAGCCATGCACCGCTTCGAAGATCGCTGCATCGGCGCCGATGTTCGAGCCGGGCGCCATGCCGAGCCCGCCGACCAGACCGGCGGTCAGGTCGGACAGGATGTCGCCGAACAGGTTGGTCGTCACCAGCACGTCGAACTGCCACGGGTTCATCACCAGCTTCATGCAGCAGGCGTCCACGATGACCTGTTCGAACTGGATCCGGCCCTTGTAGCGCTCTTCGTACATCTGCTCGGCGGTCTCCAGGAAGATGCCGGTGAGCGCCTTCATGATGTTGGCCTTGTGCACGACCGTCACCTTCTTGCGACCGAGCGCGATGGCGTGCTCGAACGCGTATTCCAGAATGTGACGGGCGCCCTGACGCGTATTCACGCCGGTAGACATCGCGACCGCGTGCGGGTCACCTTCGATCGGAATGAAGTGCTCGTAACCCATGTACAGGCCTTCGAGGTTTTCACGGCAGACGATCAGGTCGATGTTGTCGTAGCGGCCGCCCGGTATCAGCGTGCGTGCCGGACGGATGTTGGCGTACAGCTTGAACGCTTCGCGCAGGCGCACGTTGATGGAGCGGAAGCCGCCACCGACCGGCGTCTCCAGCGGGCCCTTCAAGCCGAGGCGGGTACGGCGGATGCTGTCCAGCGTGGCCTCCGGCAACGGATCGCCGTGGGTTTTCAGAGCGCCCATTCCGGCCGGCTGCGTGTCCCAGTCGAACGGCGCGCCGACCGCGTCCAGCGCGGCCAGTGCGGCGTCCATGATTTCCGGTCCTATGCCGTCACCGGGGATCAATGTGGCGGGAATTTTCTGGGCACTCATTCGGGGTCTCCTGTCATGGTTGTTCATCACCCGAGCGCCGCACCGGGTCGGCGAGGCGTCGGGAAATGTAGGGAAGCCGAAGCAGGAAACCTGCCCCGGCGAGGGTCTGTCCGCATGCATCGACCGGCGGTCGACAAAGCCTGACGGAAGACCTCGGATTCATTCGGCGGGCGCCGGCTCAAGCTTGCGCCATACCGTGGCACCGCCGCTCGCCTTGTCGATTTCGGCCAGCACGCGTTCGTGTTCGGCGCGCTCGGCCTCGCTCGACCGGACACGGCGCAATGCACCGTCAGGGCGCGTGGCCGACGCCGCGCGCACCGCCGACGCATCGGGTTCCAGATCTATGATCAGGCTTTCCTGACCGCGCGTCATCGCCAGATACACTTCGACCAGCAGTTCTGCATCGCGCAGCGCGCCGTGGAACTCGCGGTGCGTGTTGTCGATGCCGAAGCGCTCGCACAGGGCGTCGAGGTTCGCGCGCTTGCCGGGGAACATATCGCGCGCCATGCGCACGGTGTCGACCGGCGGGCCGGCCGTGATGTCCCGCAACGGCGGCAGGCCGATCAGCGTCAGTTCGTTGTCGATGAAGCCGACGTCGAAGGCGGCGTTGTGGATCACCAGTTCGGCGTCGCGGACGAAATCGACCAATTCCGCGGCCACCTCCCTGAACTTCGGCTTATCAACAAGGAACTCGGTGGTGATGCCGTGAATCGCGACGGCGCCCTCGGGCACCTCCCGCTCGGGATTGACGAAGCGGTGCAGCTGCCGCCCCGTGCGCTTGCGGCCGAGCATTTCCACGCACCCGATCTCGATCAACCGGTCGCCGTTCTGCCATTCCAGGCCGGTCGTTTCGGTATCGAGGATGATCTGGCGTTTCATGAACGGGGTTGGGAAAGGAAATCGCGCTGCATTCTACAGCGAGCGCCTGCGGCAGGGGACGACCGCATGGGCGGCAATGCCGGCGCTCCCGTCCGGCGCCGAACGACGGCCACCGGTGCCACGCACGACGTCGTCAGGCGCCACGTGCGGGAATGGCATCGCGTGCAAGGCGATCGACCCGTTCGTTCTCGGGGTGGCCGGCATGGCCCTTCACCCACTTCCACTCGACCTGATGCACGCGCGCCGCGCTGTCGAGGGCCTGCCAGAGGTCGACGTTCTTGACCGGGGAACCCGAGGCTGTCTTCCAGCCCTTGCGTTTCCAGCCGTGAATCCACTCGCTGATGCCTTTCTGCACGTACTGCGAGTCGGTGTGCACGACGGCGCGCACCGGCTTCTTGAGTGCGTTCAGCGCCTCGATGACCGCCATCAGCTCCATGCGGTTGTTGGTGGTTGCCGGCTCGCCGCCGGACAGTTCGCGTTCGTTGTCGCGGCACTGCAGCAGCGCACCCCAGCCACCCGGGCCCGGATTGCCGCTGCAGGCACCGTCGGTATAGATGATCACTTCTTCCAAGCCATCGCTCCGCGGGTTCAGGTTCCGGATTTTCGATCGGACGCAGCATGTCTCTGGGCGCGGGGATTGACGGTCGCGAGCGCTCGCGCCGCAGCGCGCCGGTCGCGCCAGGTCGGCATGATGAGTCGCATGCCCTGCACCCGCTTGACACCCTGCAATACATAGACGCCGCCGAGGAAGGGCCACCAGCGATCGCCGGCTGCCTCAATGAGGCTCCAGCGCGCAAGCCACTTTTCGCTGCGTACCGGCGGGCGGTAGCAGCCGAAGCAGCCTGACTCGGTTTCCAGGCCGAGCAGCTTGAACCAGTCGCGCAGGCGCGGCACCGACAGCCAGTCTCCATTCCATGGAAAAGGCTCGCTGTCGTGCATCTGACGACGCGCCCCCCAGAGGCTGAACGGATTGAATCCGGTCACCAGCACATGTCCTTCGGGCACTAGCACCCGCTCGACCTCGCGCAGCACGGCATGCGGATCCGCGGCGAATTCGAGCACGTGGGGCAGCAGCACGAGATCGACGCTGGCGGCCGGGAAGGGCAACTGAACGGGATCGCAGATCAGGGCCGGCGAGGACGCCGGGGTGTCGGTCTCGCTGTAAAGCTTGAACGGCATCCGGTTGGCGCGCAGGAAGTCGTGTTGCGACAGTCCGATCTGCACCGCGTTGTAGCCGAACACGTCGACCACAAGTTGATCGACGCGCGCCTGCTCCCAGTCACGGACATACCGCCCCTGCGGGGTGTCCAACCATTCGAGCAGACCGGGAATCGACATGTGTATCGGATGAAGGGGGTCGGGTGCTGCGGTGCATGACCGGTTGGCCGACTCCGTAAGCAGCATTGTCAAGGCGCGAGCATAGCGCCAGAATCGGGCGCATGAAGATATATCCGATTCCCGCCTTCGGCGACAATTATCTCTGGCTCGTCGCCCGGGGCCGCCAGGCCGTGGTGGTTGATCCGGGCGATGCCGCGGCAGTCGTCGCTGCACTGGAACACCACGCGCTGACGCTGGAAGCCATTCTGATCACGCATCATCACGCCGATCATGTCGGCGGCGTCGGCGAACTGGTCCGGCGCTACGGCGCCCGGGTCTTCGGCCCGCACGACGAGCGCATCGAAGACATAGACGAGCACGTCGCAGAGGGTGCCGGCATCACCCTGCCCTGGCTGGATACCCGATTCAGCGTGCTCGAAGTACCGGGACACACGCGCAGCCACATCGCGTATTACGGTGGCGGCGCCCTGTTCTGCGGTGACACGCTGTTTGCCGCCGGCTGCGGCCGGTTGTTCGAGGGCACGGCGGACCAGATGTGGCATTCGCTGTCGCGCATCGCCTCGCTGCCGCTGCACACCCTCGTCTACTGTGCCCACGAATACACGCAGGCCAACCTGCGCTTCGCGCGGGCGGTCGAGCCGGACAACCAGGCGCTCATCGCACGCACCCGCCGGGTGGCGAAGCTGAGATCCGATGGCCAGCCCAGTGTCCCGTTCGCGCTGGCGGAAGAGCTGGCGACCAATCCCTTCCTGCGGGTACGCGAGGCAGCCGTCATCCGCGCCGCCGAAACGCACACTGGCCGAACATTGAAAAGTCCGGCCGAGGTGTTCGCCGTACTGCGGGAATGGAAGAACGAATTCTAGCGAGTTCAGGAACGGCCAAATCCGGCCAGACAACAGCGTCCGGACGACCGGGCTTCATCCCCGGGGCGACCCAGAGGGTTTCCATGCAAATAGACATCCCCGAAGGGAAAAACGGGCTGACTGAAGGACTCAAGTCGGATTCAGGCGGCGGTCAACGTCTCCGCCGGGCCACACACGCAACCGTCAAAAGCCCTGCTCCATAAAGCCAGACCGCGGGCGGAAACGGTACCGGAGTGACCGCGTTGACATAGAACCTGCGGCCATCGGTTTCGCCCTCGATCAAGGCCAGGTCGCTGAACACGTTGACCCTGAGTGGCGCCGGACCGGTGAAGGGCAGGTCGGCGACAAGCCATTCGAACACATCGCCCTGGTGGGGGACAAAACCATTGATGAAACGCAGGTTCAGGATGCTGTCCACAAGACTCGCCTGACCCAGAACGATCAACTGGTCGTACTCGCTCCCGGGAAGGAGGCCGCCGATCTCGATGTCGAAAATCGTACCGACCGCGTCCAGGTTGCCGTCGATGGTGAGAGTGCCGGGTGAGTTGCCCGGCATGATCGTCACTGCACCGGTGGAAATGGCAGCGCTGAATCCACCCGAGCCGTAGATGATCAGACCGGCGCCGCTGAGTGTGCCGCCAAGGAATTCGACTGCATCCCCGGTCAGCTTGCCGTTGACCACCGTGTCGCCCTGTCGCTGGCTGAAGGTTCGGACGCGCAACTCGCCGTCCGCGTCGATCACCAGTTCGGGTGTGTTGAACAGCGTGGCCGCGCCCTGCTGTTGCTGAATGAATTCGTCTGCATCCACCAAAGTCGCCATACCGTTGAGTGGATCGACAACACCGGGGACGCGCACACGTCCGGCATTCCGGAAGATGCCTGCTGCGTTGTAGTCGGACAGGTTGCCGGGGGCGAGCGGATCGATTGCCGGGGCCGGGATGAAGGTCATTTCCGCCCCCTGTGCATTCCGGACGTCGATCACGCAGGTGTCGCCAAAGCGGTCTGCCGAACAGTGGCCGGATTCGCGGCTGCCCTGCAGTACGCCCGAGAAGGAGCCTTCGTTGATCAGCAGGCCGCGACCGGGATTGACTACGGGCGATGTCCCTGCGCCGACCGCCACCAAAGCGCCGCCGCCAGCCGTCACCAGCGAACCGGTGTTGTGCAGGATCGCATCGGGCCCGATGTCGATGCGGCTCTCAAAACCGTCGACAAGCAAAGCCGCGCGCTGTCGCCACTCTGCCGAATCGAAGCTTCCGCCCCGCTGCAGCGCGATGCGGCTGCGCTGGTTCAGCAGCACACCCCCCGTCTCCGTGGTGACGAAACCGGCGAATACGTGGGAGCCGGCGAAGGAAATGCCGTACTGGTTGGGGTTTCCGCCAAGCCCGTCGGCGTAGAAAGTGGCATCCTCGTGAAAACCGCCCGCTGCCAGGTGGAGGGTACCCGACCAGGTCTCGAACTTGCCACCCTCGCTGACCACCGGAAGTGCGAACACACTCGTACCGGTTCCGGACGCCTTGATCACCGATGCGCCGATCCCGTTGACGAAGGACGAGCGTGCGATATCCGAACTGCGTCTCATACCCAGATCGTTCTGGATGAAATAGGTCGAAAAAACACCATTGATGAAACGCGCACCGCCGCCAAGAATCAGTTGTCCGTTACTGGTCTGGAAGAACTGGCCCTTGTTGATGGCGTCAAGCGGAAACAGGCTTTCCGCATCGCTGGCTGCGATATGCATGCCATCAGTGGGAAAGACCGGTCCGTAGGCTGCACCCGATACGGTCGTATCGCCATGGAACTCCAGTCGGGCTGCGGGACCGGCGGCCGCAATCCAGCCGCTGGCAAGTGTCGAATTCGTCGCGATGGACGCACCTGACTGGCCGTCCCGGAAAATGATCGTTCCGCCCGTCATCTGGAGCGCGCCCAGATCGACGGCGCCATATCGATCGATTGTCTGGCCTGCCGGCACGGCGGTCTGAGCAACAGCGGGCGACAGCGCGGCAGCGCCGCCCATCAACGCAAACACCACCGCCACGAGCCGGCGCAGCACGGCGCCGTGAGCAGGCTGCGAAGGCGCAAATCGGGGCGGAGAGCGCTTGCTCATGATTGACACCTTTCGATCAGGTAATGAGAAAGATACTAGCAGCCGTCGTACCACTGGAACCACCTTCCGGGGCGGCTTGCGATGTTTCCTTGCACGTATCGAAACAGGGTAGAAAAACGGGTACGCCCCATCCCGCTGCGGACGATCACTCCACGGCGACTTGCGGCACCTTGAAGCCGACGCGGTCGCGACCGCCCGCCTTGGCGGCGTACAGCGAAAGATCCGCCTCGGCGATGAGGCTCTGCGGACCGGCCTGGCTCTGACTCGGCATCATGCTCGACAGTCCGACGCTGATGGTCACATGACCGGTCGAAGAAGCGCTGTGCGCGATGTCGAGCGCCCGGATCGCGTCGCACAGGCCTTCGCCCACGCGCCGGGCGCCCGCGAGGTCGGTTTCCGGCAGCACGACGGCGAATTCTTCGCCGCCATAACGAGCGACCAGATCGCTCGGCCGGCGCGAAACGGCGAGCAGTGTGCTGGCCACCGTCTTCAGGCACTCGTCGCCGGCGATATGACCGTAGGTATCGTTGTACAGCTTGAAATGATCGACATCGATCAGCGCCAGCGCCATCGGACGCTTGTACCGCGCCGCACGACGCCACTCCCGCGTCATCGTTTCATCGAAATGACGGCGGTTGGCCAGACCGGTCAGGCCGTCGAGTGCGGTCAGACGCGTCAGTTCCTGGTTCGCGGCGTCGAGTTTGCGCGTCAGCACCACCAGCGAGTAGCGCATCTGGAGAATGCGCTGCATCGCGCGCACCTTGGCCGCCAGCACCACCTCGCTGATCGGCTTGAACAGGTAATCGTCGCCGCCGGCCGTGATGCCCTGCACCAGATCACCGTCCGATGTGCGCGACGTGAGGAAAAGGATGGGCGTCCATTCGCCGGATTGTTCGATGGCGCGGATGCGGCGCGCCACTTCGTAACCATCCATGCCGGGCAGCACGACGTCGAGCAGCACGATGTCCGGATTGTGCTGCCGGAAAGCTGCGATGCCGCTTTCGCCATCGGTCGCCGCAATGGGCATGATGCCCATGCGCTCCAGATGCTGGCTGATCACGGCAAGCCCGGTCTGGGAATCTTCTATTACGAGCGCTTTCATGGACGCACACCGTTTTTTTGTGAGCATCATAACGCGCCGGCGCAGCATCGCAGCTCTGACACGATGAAACTTCGTACCGTTCCGAGGGTCCGTCTGCGGTGTCTTTCACGGACCTTCTTTGCCGGCCGCGTCTGCAAGGATGTTTGACGCTGCATGCCTCGGGTGGCTAGCATTCGGGGTTTGGCTCTTTCGCAGCAATGCCGCCTTTCATCGACCACCTCATGCGCCGGGCTGCAATCCTGCTGGCGGGCGCACTGCTCGCCGGCTGCGCCGCGACGGGCACAGTGACCGAAGACCCGGCCGGCTCCTCCGCTGCATCCACCAGCCCGCGCGGATCCGACCGTTACACGCAGCGACGCGGTGCCGAACCGGCAAGTCGAACCCCCGGCATCAAGCCGGGCAAGGCCGAACCCATTCCCTTCCCGCAGCCGACCGAGATCGTTGCCTCCGCGGAGGACGCGGTGAAACCCGTCGACCTGACGATTCCGCCCGACGACCTGTGGGAACGCATCCGGAAAGGGTTCGGCATGGCCGATCTCGACCATCCGCTGGTGGCCGAACATCAAGCCTGGTACCTGAACCGTCCGGACTACTTCCGTCGCATCACGGAACGTGGCCGGCGCTACATGTTCCACATTGTCGAAGAGATCGAGAAACGCGGTCTGCCGACCGAGCTTGCGCTGCTGCCCATGGTGGAAAGCGCATACAACCCGGAGGCGCTGTCGGTGGCCAAGGCATCCGGCCTGTGGCAGTTCATTCCCTCCACCGGAAAGTTGTACGGGCTGGAGCAGAACTCGCTGCGCGACGACCGCCGGGACATCGTGGCGTCGACCACCGCCGCACTCGATTACCTGCAGAAGATCTACGAGATGCACGGCGACTGGCATCTGGCGCTGGCCTCCTACAACTGGGGCGAAGGCGCCGTCGGGCGGGCCGTTCTGCGCAATCAGGCGGCAGGCATGCCGGCCGACTACTCATCGCTGAACATGCCGGCGGAAACACGCCACTATGTGCCCAAGCTGCAGGCACTCAAGAACATCATCGCCCAGCCCGAACTGTTCGATATCGAACTCGACAGCGTCGACAACAAGCCGTATTTCGCGCTCGTGCCCGAGGCGCCGACCATGGACGTGGCCACCGCAGCCCGTCTCGCGGAGGTGCCGATCGCCGAGATCAAGGCGCTGAACCCGCAGCACAAGCGACCGGTGATCCGTTCCGGTGCAGGGGGCGCACAGCTCGTGCTGCCCGCCGACGCGGTCGACACCTTCATGAGCAATCTGGAGAACCACGACGCGCACAAATCGTCCTGGCGCACCTACACCTTGAACGGCGGAGATACGCTCGCCACGGTGGCGCGGCGCTTCGGCACGTCGGAATGGCGGCTGCGCCAGTACAACGGACTGCCTGCGACGACCCGCATGAAGCCGGGCATGACCCTGCTGGTGCCGTCGGGCCAGGAGATCGTGGAAGAAGCACCGCGGCTTGGCGTCGAGCGGAAGACTTTCAAGCGCGTCAAGGGCAGGAACGGCCGCTGGGTGAATGTTCCCGTGACGCCGGCAAAGGCGGCTCCGAAGAAGGCCGCCCCGAAAAATGCAACGCCGAAGAAAGCCGCCCCGAAGAAAGCCGCACCCGGGAAGGCGGCTCCGAAAGCCCGCTGACGCATCACGACAAGGCCTGCATCGGAACGATGCTCAGCGGGGTATCAGCCAGCAGGCAACCACACGGCCACCCGGAATCGGC
>JAGNYW010000004.1:140806-153026 GCA_017984755.1 Methyloversatilis sp.
CCGAAGAAAGCCGCACCCGGGAAGGCGGCTCCGAAAGCCCGCTGACGCATCACGACAAGGCCTGCATCGGAACGATGCTCAGCGGGGTATCAGCCAGCAGGCAACCACACGGCCACCCGGAATCGGCTCCAGCTTCGGCGCCTCGCTGCGACAGCGGGACTGAGCGATCGGGCAGCGCGGGTGGAAGTGACAACCGGATGGTGGATCAGCCGGCGACGGCAGGTCGCCCGACAGCTTCTGCGCCACGCGCTGCGCATCATCGACGCGCGGCACCGCCGACAGCAGCGCCTGCGTGTAGGGGTGCTGCGGCGAACCGAGCACCTCCCCGACCGGACCGCTTTCGACGATGCGCCCGAGGTACATCACGGCGACATCGTGCGCGAGATGCTCGACCACCGAAATATTGTGCGTGATGAACAGGTAAGCCAGCCCGAGATCGCGTTGCAGCTGCCCGAGCAGGTTCAGTATCTGCGCCTGCACCGACACGTCGAGCGCGGAGGTGGGCTCGTCGCACACGATCAGGCCCGGCTGCACCGCCAGCGCCCGCGCAATCGCGATGCGCTGACGCTGGCCGCCGGAAAACTCGTGCGGATAGCGATCCGCCATGTCGGCGCGCAGACCGACCTGGGCCATCAGGCGCTGCACGGCAGCTTCGCACCCCTCCGCGACGCCGCCTCGAAGCGCCGACATGCCTTCGCCGATGATGTCGCCGACGCACATGCGCGGATTGAGCGAGCCATAGGGGTCCTGGAACACCATCTGCATGCGCGCGCGCAGGCTGCGCAAGGCGTGCCTCGACAACGCACCGACGTCCTGCCCGCCCAGGTTCACGCTGCCTGAAGTCGGCTCGATCAGCCTGAGGATGGCCTTGCCGACAGTCGTCTTGCCGCAGCCCGACTCACCGACCAGTGCCAGCGTGCGGCCGGCGCGGATGTCGAGCGACACGCCGTCGACCGCGCGCACCTGACCGACCACCCGCTGCAGTACGCCGCGGCGGATCGGGAAGTGCACCTTCAGATCGCGCACTGCGAGCAGCGGCGAGCCGGGCGCGGCGGAAGCTGTCACCTCGGCCGACGCTTCGCGCACCGGCTGATTCTGCAGACGCACCGACTCGGCCCGGTCGTACAGGTGGCAGCGCACACTGTGCGCGTCACCCGCATCGTGCCAGCGCGGTGCTTCCTCGCTGCAGCGCGACCACGCCTTCGGGCAGCGCTCGGCAAAGCGGCAGCCGGCGAACGCGGTGGTCAGCGGCGGCACCGAACCCGGTATGGTCGCCAGTTCGCCACGTCCGTGACGCGACGCATCTGGCAGCGCGTCGAACAACAGCTGCGAGTAGGGATGAGCCGGACGGCCGAAGAACGCGGCGCGCGGCGCCTGTTCGATCAGGTGCCCGGCGTACATCACACCGACCTGATGCGCCATGCGCGCCACCACGCCCAGATCATGAGTGATCAGCAGCACCGCCATGCCGCGCTCGCGTTGCAGCCGGACGAGCAGATCGAGCACCTGGGCCTGTATGGTCACGTCGAGCGCCGTGGTCGGCTCGTCCGCGATCAGCAGGCGCGGTTCTCCGGCCAGCGCCATCGCGATCATCACGCGCTGCTTCATGCCGCCGGAGAACTGGAAGGGATATTCGTCGAGTCGGCGCGCGGCATCGGGAATGCCGACGGCCTCGAGCAGCACCTGCGCGCGCACGCGCGCCGCATTGCCGCGCAGGCCCCGGTGCGTGCGCAGCACTTCGCCGATCTGCTGCACTACGGTGAGCACCGGATTGAGGCTGGTACCGGGCTCCTGGAAGATCATCGCCATGTCGCCGCCGCGGCTGGCGCGCATCTGCGCTTCGGTCAGCGTGGTCAGTTCGCGTCCGGCCAGCCGGACCGAGCCGCCGGCAATGTAGCCGACATCGGGCAGCAGCCGCATCAGCGCACCGGCGGTCATCGACTTGCCGCAGCCCGACTCGCCCAGCAGCGCCATGGTTTCGCCCGCATGCAGATCGAAATCGAGGCCATCGACGGCACGGGCGATGCCGGCGGGCGTGTCGAGTTCGGCCACCAGCCCGCGGACCTCGAGCAGGGGTTCCAGCGCGTTCCTGACGTCCGGTCCGCTCATGCCGCCACCCTCCTGGAAGTACGCCGCGCGCGCCACTGGAAACGCGGATCGAAGGCGTCGCGCACGGCGTCGGCGAACAGGTTGGCGGCCAGCACCAGCGCCAGCATGAGCACGAAGGCGGCGGCCAGCGACCACCACACCACCGGCTCTCGCGACAGTTCGAGCCGCGCTGCATTGATCATGGTGCCGAAGCTGTTCATGGAGGTGTCGACACCGATGCCGATGTAGGACAGCACCGCTTCCGAAAGCACCAGTCCGGAGAAATCCATGACCAGCGCGATCAGCACGATGTGCATCAGGTTGGGCAGGATGTGGCGCGCCATGATGCGGGCGTCGCTGACGCCGAAGGCACGTGCCGCCTGGACATAGTCGAGTTCGCGCAGCTTCAGCGTCTCGGCGCGCATGAGCCGGCACAGGCCGGTCCAGGACGTGAGGCCGAGAATGAAGCACAGGGCGAGCAGGCGGGCGTCGGCGCGTTCGGCTGCGGTCTCGAACCACTCGGGGTGGGTGTCGATGATGACCTGCATCATCAGCACCATGGCGGCGATCAGCAGCACGCCCGGAATCGAGTTGAGCACGGTGTACACATACTGGATCGCGTCATCCCACCAGCCGCCCCGGAAGCCGGCGACGAGACCGAGCGCGATGGCCAGCGGCAGCGTCACCAGCGTGGTCAGCGTGCCGATCAGCAGCGCGGTGCGCACGGATTTCAGCGACAGGTAGAGCACGTCCTGTCCGACCTTGTCGGTGCCGAACACGTGATAGCCGCCGGCCCATCCTGCCGCGATGCCGCCGATCAGGCACAGCACGGCCAGCGTGACGAAGACGGCGCGCCACGCGACCGGTCGGCACGGCGCGGTGGCAGGCCGCCACACCGTGCGACAGGTGGCACCATAGTCCGCCCCGCGCGACAGGGCCATCAGGCCGACCGCCACGCCGACGACTGCAGCCCACAGCAGCAGCCCGGAGAACGCGCCGCGGACGGCGCGGCTGACGAGATCGCTGCCGTGCTGCGTCAGGTCATCGAGATGTGCGCCGCCGAACTGCAGGCGCGGATAGTCGCGCGTCTGCACGCCGTCGCGCTCCATCGTTTCCCGGGAAAAGGCATGCGTGGCCAGCGGCGCCGAATAGGTCTTTTCCTTGTTCAGCCGCAGGTCGGCGACGAGCGCGTCGAGCGCCGAAAGCACCTCCGGCGCGTACTGCACGCCGGTCTTTCCTTCCTGCGCCGGCAACTGCGGCTGATAGTGCAGCGAGTCGAGCAGGCCGATGCCGACGAAGGCCGCCAGCACCGTGGCCGACGCCATCGCCACGCCCGACTCTCCGACCCGCCGCCAGGCACGCCTCAGGTAGTCCTGCCGCCGGCAGTAGAACGCGAGCGCAACGCAGCCGGCAACCATCGCCCACAGCAGGATGTCCGACCACAGCAGCAAAGGTTTGAAATCCATGTCAGCAGAGCCTCGCCGCCCGCAGGGGTGAGGCAGGGGTTTCGTGGCGCGCAGCGCCACGCCTGCCGAACGGGTCGGCTGTGCAAAGCCGACCTCCGTCGCACGGGAATTCAGCTGCGCGCAGTGTTTCGCCTGCCGAACGGGCGGACCGTGCAAAGCCGGTCCTCCACGAACGAAGTAAGCGTGTGGGCATCAATCGAGCCTCACGCGCGGATCGACCAGCGTGTAGGAAATGTCGGTCAGCAGCAGACCGACGATGTAGAGCACCGAGCCGATGAACACCATCGAGCGCACGACGGCGAAATCCTGCGAACCGATCGCATCGATGGTGTAGCTGCCGAGGCCCGGTATGCCGAAGAAGCTCTCCAGCAGCAGCGAGCCCATGAACAGCAGCGGAATGACCACGACCACGCCGGTCAGGATGGGGATCATCGCGTTCTTCAGCACGTGGCGGAACAGCACCGCCAGTTCCGACAGACCCTTGGCGCGCGCGGTGCGCACGTAGTCCTTGTTGATCTCTTCGAGGAACAGCGTGCGGTACCAGCGGGCCGACGATCCGATGCCGCCGACCACGCTGATGAGTATCGGCAGGATGAGGAACTTGCCGGCATCGAGCCCGCCGCTGTAGCCGGAGATCGGCACCAGATTCCACACCTTGCTGACCAGATACTGGCCGCCGATGATGTAGAACAGCCCGGAAATCGACATCGCGGCCACGCACAGCACGACGCCGCCGACGTCGAGCGCCGTGTTGCGGAAGAACACCAGCAGCAGCGCGAAACTCACCGTCACGAACAGGCCGAGGACAAAGGTCGGTATCGCGATGGCCAGACTGGGGCCCATGCGGCTCCTGATTTCGAGCGCAATGTCGCGGCCGTCGTCGGCGCGACCGAAATCGAACGCGAACATGCGCACCGACTTGTCGAACAGGATGGTGTCGGTCGCCCTGTCCAGTCCGCCCGCGGCCGCATTCCACACCAGCGGCTTGTCGTAGCCGCGCTCGGCCTTCCACTTCTCGATCGCTTCGGGCGTCACCCGCTTGGCGCCCAGCTGCATGCGCGCCATGTCGTCCGGCGAATTGACGACGAAGAACAGCAGGAAGGTGATCAGGTTCACCCCGACCAGGATCGGGATGGCGTACAGCAGGCGCCGGATGATGTAGGCAATCATGTCCCGGCCCCCACCGCGCGCGCCTGTTCCGAGCGCTTCCAGTGGCGCCAGGCCGGCCACGCCAGCGCGAGCAGCAGCGCGACGCCTGCGAACAGTGGCCACCGCACGGGGCGGTTCCACTCCAGCCGTCGGGCTTCGCGCAGCACCGGATCGATGCGCGTGTACTTCATCGTATTGTTGGCCACGGTCGACGGCTTGCGGTTGAACACCCAGCTGTGTTCGAGGCCGTAGCTCTTCGGGTGGTAGCCCCACACCCAGGGCGCGTCGAAACGCAGGATGTCCAGCATGCGGTCCAGCATGACCTGCCGTTCGGGGCCGTTGTCCATCGCCTTCATGCGTTCGAACAGGCGGTCGAATTCCGCATTTTCATAGTTCGACGCGTTCTCGCCCTGCGCCTTCACCTTGCCCTGCGGGCCATAAAGCAGGAACAGGAAATTTTCCGGATCCGGGTAGTCGGCGTTCCAGCCCCAGAAGAACAGCTGCGCCGCTCCCTTGCGTATCTTTTCCTGGAAGCGGTTGTAGTCGGTGCTGCGCACCACGAGCTGCACTCCCAGCCGGTCGAATTGCTTGGTCAGCCAGTCGATGCGCGCCTTGCTGCCCAGGCCGGTGCCGGTAGTGTCGAGATTGATCACCAGCGCTTCGCCGGACGTCGCATCGCGACCGTTCGGCCAGCCGGCTTCGGCCAGCAGCCGCTTCGCCTCGTCGATGGACTTGCGCTTCGGCTGCCCGTCCACCCAGTCATACATGTTGGCATTCATGCCTGCGCGGCCGTCGCGGTAGCCGAAGATGCCGGGCGGCAGCGGCGACTGCGCGGGCAGGCCCCGGCCGTTCTGGAAGATGGAAATGAATTCTTCCTGATCGAGCGCGATGCCGATGGCCTGGCGCAGCTTGCGCGAGCGTTCGCCCAGGCCGCCGACCACCGGGTCGAGCAGGTTGAAGCCCATGTACATGGTGGAGGTCGACACCGATGTCTGCAGCCGGATGCCCTGCGCCTTCATGTCGTCGCTCAGGCTGACTTCGCCGGTCTGACCGAACTGCACCGCCTGGTCGAAGGAGTCGGAACTGATGCCCGAGGCGTCGTAATAGCCCTGCAGGAACTTGTTCCAGTAGGGAATCTGCTCCTTCTCGCGGGTGAACACGATCTTCTCCACCAGCGGCAGACGCTTGCCGCAGTCGGCCAGCAGCCCGGCTTCGCGATCACCCGCTTCACCTTCGCACGGATAGGTTTCCTCTCGGAAGTTCGGGTTGCGCGCGAGCACCATGCGCGCGTTCGGATCGTTCTCGCTCAGCATGTAGGGGCCGGTGCCGATCGGATACCAGTCGAGCGTGAGGTTGCGTTCAGCCATGCCGGGCTGCGCGTGGAACAGATCGGCCTCCCAGGGCACCGGCGCGAAGAAGGGCATGGCCAGCCAGTAGAGGAACTGCGGGTATTTGCCTTTCAGCCGGATGCGGTAGGTGTGGCGATCGACCACCTCGACGCCCGGCAGATCGTGCTTGCGCAGGTCCAGCCACTGGCCGGGAGGCGCGCTGGCCGCCGCCGTCTTCAGCGTGTCGCCCAGTTCGGCGAGCCCGATGATGTATTCGCTCATCAGGCCGAAGATCGGCGAATGCAGACCGGGGTGGGCAAGCCGCTTGATCTGGTACGCGTAGTCGGCCGCTTCGAGTTCGCGCGCGCCGGTCTGCTCGAAGTCATACAGCGTGAGCCGCCTGCCCGGTCCGCCCGAGTGGTACAGGTAGTTGCCCGCTTCGTCGCGCGCCAGTGCCGGATGCGGCTGGTAACGGATGCCCGGCCTGATGCGGATGTCGTACACCGACTCGGCGATGTCGGCCACTGGCGCATCGGCCGGCAGTTCGCGACCGTCACGGTCGTAGAAGCGTGGCTGCGGGATGGTCTCGGCCGTGGCCGTGGTCAGTTCGAACGGTCGCTTCAGGTAGTGGTACTGCAGCGGCGGTTCGTAGATCTGCGCCGTGAAGGTGATTTCGTTCTCGCTGTACGACTGGACCGGGTCCAGGTGCTTGGGCCGGTCGGTGAAGGCCGTATAGAGAATGTTGCCACCTGAGCTGCCACCCGGGGCGCCCACCGAATCAGCGGCCGGATAGGGGTTGTTCCAGACCTCGCCGCAGCCGCCGGCGAGCGAGGCGAGAAGACATGCGGCCAGCAATCGGCACGAACAACGGTGCAGCGGGCGCAGTCGGATCATGGCGGGATTGTAGGGGGCAGCGTCAGGTCTGTGAGCGGACACGCGGAAAAAGGTTTCCGGTGGCGCTTTCCGCGAACCGACGGCGCGCCGATCAGTCTAGGATGGAGACAATTCGAAGTCGTCCCCGCAAGCCCGATGACCGCAGTCAGCCGTTTCAAACTCCTGATGCTCGCCGTTGCCGTCGCCCTCATGGCCGCCGGCTGCAGCTTCGTGCAGATGGGCTACAACCAGCTCGACCGCCTTATTGCCTGGCGGCTCGACGACTACCTGCCGATGTATTCACCGCAACGCGCGATCGTCGAACCGGCGGTGACGCGTCTGGTGGACTGGCACTGCACGACGCAGCTTCCCGCATACTCCGCATGGCTGCGCACGGTCGATGCCGACATGCGCGCCGGCCTGAGCGCGGAACGCGCCGATGTGCACATCGGCCAGGCGCTGGCGTTCGGGCATGACATCGCGCGCCGTGCCGCGCGTGAAGTCGGACCGCTGATGGTGGGCGCGAGCCCTGGGCAGATCGAGGCGTTCAACAAGCGCATGCACAAGAGCAACAGCGATTACATCGAAGAATGGGTCGAACCGCCGCGCGACGAGCGGGTGCGCGAGCGTGCGAGGCGCATGAAGAAACGCACAGAGGCATGGATCGGCACGCTTGCGCCGCAACAGCAGACGCTGATCGAGGGATGGGCGCGCGACGTACGCAGCAATGGCGATGACAGCCTCGAAAGCAGACGCCGCTGGCAGACCGCGCTGGCCGACCTGCTGGCACGCCGCAATGCGGACCGCAACGTCGTCGTCAGCGAACTCGAAACGCTTTTCATCTCGCCCGGACGGATCTTCACGCCCGGCTACATCGCCGCCTTCGACGCCAACCGCGCGCGCGCAGCAGAGGCGCTCGCCGCACTGTCGGCATCCCTGACGCCACCACAACGCCAGCGTCTGCAGCGGGAAGTCGCTGCGCTCGTCGGCGATATCGAACAGATCGCCTGCCGCCGCAGCGAATCCAGCCTACAGGCCCACTCATGACCACTGAACTGACGTCCGACGCCATTCCACTCTTCCCGCTCGGTGTCACGCTGTTTCCTGACGGCATGCTGCCGCTGCGCATCTTCGAAGTGCGCTACCTGACCATGATCAAGCAGTGCCACCGGTCGGGCAAACCTTTCGGTGTCGTGTCGCTGGTGCAGGGAGGAGAAGTGCAGCAGGCCGGTGCCGCGGGCGAACGCTTTCACACCATCGGAACGCTGGCACAGATCATGGATTACCAGGCGCCGCAACCCGGCCTGATCGAAATCATCACGCGCGGCACGACACGCTTCCGCGTCACCGCGAGCATGCAGCTGCCGCATGGGCTGTGGATGGCCGACATCGAACCGCTGCCGGCGGATCCGCGCGTGAAGGTGCCATCGGACCTCGCTTACGTTGCTGCGAATCTGGTGCGGATGCTGGACGTATTCGAATCGGCGGAGGTGTCTCCGATGCTCGAACCCAGTCGATTCGACGAAGCGGGCTGGGTGGCCAACCGCTGGAGCGAGCTGCTGCCGATGCCATCCGAAGAGCGCCAGAGACTGATGGAAATGAGCGATCCGCTGCTGCGCCTGGAACTGGTCAGCGATCTGCTCGACCTGACCGAATTCGGGCGCTGACCTTCCGCCGCCGCGGCCTGGGTACGCCTGAGACCGACAGCCACCAACCCGTAACGCGCACGCCCCGCCCGGGGTGCTACGCTCGCGCCTCAGCCGCATGACGCCTCTTTCAGCACGCCCGGGTCCGTGAACGTCGAACCACTTCCCCTCCTGGATCAGCTCCACGAACACCGTCGCCGCATTCCGGTGACCCTGACGCTCGTTGCAGCCAACATCGGCGTGTTTCTCGTGATGCTGCTGTTCGGCGCCGGCCTGTGGCATTCGTCGAACGAAGTTCAGTTCGCCTGGGGCGCCAATTTCGGGCCGGCCACCAAAGACGGCGAATGGTGGCGGCTGGGCAGTGCACTGTTCCTGCACTTCGGCCTGTTCCATCTGGCGATGAACATGGCGTCGCTGCTCGACGGCGGGCGGCTGGTCGAACGCATGTTCGGGCCGCTGCGGTTCATCCTCATCTATTTCGTCAGCGGGCTGGGCGGCAATCTCCTGTCGCTGATCGTGCAGGGTGATCGCGCCGTCTCGGGCGGCGCTTCGGGCGCCATCTTCGGCGTCTACGGCGCGCTGATCAGCTTCGTGTGGCAGCAGCGCGCCACGATGGAACGCAGCGAATTCCTGCGCCTGTTCTGGGGTGCCTGCTTGTTCGCCGCCATCACCATCTTTCTCGGTTTCCAGATAGCGGGCATCGACAATGGCGCGCACATCGGCGGTTTCGTCGCAGGTCTGCTCGGCGGTGCCGCGCTCGTGCGTCCGCTGGCATCGAGCCGGCGGAACCTGCTCGGCAGATACCGGGGCCAGGCCGCATCGCCCGCTCAGTGGCTGGCCGGCTTCACACTCGTCGCTGCACTCGTGCTGATGGTCATCGGCATTCCGTCGCCGCGCTACCGCTGGAGCGAAGAGGTGATGGCGCGCGAAGAGATACAGGCCTTCATCGGCGAAGACCAGCGCCTGGCGCGCCAGTGGACGCGCCTGCTCGGCGACGCACAGAAGAGCGGCGCGACATTCGACGATCTGGCCGGCCGCATCGAATTCGAAGTGGCGCTGCCCTATCAGGAGAGCTTCGAGGATCTGTCGGAAATCCGCCTCAGCCCGGAAGCCCCCTCGGCCGCCGCGCTGCAGAATCTGCGCCGCTATGCCGAAACGCGGCGCGACGCGTCGCGCGCGCTGGTCGAGGGGCTGCGCGCGCACGACATGGAACGCGTGCGCGACGCGCTGGAACAGGCCAGCCGCCCACCCGAACCGGTGCCGGCGCAGGCACCCAGGCGCAAGAATTGAATCGTCCGCGCGCATTGCGATGACCCGTCGCTGGATCGCCCACCTCGACATGGACGCCTTTTTCGCGTCGGTCGAACTGCTGCGCTACCCGGAACTGCGCGGGCTGCCGATGGTGGTGGGCGGCAGCCCGCGGCACCACCCCGCAGTGCTGGCCGACGGCACGCGCCGTTTCGCCCGGCTGAGCGACTACGCTGGCCGTGGCGTCGCCACCACCGCGACCTACGAGGCGCGCGTGTTCGGCGTGCATTCCGGCATCGGTCTGATGAAAGCCGCCGCGCTGGCGCCGGACGCCGTGCTGCTGCCGGTCGATTTCGACGCCTACCGACATTATTCCCGCCTGTTCAAGGCGGCCGTGGCGGAACACGCGCCGCTGATCGAAGATCGCGGCATCGACGAAATCTACATGGACCTGACCGACCTGCCGGGCGCGCAGGACGCCGTCGGCGACGACCCGCACGGCGGCGTGCGTGCAATCGCGGTGCGCATCCAGGCTGCGGTGCAGGCGGCGACCGGACTCAGCTGCTCGATCGGCGTGACGCCGAACAAGCTGCTGTCCAAACTGGGCTCCGACCTGAACAAACCGCACGGCATCACGCTGCTGACCGAAGCCGACGTACCATCCGTCATCTGGCCGCTGCCGGCCAGACGCATCAACGGCATCGGCCCGAAAGCCAGCGCGAAGCTCGAAGCGCTGGGCATCCGCACCATCGGCGAACTGGCGGCCGCCGAACCGCACGGGTTGATCGAACACTTCGGCCAGAGCTACGGCCACTGGCTCACCGAAGCAGCGCACGGCCGCGACGACCGGCCGCTCTCGTTCGAGCACGAACCGAAATCGATCAGCCGCGAAACCACCTTCGAGCGCGACCTGCACGCCAGGCACGACCGCGCCGAGCTTGGCACCGTCTTCACCCGTCTGTGCGAACGCCTGGCCGACGATCTGCAGCGCAAGGGCTATGTCGCGAAATCCATCGGCGTGAAGATGCGACGCGACGACTTCAGCATACTGACCCGCGAGCTGACGCTGCCTGCATGCATATGCGACGCGCCGGCCATCCGTCATCATGCCGCGCTGTGCATCAAGCGCATGCCGCTGGACCGGCGCTTCCGTCTGCTCGGCGTGCGCGCCGGCCACCTGATGCGCGCCGACGCACGGCCAGCGCAGGACGCGACACCCGGAAACGAAGAAGGACAGCTTGCACTGCCCTTCTGAGTCTGGTCCTGCCGGGCGCGCGAGGCGCTCAGATGCGCTGCGTGTGCCGAAGTGCGGCCAGTGTGACCAGGCCCAGGCCGGCAAGCAGCAAGGCGCAGGTTTCGGGCTCCGGCACTGCGGCGACCGGGCTGGTCAGTGCGAAACCCATCTTCGCACCGCTCAGATCCGGAATGCCGAGGAAGGCGGCGAGTGCGCCACCACCCGGTCCGGACACCAGCAGATCGAAACCGGACAGCGTGAAAAGCGGTGCGGACGGTATGAAGGTGCTTCCCGAGGTCACACTGCCGAAGATCGTGTAGACCGTCATGGTGGTGTCGATCGGAAAGTTCTGCAGGTCGAGGCCGTTGCGCGACAGACGCAGACCGCTGCCCATGTGCTCGACCATCGCATTCGACAGATCGGGAGCGAGATATCCGCCGGTGATCGGGAACAATCCGACCGGATTGCCCGAAGCGTCGCTCGTGAGAGACGCCAGGCCAAGGGCGCTCACCGAAACGCCTGCACCGACCAGCGTCGGCGTTGCGGTGAGCACGGTCACGTTGGGTCCGACCGGTGCGATCGGCGACGCGGCGGCTGCGACCATCGGAGCAGCCGCGAACGCGGAGAGGAGAACTGAGGCTGCAATTCTGCGAATCATCATGGGTGCGCTCCTGACTGGATGGATTGAAATCGCGCCGGTGAGCCGGTCGTGTTGTGTCTATCCCCCTGCGCATGCAGGTCTGCGGCCGGAAGCCGCGTACACAAGCTTCGTGTGCAATGAAGTTCCGGGTCGTCACCGAAAACGTCCCCTGTCGGAACCGTCGGAGCGCTGACAAGTCATTGCATGGACATGGCGCGCAAGACAACCCGGACAGACATCGCGGAACTAGACGGCAGCAGCGACCGCCTGCGCGAGGATGCGCCCTGCCCCCTGTGCGGGCGGGCCATGCATGCGGGTTCGGTGGTGGATCGGCACCACCTCGTGCCGAAATCGAAGGGCGGACGGGAGACCGTGCAGATGCACCGCATCTGTCACCGCAAGCTGCACACAGTGCTGAGCGAGGGCGAACTGGCGCGCGACTACGCCACGCCGGAACGCCTGCGCGAACACCCCGCCATCGCCGCCTTCATCCGCTGGATACGCCGCCGGCCGCCGGAATTCGACGACCGGCACCGGCGGACGAAGCG
>JAGNYW010000055.1:0-1542 GCA_017984755.1 Methyloversatilis sp.
GCATGCACCTTCGGCGCGCCGGTCAGCGCGCGCGCCACTTCGACCGCCGCATGCACACCTTCGAGCAGATAGTCGTCGAAGGTGACATCGCGCATCGATGCGTCGGGGTTCTTCCAGCTCGTGATGAACACGTCCAGTCCCTGATCGAGCAGGAAGCGGATCATGCTTTTCCTGGGTACCAGATCGAGCACATAGAACTTGTTGATCCACGGCGTCACGATCACCACCGGTTCGGCATGCACGGTCGGCTGCGTCGGCGCGTAATGGATCACCTCGACCAGACGGGTGCGCAGCACCACCGCACCCGGCGTGGTCGCGAGGTTTTCGCCCACCCTGAAGTGGTCCGGGTTGGTCATGCGCACGTCGCCCGCCTGCAGGTCGTCGAGAAAGTTGCGGAAGCCGCGCATCAGGCTTTCTCCCCGCGTTTCCAGCGCCTTGCGCATCGCCACAGGATTGGTGAACAGGTAGTTGGTCGGCGCCACGGCGTTCAGCCAGTTGCGCCACCAGAACGCTGCGCGCTCGCGGCCCTTTTTTTTCATGCCCGGCGTGTCGTACAGCATGTCCTGCGTGTGGTGGGTGAAGGCGAGATAGCACTCCTTCAGCAGGTCCCAGCCCGCATGCTCCGACCAGGCCGGATCGGCAAACCGCGCGTCGCCTTCCACCACCGCGATCGGATCCGCGTCGGGAAGGCCGAGCGCCCGGTTCATCGCATGCTGCTGCAGGCGCCACAGGTCCGAAGAGAGGCTGACCAGGCGGTCACCCAGTTCCTTCGGGTGGGCCGCCCACGCGAGCTGCGCATGCACGATGGGCGCCGTGACGCCGAACGGGTCGGCCGATCGGGCGATGCTTTCGAGCAGTTCGTGAAAGGTCTTGTGGAACAGTTCGACCGGGCCCGGCTGCGGCGGCCCCGCTGCCTGGCTGCGTTCGTTCGATGTCTTGTCCGGCATGTCATTCACTCCTCGAGAGATAGACCTTCGGAACGCGCATGCGACGACCGCTGCAAGCGGCTCCGACTCAGCCCGCCGACGCCGCCATCGCTTCGCCCATGCGTACCGCACGCCCCGGTGTCCAGTCGGGCAGCGGGCGCAGCACGTTCGGGGGGAACAGCATGACCACCGTCGAGCCGAGCAGGAAACGCCCCATCTCGTCGCCGCGTTTCAGCGTGATGTCCTGATCATCGTAACGCCACTCGCGCAGCACACCGCTGCGCTTCTCATTCACTAGCCCATGCCAGACTGTCGCCATGCTGCCGACGATGGTCGCACCGACCAGGGTCAGCACGAACGGACCGAACGCGGACTCGAACAGGCAGACGACGCGTTCGTTGCGCGCGAACAGCCCCGGCACCCCGAGCACCGTGGTCGGATTCACCGAAAACAGGTCACCCGGCACATGGATCATGCGCAGCAGACGGCCATCGCAGGGCATGTGGATGCGGTGGTAATCCTTCGGGCTCAGATAGACCGAGATGGCCTCGCCATCCTCGAACGGCGCCGCCAGCGTCGCGTCGCCGCCGACCAGCGCGCGCGCGCTGTAGCGATG
>JAGNYW010000055.1:1642-13545 GCA_017984755.1 Methyloversatilis sp.
CATCGCAGGGCATGTGGATGCGGTGGTAATCCTTCGGGCTCAGATAGACCGAGATGGCCTCGCCATCCTCGAACGGCGCCGCCAGCGTCGCGTCGCCGCCGACCAGCGCGCGCGCGCTGTAGCGATGTCCCTTCACCTGCAGGATCTGTCCGCCGGCAATCGTGCCGCAGCGGATGACCGCACCGTCCACCGGACTGACGAAGGGCGCGGTCGCCAGCGGACGCACGCCGTCACGCAGTGCGCGGGTGAAGAAATCGTTGAAGCAGGCGTAGTGCGCGGGATCGGGATCGGCAGCTTCGGTCATGTCCACGCCGTAGCGCCGGATGAACCACGGGATGATGCCGCGCGTCCACGGCGCGCGCGAGTTCGCCACGAATGACCCGAAGACAGTCATCGCCTGCTTCGGCATCAGGTACTGCGGTACAACCTTGAGTCGGTCGTAGAGATCGGAAAACTGCATCGGACTGCCTTGTGCGATGGGCCTCGCATGCCTTCACGCAGCCAGCCGGCACCGCGCGTGCGAGGCGGCAGCGCGGGCGGGATGTCGCTCCGCCGTATGGCTGATGCCGGGCACGAGCACGGAGGTTCCGACGCATGAGACGCGAGTGCCCGAATTTTCGGTCCCGCATCTTAATTGAAGCATCCGGCGACAGCACCTCGTTTCGACCGTCACCCGGATTCACTGCGGGCGATTCTTCCGAATGGAGCCCCACGCGCCGGCGGTACGACTCAGCGCACCGCCATGTCGAGACGCAGCATCAGGATGTCGGCAAGCGTCGGCATTCCGGCATCTGCGTAGCCGTAGCGCACACGCACGACCGGCTTTTCGAAGCCACCGAGCCGTGCGAGGTCGACCGGCGTGGCGGCCAGCACGACGCCAGCATCGCTCGCGTTGATCGTTGCCCGCAGGGCATCGAGCTGCGCATCGCTGTAGCCCATCGCCGGCAGCACACGGCCGATGTGCGGATACTGAGCATAGACGCGCGCGATCTCCGGTGCGGCACTCGCGCGCGGATCGACGATGTCGACATCGCAGAACGCCCGCAGCGCGCTCATGCCGGCGCCGAAGGGCATGCCGCCATGCGTGATGGTCGGGCCGTCCTCGATCACCAGTACGCGCTTGCCCCGCAGACCTTCTGCATCGTCGATGCGCACCGGCGACGCGGCGCGCACGATGGGCACACCGGGGACAATGGCCGCGATGGAGGTCTCCAGCCGGTCGACGTCCGCCGCCGCTGCCGCATCGACCTTGCTGATCACGACCACGTCGGCCATGCGCAGCACGGCCTCGCCGGGGTGGTGCGTGGTGAGCTGATCCGGTCGCAGGGCATCGCACACCACGACATGCACGGTCGGCGCGAAGAAGGGAAAGTCATTGTTGCCGCCATCCCACACGATGACGTCGCACGAACGCTCCGCCTCCGCGAGCACGTCCGCGTAGTCGACACCCGCAAACACGGCGTGACCCGCCTCGATATGGGGTTCGTATTCCTCGCGCTCCTCGAGCGTGCAGCGCGCCGCGTCGAGATCGGCGAGGGCATGGAAGGCCTGCACACGCTGCAGGCGGAGCTTGCCGTACGGCATCGGGTGCCGCGTCACCGCAACGCGCAGGCCGCGCGCCTTCAGCAGATCGGCGACATGACGCGCCGTCTGCGACTTGCCGCAGCCGGTGCGCACCGCCGACACCGCGATCACCGGCTTGCGAGCGGTCAGCATCGTCGCGCGCGGCCCGAGGATCGTGAAGTCGCAACCGGCTGCAAGCACGCGCGACGCCAGATGCATCACGTGTTCGTGTGTCACGTCGCTGTAGGCGAACACGACGGCATCGACGCGTTCGCGCCGGCAAAGCGCGTCGAGTTCGTGCTCCGCAACGATGACGATGCCTTCGGGGTAAAGGTTTCCCGCAATGGCTGGCGGATAGCGCCGCGCATCGATGCCGGGGATCTGCGTTGCGGTGAAGGCGACGACGCACGTCGCCGGATCGTCGCGGTAGACAACGTTGAAATTATGGAAGTCGCGCCCTGCGGCTCCGCAGATGACGATGCGTTTCACGTTCCGTCTGCCGTCCCTTGCACCTTGTCCCTGCAGATCTTCCCGGTCATTGAGAGAGACACCTTCGGCTCGGGGCGTGGCTGCGCCCCGTCGCAGCCACCACCAGCAACAACCCTGAAACCAGCATTGCCCAGGTGCCCGGTTCGGGCACCTGGGTGATCTGCGCAAGCGCGCCTTCGCTGATGGTCGCCGCCAGTTCCAGGCTGCCCGGGCCATCCTTGTACCAGCCTTCATCGAATCCATCGAAGCCGCCGATGGCGAGCCCCGGCATGGCAATGTCGTCGATCAGCATCTGCGCGCCAGTCGGGCCGTCGAATATGAAGGACAGGCGGGCATCCGGCATGGCAAGCACGTCGGGATCGTCGATCTGCAGCACGGCACGCCGGAAGATTCCTGCATCGTCGAGCGCCGCGACGAAGCTGCCGACCTGGAGATCTTCGAAGTAGACTTCCAGCATGCCGGTTCCGGTCAGGAACACGTATTCGAAGGTCAGCTCGAACGGTGCATCCGGCATCTTCACGAAGGTCGACAGCGACACCGGCGAGCCGACGTTCATCTTGACCGACACGTCGAGCAGATCGGGATCGATGTAGTCGGCCGCGTCGCCGCGAAAGCCCAGCACACCGAGATTCTTGCCCTCGATCACCACGTTCCGGTCGTCACCACCGGGCTGTTGCTCGCTGAAGAAGGTGAACACCTTGCGCAGCAGCGACGCCTTGCCTTCCTGTGGGTCCGGATCGAAAACGTATTCATCCAGGGTGATGCGGCTCTGGGGGGACACTTCGAAATCGGTCGCGTCGTTGAAGGTGACCTTCACCGGATTGTCGATCGATTCGACGACGTCGCCCAGACTCAGCTGCGGCGTTTCGCCTGCAAGATGGAAAATGCGGTCGCCGTTGCTGCGTTCGATGTAGAAATTGCCCGGGCTCGCGCTGACGCGACCGATCGTTCCGCCGGTCGGCACCAGTGCGGCGCGCGCCGAGAATGCTTCGTCGGGCGTACCGGGCTGAATCACCGGCAGACGCGAAAGTGGTCCGGGAGAAATCAGGAACTTGCGCTCTTCGATCGAACCGTCGCCCAGCACGCGCGCGGCGTCCACCATGATTTGCCCCCGGTTGTTGATGGAGGTCGCGGTCGTCGCCCAGAAGTCGTCCGGCAAGGCATACAGCGTGTTCAGGTCCGTCATCTGGCCGTTCTGCCAGATGAAGGCCGAACGGAAGAACACATCGTTGAACGAGTCGGACGATCCCACCGCGTGACCGTAGTCGTTGATCGCATAGGCGCCGCTGAAACCGGCAAATCCGATCAGGTTCCCCAGCTCGACCACCGCGTCTTCCTGCCACATGACGGCGCGGCCATCGACCACCCCCGCGATACGCCCTGCCTTGTTGATGGCGTAGGCCTGGCTGTACTGCGTGCCACCGGGCAACTCGACAGCCGTACCACCGCGCCATACGACGGCCTGACTCCCGCCGCAGCACTGGCCGGAGTAGGACTGGCCGATGATATGGCCGCTGTCGTTGACCACCCGGCCGCCTCCCGACGTCGACAGCACCGTCGTCAGGGTGTCCCCGGGGAGTGGCTGAAGCATGGTCCAAGCCGAATCCGCCACCGTGGTTTTCACGCGGGTCAGCGTCGAACTGCCCGGCACACCACCGATTCCAACCACACGACGATAGTTGTTCAGCGCCACCGGCGTCACGCCGCTGTCGTCTGCCGACAACCATTCGACACGGCTCCCCGAACTCAACGCGCTGCCCGACCAGATGAAGCCCCGGTATTCGGCCCTGAGAAATGAGTTCGGCTGGTAGTTGATGTTCGCGATGCCGAGCACATCGTTGCGATCGTTGATGTCGAGCGCGATCTCGAAGGTGTTGGGCGGCTGAACGAGCGGGAAAGCGGGGTCGTAGCTGTAGGGTACGAGCTGACGCGGGTACAGAAGGCCGTTTTGAAGCGTGAAGAAGCCCGGGGTGCCGCTGCCGTGGCCGGCCACGGTGCCACGATTGTTCAGGCCGCTGAAGTAGCTCTGACCATAGCCCGCATCAGCGACGATCGAACTCAGGTCATGGACCTGGTAAGCCGACGCACTGGAGACCGCAGCGAAACAGGACGCCAGCAGCGCAACGTGACGGAATGCAGTCATGAACCCTCCTCGCGGTACCCGAAAGTGATGGCGAGATCAAGCAGCCTGCATGCCAAATTATTTAGTCGTTCATAATCAGAAGCTTGCTGATGCAAGGCAGATGCACTGTAAGTTTCCTCGACAGCAGTCAAGTTATCCACGCCAAGCGTTGCGCAAGTCCCTGCCAACTGTTCCGGCTCCCCGGTCGATTGCGGGCGGAGTGGGCGGCAATCGACAGCGCCGGAACAAACATCCGTCTCCCTGCAGCGGGTCGCTGCGCAGCGTGGCGAAACCGCGTGTCGTGCCCTTCGTGAAGACGGACGTCCACCAGCGTCAGGCCATCGATTCGCGTCCGCATCCTCGGGGTGCCACCGGCCATTGCCGTCACATGTCGCCGCATTCCGCATGGATGCATATATATATACGCAGGCGCGTCCATCCCGCCCGGCTCCAAGCCAGGGGCATGGAGAGTCGCCGTAACGTTTCAGTTGCTCAGATCCCGGCTGAATGCGCGGTCCGGGTATCGAACGATGCCCGGCAGACAACCTGCCGGCGCTCAGGCATCGTTGCCGGGTTCCAGTCTCAGGCTGAGCTTTCGAACGGAGGGCCACCGTTCCGCGGTTTCTTCCATGTCGAAGCCCATCTTCTGCAGGAAACCGAGCATGCGGGCGTTGGACGCCAGCACTTCACCCCGCATCACTTTCAGGCCGCGACCGCGCGCGCTGTCGATCAGCGCCTGCATCAGACGCCGGCCGAGCCCTTCGCCCTGCCAGGCATCCGCCACAACCAGCCCGAATACGCAGCTTTCGCCGTCGTCCTGCACGACATAACGCGCCGATGCGGCGATCACGACATTGCTCGGGTCGTCATTCGTCACCACGACGAGATGCGTGTTCGTCAGCGCATCGGCCGCACACACGCTCCGAAGCGCGTCATCGTCGAAATCGATGTCGCCGCGACCGAAGCGGAAGTAGCGGCTGCCGAACGACAGATTCCGGATGAAGGCGCGCGCGGTGTCCATGTCGGTCGACGCCATCGGCCGCAACACCAGCACGCGGCCGTCGTGCGCCGCCCAGGCTTCGTTCCGCCAGGCGGAAGACGTCGGGTGTTCAACGCCGTCGGGACACATAGAGGAAGCGGAATTCGAATTGGCAGGGGCGCCGAGTCTACAGAAAAGCATGCACCCGGAAAACGCCGGCTTTCCTCGAGCTTCCATGTACCTGCGGATCGCGGTCGGCGCATCCGACACCGGCGGACGACCTCGATCACGCAAGCCGGACGGGGGCGACATCCGGGGCCAGTCCGCGTTTTTCCGCTCTTCGTCCGGAAGCGGGTTCCGGAGGCTCCATCGAATTCGCGCCTGCCTACTCGGCGACGATGACGCCTCTCGTGCCGGCATCGAAGTCAGCCCAGGTGTCCTCGCCCTTCAGGCGGCGGTCGCCCTGGATGGTGTAGATCACGGAGCCGTCGCGGATAACGAGCGCGCCATCGCTGCGCTTCGCCTTGACCCGCTTGCCGTTGACCCGGACACGCTCCCTGCTGTCGATGCGGAGGGTGGCGACGGTTGCACCGTCCGGGCCCCTGGCGACCCATCGACCGGCATAGGGCGTTCCGGATGCGGCAGCAGCGCCCTTGCCGGCAGGCGCCTCCGTCACGAAACCCGCGCGGGCGTTTTCGGTGCGCGTCTTCGTGATGTCGCAGCCCTGCAGTTCCGACATCTGGGTACAGCCGGAACGTTCGAGCTGTCGGGCATACTTCGCATCGATCGCCTGGGCCGATGTGACGGCCATCAGTCCGACCAGCGCAACAAGCACCCCGCCGACCTTCATCTGCACTGCCTCAAGCCACCGATTGCGGCCTGCGGTGCGCTGCGAGTGCGACGCATCCGATGCCGAGCAGGAACATCAGGGTCGTCGTGGGTTCCGGTACGAGCGCCACGTTGTCCAGAAAGCCGATGTCGGGACCTGACTGATACTCCGCGCGAATCCTGAGCGCCGAAACATTCGACAGGACGGCAAGAAACTGCTCGTCCGTGACGGCGCTGCCCGAAAGGGTGTTCAGCCGCCACCCCGCCGCCGACAGCGGGACCGAATACGAAGTCCACACGTTGTTGGCTGGATTGTTCGCCGTGTTGTAGACAACCGTGAGACCGCCGCCCTGCAGGATCACATCCTCGTCATTGAACTGGTTCGCCGAACCGGTGTAGCGCTGCATGAGATCGAAAGTCAGATGGGTCCCGAGCGCACCGGCGAAGTTGCCATGGAACAGCGCGGGGGCCACGAAATAGGTGACGCCCCCCGTGGTCAGATCGTCGATGAACACATTGCCGCCCGGATTGCCGCCGGTGGCGCTCCAGGTCAGGGGCCTTTCCACGTCACCCTGCGCACCCCAGCCCTCGGCATCGGTATCGAAGGTGCTGGTGACGGCAAGCGCCGGGAGCGAACCGGCAAGAAGAAGTGCCAGTGCGGAAACGCGAAGATACGTGCCATTCATTGTCGTGTGCCTCCAAAGGTTACCCGGGCCCGGAAAAGCATTCAGCCCGGCAATATGTTGCTGCCAAGGTTTATCCCAAACCGGACGCAACTGCCAGCGGCGCCCGCCCAGCCTGACCGCGACCGTCCGCCAGTTTCTCGACGGCTGGCTCAGGCGGGTGACACGGTTACATGAAGGCCTTCCGGGCCGCTGCCCTGCGCGCACGCAGCGAAGCGCCGAGTACACCCAGACCGCCGATCAGCAACGCCCAGTTCGCCGGCTCCGGAACCGGCGCCGCGCTGGCGATGGTGAAGCCGGTTACCCCGAACTCGCCACTTGCCAGATAACCGTCCCTCGAATTCTGAAAACGGAAACTGCCGCTCAGGGTCAGGGCGCCGGGCACCGTGTAATCGTAGGTCGCGGGTACGACCGTTGAATCCAGCAGCGTGCGACTGGAATCGTTGACACCGAAATCGACCCAGTCGTCGTAATAGACACCGCCGTCAAAATTGTCGCTGCTTGCCTTGAAGCTGAGAGCATCCTGCGGCACTGCGCCGTGATCATTGATGACGAACACAGTGCCCTGAAGCGGCTGCACCTGGCGCGTGATGCCATTGACGGTCAGCCACCCCAGAACGGGCGATGCGGAATAGGTGCCGACCAGCATGCGCTGACTCGGCGTATCGAGTGCATGGAAAGACCCCGGCGTCTCTTCGTCAACCTCCAGCGTCGCCGTGAAAGCCTTGCCGTTCAAGAAAGTTCGGGCCGGCCCGAAGATGCCTGCATTGTCATAGGCGCCGGAAAGCGTGCCGGTGACCGTCACCGTGTAGGCAGCTGCCTGGGCAGCCGTCGTCGCAAGGCCCGCAAAAAGGGCGAACAGCAGAGGCTTGATGCGCATCGTGGATTCTCTGGGTTTTTTGGCGCAGCCGAATTACCGCACCTTCCCGGCAGCTGAAAGCAAACCGCACGCCAGACCTTGCAAACCGCAGATAAGCTTTTGTATTTCCAGGGCTCGGTGCTTCGGGAAGGCAAGCCTGGTCATGACCGTGTAAAATTTTTCGACACTTGCCGAGCGGTTCCTTCGATCCGGCTCGGTCGCCCCCATTTCCCGAGGCTTCAGGTTGTTCCTTATGGGGACGTCCCTGCGTGCGGCCGATCGCGCGCAGGCCACCGGATGGCTCGCCACCCGGCCTGGATGGGGCGAGCGGCAGCTAGTTGGATGACCTGGCTGTCGAGTAGGTCCGGACGACTGGATTCTCAAGCCACAAACCGTCGTCCATCGGATGCGGGTAACGCCAGCTTCAGTCGCCCGGCGAGCTAACCGCGCTGCGGGAGCACCAGCAGGCCTCGCCTTTCCCGCCGCCTTGCGAAATATCGTGCTGCGCGCCCTGCTGTTCCACGGTGCCGAGGCAACGCCCCAGCCCTGTTCAGGCACGCCTGCATCTTGGTGCGGTGACCTGGCCAAACGGAGCGGACATGGACCCGGCCTGGATGTATGAGCATGTCCGGGTCAATAAATTTTGGCCTGTTCCCTTTCAACTCGGGATTCAAGCGCCGTAGCCACCCTCCCGCTGATGCCGTACGGCAAGCACGATCACGACGTCGCGACTGGCGTCATAGTCATACAGGGCCACATAACCGGTACGGCCGCGCGACATCACCAGTTCGCGCAGATCGTGCTCGACCTTGCGACCGATCAGAGGATGCGTGCCCAGCACCGCAAGGCCGGATCGCAGGATGGGCAGCGTCTCGGCTGCCGTCACCGGCGCATCGGCCCGCAGCAGGAAATCGGTCAGGCGTTCAAGGTCCGCCAGCGCGCGCGGCGCCAGCACCACACGGGTACCCATGATCCTGCTCAGATCGACGACGGGTCGGGCTTTCGGGCGGCCTTTCCTTCGGCGCGCGCCTTCAGGTAATCGAACACCTCGTCGGCATCCACCACCAGCCCGTAACGCGCAACCTCTTCCCGCGCCAGCAGTGCATCGGCAACGAAGGCACCACGACGTTCGGCCAACTCAGTCTGCAGTTCCAGCGCCTCGACCATGAAGGCATGCGCGGTCTTGCCCGTCTGCTGCGCCGCCGAGACGATGCGCGCCTTGAGCTCGTCGGACAGCTTGAGCGTTGTGGTGCTCGTCATTGGCGGTACTCCCGGAAACGGTGACACCATGGTAGCACCAACGCACCCGCGTCAGCGCGAGCGGCTGGCAGTGCTGGAAACGTTGCTACGCCCCCTATTGTTACTTGACCCTTCATGTCGCGCGAAACCGACGCAAGGGTCGACATGTCGTGATGTTCCGCATCGCTGGCGCTCAGGACAGCAAGGTGGTCGATGTTCTACGGATCCTCCACGACAGCATGGACCTAGAGCGATATCGCCCTTTCACGGAGAGCGACTGAAAAACATGGGGAATCTTGCTCTGCCCCCTGTTTCCAGTCGGGGCAGATAGAAGGGCATCCCCTGATGTGCTACGTTGTACTGATCATGTAACACATCGGGGAAACGCCATGAGCGAAGCCACCTTCACCTTTCGCGTCGAAGAAGACCTGAAGAATGAATTCACGGCAGCCGCCAAGTCCCGCGACCGCACCAGCGCCCAGCTTCTGCGCGATTTCATGCGTGACTACGTCAGGCAGCAGCACGAAGCAGCCGAACACGACACCTGGTTCCGCCGCCAGGTGCAGAGCGGTCTGGACGCCGCCAACGCCGGCGACCTGCTGCCCGCCGAAGACGTCGAAGCCGAAGCCGCCGACTGGCGTGCCGAAACGCGCAGCCAGCAGACCGGCAAATCGTCTTGAAACTGGCTTGGACGCGCCTTGCCGCACAGGACCGCCGGGACATTCGTGCCTACATCGCCCGGGACAACCCGGTCGCCGCACTCGCACTCGACGAACTGATTTCCGAAAAGACAACCCGCCTGACCGAATACCCCGCTCTGGGCAGATCAGGTCGAATCACCGACACACGGGAACTCGTGGTGCATCCGAATTACATCCTGGTGTATGACGTGACCGGCGATACGGTACGAATCCTGCGCATGCTGCACGCGAGCAGACAGTGGCCGGAAAGCGGTCGAGCGACCGGCTGAGAAGAAAAGAAGGATGTGGCTCTGCCCCCTATTCCCCCTAGCAGAGCGAGCCTCCCGCCACTCTGCCTGGTGCAAGCCGCCGAAGACGCAGGAGCGCGGTCGCTGTCCGACACCTCACAGGCGTCAGGCGCATAATCCCGGCCACACCCACGATCAGCCAGTTCTTCGGTATCGTCATCCAGATGTTCTGGGGCGAACACACCCCGCCGCATTTCCACGCGATATCCTCGAACATGAGGCCCCGATCGAAATCCGGACGCTCGAGGCGATCAGTGGCAGCCTGCCGCGCAGGGCACTTGCCCTGACAATCGAATGGGCGATCGAACATCGCACCGAACTGATGGAGGACTGGAAACTGTGCCAATCCAGACAACACCCGAAGCGGATCAAACCACTGGAGTAATCCCCGCCGCACCCTGGCGGATCAAGGCACTTTCAGTGCTGCCCGAATACCGTCTGGCTGTCACCTTCATGGATGACACGCAGGGCATCGCCGATTTTTCGGCGATTCTTGCGGCAACGGAATGCGGCGTCTTCGAAGCGCTGAAGGACAAGACCAGTTTTGATCAGGCACGCCTGCATCTCGGTGCGGTGACCTGGCCCAACGGAGCGGACATGGACCCGGCCTGGATGTATGAGCAGGTCCGGGCGAACAAATTGTGGTCTGTCCCCTTTTAACTCACACCCGCTGATCATCAGCGAACTGGCCTGCGGCACCCCACCGAGCCGCGCGCAAACACTGACCGACCTCGCCAGCCTGCAGCCCGCCCGTCAGGCCAGTGCTGCGGAAGTGCTTGCTTTCATCGACCGCGAACACCTGTTCGGCCTCGGCTGCGGCATCGTAGACATGCACCTGCTCGCCTCTACCCTGATCACGCAAGGCGCCAGATTATGGACACTGGACAAGCGACTGGGCATACAGGCGGAACGGTTCGGCGTGACTCATCGGATTGGAGCGTACTGAGTGATCGGGCAAAAGGAACAATCCGTATGGAATAATCGGGGTTTATAAAAGATATAGGGGCTCTGACCCCAATGCCGTTACGTTGTCGGCCTCTTGAGTCGTATGCGGAGTGGAAATGTTGCTACGTCCCCAATTGTGCTGCCTTAACTGCCATGACCTTTATGGCTGAGCAGTTTGAGCTTTGCCACCTTGAATTCAGATGCACTCAACAATCCGTTTTGGTACATATCCGCTAACCGTTCAAGATCGAGCAGAGTGGTCTCGGGCGCCTGTGGTTTTGACACCTTTGCGTTCTCGATTGCGACAAACATTGCGGAAAGCTTCATTCTTAAATCCGCCGGTTCTTTTGCGGCTGTATGAAGGAAAACCTCTCCTATTTTCGTCATAACCCGAAGGTAAGTGCTGACAGTCGTACGCGTCGAGAGCAGATTTAGTGCAGTCGCTATCAGGATTCCTTTCGCTGCGCCCTCGAAGCCGAAGCCTCCGCCAGCCAAACCAAGACTGCTTGTCTCCTTTCCCGGACCCGAAATCTCAACTGCAGAAATCTGGTCAAACGCAACCGCCACGCTCGAGCAATCGCGCAGGTCACTCAGAACAAGAGAATTTGAGCTGGTCGATAGAAGAAGCGTTTTCTTGACAGGTAGATCGTAACCATTTGCGCCAGCCACCTCACATGGAATTGGTTCTGATCCGAATTCGACGCTCAAATTATTGAAAAACTCCTCTTGAGCCTTTTTCTGTTCCAGTTTATGAGTTTTTTCTAGGGCTTTGTGAATCTGCCTCTCTTCCTTTAATTTCTCACCTTCCAAATTACGCCTATATCTTTCCTCCCTCGCCACACTCTGTCTTTCTTCGATCTCACCAGCAGTCGGCTTCGGCAAATTTACTCTAAGAACATATTTCGCAGCAAAGAGAATTGGCACCAAGCATAGCGAGCCAAAAACCGCAGCACCAATTTGACCAGCAAAGGTAAGAGAAACCACAGAAAAAACCAATAGAAAACCAATAATGCTTAAGCCCGAAAGCGCCACTATTCGCATGAATCTCAAAAACGAGCGCATATTGTCAGATTCTTTCTAAGGAAACGCTGATCAAAGCCACCCTTTCGGGATTCTTCGTTCCGGAAGTCGTGTTCGCAAAATTCGCGTCGTCATGACATCGAATTTCACCCGTTTTTCACTCCCGAATCACCGATCCGGGACCTTCT